>NZ_DAINDI010000026.1:33677-41363 GCF_036731945.1 Psychrobacter sp.
CCGGCCGCTAATATCATGGTCGCTGACGAGCAAAACTTTCATACGCACAATCGCAAACAGTTTGTGGCACAAGCAGCGCTCAATACGCCAGACGCTATCATTATTACTCACTCAGGTTTTGAGCGTATCGGCGTAAAACCTGATACCAAAAAAGCCTTCTTAGAAAATAAGATTGAAGAATGGCAAGCCGCGCTTGAATCCACTAAAGCCAGTGACGGCGATAATCGCACCTCAGTCAAGCAGCTTGAGCGCAATATCGAAAGCCTAGAGCGCAACCTTGATGAATTACTTGATGCTAAAGAGAAGGACGGCGCGGTATTCTTTGAAGATATGGGCGTCGATAAGCTGTATATCGATGAAGCGCATGAGTTCCGTAAGCTTAACTTTGTGACCAAGATGGGAAATATCAAAGGTATTGACCCGGCAGGCTCGCAAAAAGCGATGGACTTAGATTTAAAGCTGCAACTACTTAGAAAGAGCAATCCGACACGCGCTTTTGTCGGTGCGTCCGGTACGCCCGTCACCAATACGATGGGCGAGCTTTATACTATTCAGCATTATTTTCAGCCTGAGCAGTTGAAGCAAGACGGCCTTCATCATTTTGATAGCTGGGCAAATCAGTTTGGGGAAGTAGTGGAGGGCTTAGAGCAGAACGCCGCTGGTAATTATGAAGTGGTGCCGCGCTTTGCTAGGTTCGTCAACGTGCCCGAGCTTATGAGCCGCGTGCGCTCATTCATGGACGTGCTGACCAGTCAAGACTTGGGCGATTTTGTAGCGCGTCCTAATGTTAAGACGGGTGGGCGTGAAATTATTGCCATACCAACGCCAGACGGGTTTAGCGAGTATCAAGCCAGCCTAGCAGAACGCATTGATGCTATCCGCAAGCGTAGTGGCAAGCCTGAAAAGGGCGACGATATTATCCTAAGCGTGATTGGCGATGGTCGATTTAGTGCGATTGATATGCGCTTTGTTGATCCAACCTTGCCTAGTGACCCTAATAGCAAGCTCAATACCGTTATCAGAGATATGGCAGAAGCTTATCACGCTACTGCCGATAATGAATATGTGACCGATGGCGCAGTCGATGATTTAAACGGCGGCGCATTAATGATGTTTACCGACATAGGACTTGGTGAGCAGTCTGCCGCTTCTCGCGGGTTTGATATGAAGCAGTGGATTACCGACGAGCTTATTAGGTTGGGTGTTAAGCGCGAAGATATTGCCTTTATGCGAGACAATAAAACACACGCTAAAAAAGGCAAGTTGTTTGACGATATGCGCCAAGGCCGCAAGCGTATTATGATTGGCGGCAAAGATATGGAGACAGGGGTTAATGCACAAAAGCGCCTAACTCACTTATTCCATCTTGACGCACCTTGGTTCCCAGCCTCAGTCGAGCAGCGCGAAGGCCGTATCATTAGACAGGGCAACCAAAACAAAGAAGTGGTTATCAGAGCTTATGCCACAAAGGGCAGCTACGATAGTACCATGTGGTCAATGGTCGCACGCAAGGCGCGCTTTATCGAACAGGCCATGCGCGGTGATGCCACGGTTCGTAGTATGGACGATGTGAGCGAAGCCAGCGCCTTTGAACAAGCCAGCGCATTATCGTCAGGTGATCCGCGATCTATGCAGCTGGCAGGATTGCGCCAAGATGTTGAGCGCTTAAACCGTCAATTATCAGGGCACCAAAACGAGAAGTTTGGCAATCAAAACAAGGCTCGTGACGCACGCCGCACGCTGGCACGCGCTGAGCGTGAGCTTGACGATATCAATAAGCTACTGCCAACACATAAAAATATTGAAACAGGCGATGTTATCGGCAAGGTAGGCGCTAAGGCGTTTGATAATCGCAGTGAATACGGTCAAGCGATCATAGACGCCTACAATAAGCATGCTGAAAACTTCGATACAGGCGAGCATGTGCTTGGTACGGCAGCAGGTTATGATGTGGTTTATAACGGTATAACCATGAACGGCGGCAACTTCTATGCTGACGCTAATATTGATATACCGAAAGCTGATGACACCGCATTGTTTGATACAGATAATGCAAAAGACACGCGCCCAGACGGACTGACCACACGTATCATTAATCGTGTAAACAAACTGGCCGATTACAAGTCAAAAATTGAGCAGCTTATCGAGCAATCTAAAACCAATGCTGAAAATTTTGAGCGCCGCGCCAGCAAGTCGTTTGATGCACAAGCCGAGCTTGAAGAAAAATCACGCGAATTAAAAGAGCTTGAAGATACGCTGGCAAGTGAGGCGGAAGCCTTGAAGCAGGACAGTAATCCGAATAACTTTACTGACGCTGACCGTGTGCCAGCACCGGACGCGCCTAAATTCTCTCGCATAGCCGCAAGTGATAGCCAGATAGACGCCATTCGCAAAGAGTTTGAGAGCACAGATAAGTGGATGAAGGCGCCTAATGGTGAAGATACTAATCTGAATGAGCAGCAATGGTTACAAGTTCGAACGCCAGCCTTCAAAGAGTGGTTTGGGGATTGGGAGGGTGACCCTGATAATGCTAGCGAAGTAGTGGATGATAATGGCGAGCCAATGGTAGTCTATCATTCAACAGACGAGATATTTGACGATTTTGACAGAAGCAAGCTAGGCGCTACTGCGTATGGAAACGCAAGTAAAACACCTTACGCAGCAACTGCTGGAGTTGGGTTTTGGTTTAGCAATGAAGATTTAAGCAAAAGAAATCGAGGAGGTATGGGTAGCACGTCTATCGCTTCGTTTCTTAACATTCGTTCGTCTTACGAACTTGAAAGTTTAGAAGCTCTAGCTAACGATATTGAATCAGATGTTATTCCTGATGATAAATTATGGGTTGCTGATTTTGAAGATGTTTCAGATATCGGAGTGTTGGCTGACGAGTATAAAGACTTGCTTGTAAACGGCGGTATTGATGGAGTTATTATAGAGAATGACGAGGAATTTGATGGCAGCACATCTTTCGTTGTTTTTGAACCCAATCAAATAAAGTCAGCAACAAACAATGCTGGCACGTTCGATGGCTCAAATCCTGATATCCGTTACTCAAAAACCAACCCAGCCAAAGGCAGTACAAGCGCCACAGCCAAACAAGTGGTCAGCACCTTGCAAAAGCGTTTTGGCAAAGAGGTGGTCGCAGCGCTTATCAAGTCTGGCAAATTGCGAGTGCGCACGCTCAATGATTTTGTGAATAGTGATGGTCGCTTGCTTATCCCAAGTGATGCCGAAGGTTTTTACTATGACGGCAAGGTAACGCTGATTGCTGATAACCTAACCCCAGAAACAGTAGTTGCAACATTGCTTCATGAAATGGGCGGGCACGCTGGTATTCAAAACATGCTTGAGACGCAAACTTACATGAGTTTAATGGAAAATTTTTACGCCCTAGTAAGGTCTGGCAACAAGTATGCTGTACGCGCCAAAGAACGCGCAGAGGCAAGCGCCTACAGTGACAGTGAAGCACGCGATGAATATATCCCGTATCTAATCACTGAGTATGCGCAAGCAACAGAGCGCGGCGGTCCACTGGCAGTTATCAAGCGCTTTGTGAATCGCGTTATGGCTGGCGTGCGGGCATGGGTTCGCAATCATACCGGCGTGCAGTTAAAGATGACACCTAATGATATGGTGCAGTTAGCTGAACGCATGGTTAAGCGCTTGGCAGAACAGAGTATGGATAGCGTGACTATTGCGGGTGTTGAAAACATGCCAGCCGCACAAATGCAGTTTAGTCAAGAAGGTGTGGACCAAAAGAACACGCCAGCGTTTAAAGAATGGTTTGGCGATAGCAAGGTGGTGGATGGCAATGGCAATCCATTGGTGGTTTATCATGGCACCATTAAAGCGTTTAATGAGTTTAATACGACTGATTTTGGCGCATTACTTGGCAAAGGTAGCTACTTTACAGCCAGCGAGTCAGAGGCGCGTCAATATTCAGGGCAAGGAACGCGCATAATTCCAGCGTATATCTCTATAGAAAATCCTTACTATGTAAAATCCGCTATGGATAACGTACCTAGCCGTGAGGAAATGCTAAGCAGGGGTTATGATGGTGTTATTCAGAAAAACGATGACGGTAGTGTTAAGTGGGCAGTTGCTCATAAGCCAACTCAGATAAAATCAGCCACCGACAACGTAGGCACGTTCGACGCTAACAATCCTGATATACGTTTCAGCCGACGCTATTCAAGCCTTGGTACTGACGGCAAGCCGGTCACTACTAAAGAAAAAGCACGAGACAGAGTGGCGCTTGCACAAGCGACTACCATGTCGTCTAAGTTTGGTATTAATTTACTACTTAGACGCCACTTGGCAACACCGCAGCATGTTGCGCTACTTAACCCAGTGTTTAAAATATTTACGGACAACGTGCAGGCGCGTATTGCTTATGAGAATAACGAGGCTGGATTGGTGCAAACTTTGTTACCTGAAATATGGGATACTCGCCTAGTTGTCGGTAAGAAAAAAGAAGCAATGGAGCGCGTATCAAAAGCAATCTTTGATGGCACAATGGCAGACAAAGTGTGGAGCGATAGCGAGCTGCAAACGATGTTTGACTTGACCGACAAAGACATTGGTTTTTATCGCCGCGCGCGGGCAGCAATCGATACATCTGTTATGAATATGACAGTCGATACTCTATCGTCGCTCGCCAAAGGTACTAAGCTTGTCAACATAGAAACAATCCATAAGCTAAAGCTGCAAGGTATGCACCCCATCATGCACAACCTAGCGCTTCAACAGCACATGACAGACGAGCTGGAAAAACTGGCCAAGGGTGGTTTAATCACACCAAAAGCCGAAGCGCGTATGCAAAAACAGCTAGATGGCAGCGATTGCCATGAAGTACGACAAGCTGGTAGCAGATGGTTATGCGCCGCTGATGCGTTTTGGCCACTATGCAGTAGAAGTGCGCGACAAGACTACCAATGACTTAGATTTGTTTGAGCTATACGAAACCAAAGGTCAGCAGCGTAAAGCGATTAAAGAGCTAAAAGAGCGCTACGATGAAACTCAGTTTACCGTCGGTACTGGCACACTGAACCCAGAAGGATTTAAGCAGTTTAAAAATAAAGGTCTATCGCCCGAAACGGTACAATTATTTGCAGCCGAGCTTGGCTTAGATGATGATGGCGCCTATCAAGCGTACTTAAAAATCGCGGTCAGTGATCGCAGTGCGCTAAAACGCCTAATTCATCGTAAAAAAGTACCAGGCTATAGTGAAGATATGCCGCGTGTGCTGCCAGCGTTTGTCATGAGCAACGCCCGCTATAGTGGTCGTGGTCTGTATAACAGTGAGATTGAGCGCTCAATCCAAAATATTAATGACGGCAATCTACAGAATGAGGCGCAAAAAGTTTTTGAGAATATCGAAAACCCGCAAGAAGAATTTGCCCAGCAGCGCAGCCTGATGTTCCATTACTTTATGGGCTTCTCGCCAGCGTTCTTTTTCTTAAACTTAACGCAGCCATTTACCCAGACCATACCCAAACTGACTGCTTATGTAGGCGCTGGCAAGGGCCATGCTTATATGGCGCAAGCGCTGGCAATGATAGGAAAGCACGCAGCAAACGCTACTATCAATATGGGTAAGAAAGCCGCCGGACTGCCAACGCCTAACTGGACGGGCTTTGAAGATAACTTGCCAGCGTGGGTGAAAAAAGAAGATTACTTACGCATGGCGCGTGAAGGTCATCTTGATCCGCAGAATATCTACATGATTAAAGGACTTGAGCGCGGAAAAGGCGGCGTAGCAAGTGGCGTTTGGGGTAATATCGAAGCCGCCGCTGGCTGGTTTGCTGAAATATCAGAGTCTATGAATCGCCGTAGTACCATGATTGCAGCCTTTAGAGTCGCCAAAGATATGGGCGATGCCAAACTAAAGGCAAAAGGCTTTGATAGTAAGTATGAGTTTGCAGTATCAATCATTCAGCAGACGCAAGGCATCTACAACAAAGGCAATCGCTCAGGTCTGGCACGCGGTAACGGCAAGCTTGGTCAGTATGGCCCATTAATCCTCGTGTTTAAACAGTTCACGATTAACTATACTGAGCAGATGATACGCCACGGTCGAGACAAAGAAGTTAAAGCGCTGGCAGTAGCGATGATGTGGCAATTTGCCTTGGCTGGCATGTTGGGCTTGCCGTTCGCTGATGACTTACGCGATCTGTTTGAAGGTATTGCTTATCGCGTGTTTGGTAAAGCATTTAACTTGCCTGATTATTTAGAAGGACTGCTAGGTAAGAGTAATGCCGACGCGCTGATGTATGGTATCGCCAGCGAGAAGGGTCGTATTGATATTCATGGTCGTTCAAGTCTGGGTAATGTTATTCCCGGTACTGATGTGATTAGGCCAGGGCCTACCGACTGGGCTGAAATATTGGGCGCGTCGTCAGGGTTTTACGAGAGTTTCTTTTCTGCCGCGTCAATGGCCGCCGATGGGAAGTATAAAGACGCACTTATCACCGCCTCACCTCGCTATATTCGTGATGCCGCGTCAGGTGCCGAGATTGCATTGACTGGATCATACCGTAACACCAAAGGTGATAAGATCATGGACTTGGATAAAACCGATGCCGTGATTAAATCGATGGCCTTTAACCCTGCCAATAACGCAAGACCAGGGCGTGACCGTAGTAACGCTTATGATATGAAAAACATGCTGAAGGCTAAGACGGATTACTTTAGCAAACACTTGGCAGAAGCTATCTATCAAGATGACGATGCGCGTGTCGATGCACTGTATAACGAGATGGACGCATGGAATGATCGTAACGCTGAGCACTTTAATGTTGATATCGATAAGATTGAAAAGTCAGCAGAGAAGCGTGTCGAGCGTAAAGACTTTGGCAGTGCTGAACGCCAGAATATACAGGACAGCCTAGCATTAAGACAGGAGGAATTGGCTGGCACGTAGTGTGACTAATACAAAACGCCATTTTACTAGCTAAAATGGTGTTTTAGTAGGTTACAAACAGCATTAGTTTGGTTATAGTGAATAAATCAACTAATGCGGAGACAAGGTAATGAATAAACTGGCTATTTTATTATTGAGTGGACTGTTTGCAACTGGGGCTAATGCCTCATGTTTTGGGTCGGAGAATATGTACTCGTGCAATGATCCGCAGTCTGGCAATAACTATCAGATTAATAAGTTTGGCAATACTACTTATATGACGGGTAATAATCCGCGCACTGGTAGCACTTGGAGCCAGACATCAAACACCTATGGCAATACAACGTACCAAAGTGGCAGCAGCTCAAACGGTAATACGTGGAATCAAACGATACAGAATAACGGCTCAATAGGCACGACATATTCTGGCACCGATTCAAAGGGTAATTACTTCCATAAGACGTGCAATCAGTTTGGCTGCTACTAATCTATAGGTGTATAAACGTCCTTATATAGCTAAAGTTAGCTATGTTTAGCTATGTTTAGCTACACTTAGCTGCTATACTAGCTATGTTGGCTTGGTCGCCGGGACTGTGTGAAAACTCGAGTAAAGTAGCGCAGAAAAAACCAACGAAGCCCATCTATTAATTTAGATGGGCTTTTTTATTTGCGTTCACGAAAAATGAACGCAAATGAACGCAAATGAACGCAGCCCTTATATATCAGCCGGGAGCCATAAGAATAGCAATGTCTAAAGTTCGTCTAAACACGTCTAAAACTACACC
>NZ_DAINDI010000027.1:0-11929 GCF_036731945.1 Psychrobacter sp.
CCTAGCACCCAAACCACGGTATTGATGGGACAACTGGGCGAAAAGCGTGCCACCGATCCGCAAGCGCAGCAAAAGCAAACCAACTTTGCCGTCGGTAATGAAGTGCTAGCAGGGGGCGATTTTAACGCGCGTCTGATGACCGAAGTCAGGCAAAACCTCGGCTATACTTATGGCATATCAGGTTCTATGAACCCGATGTTGGCGCGTGGTCCTTATCAAATTGGATTTTCAACTCGTAATGACAAAGCACGCGCAGCAATTGATGCCAGCCTAAATGTGATTAATGAGACATTGGATAAAGGTATTACCAGCGATGAGATGAAATTGACCACGGATAATTTAAAAAACAGCTTTCCGATGGGATTTGCCAGTAATGCTGGAATCAACAGCTTAATTGGTATGATGAATTTTTATCAGCTACCTAACAGCTACCTGACCAATTATGTCAATCGCATCGAACAGGTTAAACTCTCAGAAGTCAACCAAACCCTGCGCGACACTCTAAAGCCTGATAACTTTTTGATTGTGACTGTGGGTGAGGTCAATCCATGGGATGAGAAGAAAGCTAAGAAAAAGTCGTAGCATCCATCGCTTATTTTTACAGACGCTTAAAAAATAGCTAAATGAAAAAGCTCAATCAGTAATCACTGGCTGAGCTTTTTTAATTGAAGAGTCTGCTTTTAATAGCGGCAAGCGGAGCTGCTACTGGCATGATTAAAGCCCCATTTGCGATAACCATCGGTATCAAGATGAATAGCACCGGTAGAATACAGTCCTAAACCAAAGTTATGCGACTGCCCTTGATATTGCCAAAACTCGCAGAGACTATCTTGCATGCGACTTAGCTGCCATAAATTGCCTTCATATTCAGGCACCCAGATATCCATTGCGCCTGCGGTCATGTGCTTACTCGCACTCGCCCCGCCCGCGCAATTATTTAACCCCGGACTGCGATATACTGAACGTATCTCGGTACTAGCAGGTAAAATACCTTGGCGTTTTAGCTGACTATAAAGCTGCAAGGTCGGTACAATATTTGCCCATAACTCCTGCGGTGGTAGCTGATAAGGCTCATAACCACATTTATCCCAACTACGAGCGGTCGTCAACAGCTGAGATAAGGGCGGTACATTTCTTGCGCCGACGCGTGAACTTAAATAGCGTTGATAATTGGCCACTTGGCTTGCGCGGTAACTATTACTATTTAACCATACATTAAAATCCATACTGGTAAAATCGTTATAATTACTATCTCCAAAGTTATTATTACCGCTGCTATAACGTGGTGTTCCTCTGTTGGTAATGACGCGTTTGTTTTCTTCTATCGATACTGCGCTATCGAAGTTAAACTCGCGCTGTTTTTGTTGAATCAGCCCTTGCATACTGTCACCGCTAATACCATTTGACCGACGAGCGCCTTCACTCAAGATGGTTGCGCCGCCGCTATAGCTATTGCTTTGACTGCCATAACTGCTAGCGGGCGTGATATAAGCATTGCCACTATTATTGGTCGCACCACTGCCATGACGGATTTGGATGCGGCGCTCACTATTATCACTTATAATAGCGGCGTGCACAGAAATACTGCTGGCACAAATACCTAGGACGATAATAGGCTTATAAATGTGCCTATAAATAGATTTTTTTGTCTTTATCATTACCAGAAACTACCGCTAAAAACGTTTTATCGATACTATCAAATTTTAAGCAAGCAAGCTAAACTATCGCAGCGAATTGACGGTCACTGATTCGTTATTAACACTTATCCTTATAATGTTTATATTGTCGTTACTTTATTACGGGTAAATTATGGGTTTTGCTACCAAATTCTTAATTAAGCTGCCCGATAAACATTTTGCCCTCGCTGATTGCTTACTTATCGTTTGTCAAAGCAGACTTTTCTTTCACGCCAATTGTCAGTCACATATCACCTATGCCTTCTAACCTCCAGTACCGTTTTTCTCGTCAAAGCCATCACTTTGGTCAAGGTCGTGCGCCGACGCTTTGGCAACGTATCCATATTGATCCGTGGCTGACCTTATTGCTATTGACCGTTTGTTGCATTGGCTTGACGATTTTATATAGCGCAGCAAGCCAAGATACCGACATGGTCATCCGCCAAGTCATCAGTTATGGCGTGGCATTTACGGTGATGTTTACTATGGCGCAGATACCGCCTAGCCTCTATCGTACCTTTACGCCCATATTTTATGTATTGGGGCTGATATTATTGGTACTGGTCGACATCATTGGTGAGGTGCGTATGGGTGCGCAGCGCTGGATTAACTTACCTGGTTTTGGTAGCGTTCAACCTTCAGAGTTTATGAAGCTTGGTATGCCAATGATGTGTGCGTGGTTTTTATCCAAACGTGACTTACCGCCTTCATTATCAAGTATTGCCATTACCTTAGCGTTAATTGTCGTGCCGGTATTATTAATCGCTAAAGAGCCTGACCTT
Organism: Psychrobacter sp.; assembly: GCF_036731945.1. GTDB lineage: Bacteria > Pseudomonadota > Gammaproteobacteria > Pseudomonadales > Moraxellaceae > Psychrobacter. Next base: position 2,459 of record NZ_DAINDI010000027.1, read on the forward strand.
GGTACTTCCTTGCTGGTCGCCGCCAGTGGCATTTTTGTATTGTTTTTAGCAGGTCTATCATGGCGCTTGATTGCTAGTGCAGCAGCATTAGCCGTGCCATTGGTGGCATTTGCTTGGAACTTTTTATTACACGATTACCAACGTACGCGCGTTTTAACGCTATTCAATCCTGAAGCTGACGTCCAAGGAGCCGGGTGGAATATCATTCAGTCCAAAACCGCCATTGGCGCGGGCGGTCTGACCGGTAAAGGCTATTTAGAAGGCACGCAATCGCATCTACATTTTTTACCAGAAGGTCATACTGACTTTATTATTGCCGCTTTTTCTGAAGAGTTCGGTCTGCTTGGCGTGATATTGTTGATGTTTATTTATGCCTGCGTGCTTATGCGTGCTTTATATATCGCATTTTCGCACCCTGATGTTTATAGTCGATTGCTGGCAGGTGCAATTGCGATGTCTTTTTTCGTATATATTTTTGTCAATGTCGGCATGGTTGGCGGCATCTTACCCGTTGTTGGGGTACCTTTACCTTTTATCAGTTATGGCGGTACTGCTATTGTGACGTTAATGGCAGGTTTTGGCCTACTAATGTCAATTCATACTCACAAATCCAGCTAAGCCATAGCAGGTATTATTTACAATCTATTCACCTGTAGAGTTCATCTTTAATAACCAATATTACATTCGATAATCACGATAAACTTGGGTTGAAATGTCTATATAACTCCCTTATATAGACAAGGTTAAAATGATACGTTAACGAATTTGCCTATAATCTGAAGCAAAATGTGCTTGTCCAAGTAATCGAATGTAACAACGAAATTGCTCAAATTGAATGGATATCTGCTTTTTTAAGCCTTTCTTATTTGTCATCAATTCTACATAAAATTACTATTAAAACCTTAACTTTCTTGCTCTAGGAATAACCATAAGTTGTTGTTATATATAGCTATTATTCTTCTTATGTTTTGGCAAAACCCAGGTGAAGCCCTATTAGTGACCGATTAGTACTGTTAGGTTTTATTCCTTGTTTTTTACAAATAATTGCGTTACCCTCCTTTTATTGTAGTTTGATACACAACGCGTACATAGCTACTAAGAAAGATATCATTTAATTATATTGCAGTTGTAGCTCGTCCGTATAGTTAGCAAATTGTAGATTTTGGGCTTGCAAAGTCACTACTTAATTAACGGTTTAATAACAAAGTAATACGCAACATACTTTAAACCCTTTATTAAATTAGCAATGTAAAAAAGTCCTTTATCGATTGGTGTAACCTTACTTTAGTTGTTTGATTACCATTGTTAACTATCATTTGAGCGTGTCATAAGTGGGTTTTGCGAGTCGTATATAACGATAATTCCCGAGCCACTTATGATGATATAAATGAAAATTACCATATGTTAGAGCTTATAAAAGTCCATATTTACTATCATCGTGATAAAACAGATAGATGATAGAGCGGCTTTCGAGTTTGCGGCACTGTTAGAGTGGTCTAATATTGTCTCGCTCCCTCTAAGAGGTTTTAGAGTTAGGTTCTAATGTATATGCTATAGAGGTATTTATGAATAAGCGTTTATCTGGTTTACTTACAATGTCAGCCGTTTTATTTGCTGGCTCTGCAATCGCTACTAATGCAAATGCTGTAGAATCAAAAACCTCCCTTGCAACGATTTCGCAAGATAACGCCTCCCGTATTGACCGTGTGCTCGGTGAACTTAGTCGTCAACATGACGGCGCATCAAGCTTAGTTAAGTCTGCTCGTCAGCCCACTTCATTAGCGCTTAACAGCCCATTGCTCGCCAGCGACACTGCCCAAGTATCTAATGATGAAGATGTTTTAGAGCGCTTAACGGCAGTCGCTTCTAATTCTGTAAGCAAATTTAAACAAACTGGTTTGGCTTCTTGGTATGGTCGTCAGTTTCATGGCCGCAAAACTGCCAGTGGCGAAACCTTTGACATGAATGGCTTAACCGCTGCTCACCGCTCGTTACCCTTAAACTGCTACGTTAAAGTTACCAATAAAACCAATGGAAAAAGCGTCGTCGTTAAAGTAAACGATCGTGGTCCATTCCATGGTAACCGTGTGATGGACTTATCATATGGTGCTGCCAAGCAACTTGGTATTACCAATAAAGGTGTGGGTAACGTCTCTATTGAGCGCGTTTCAGGCCCAGCCTCTTAAACCCTTAACGTTTTAGACCATTTTAGGTTTAAACCTTTAACGGTTTTTTATCGAAAAGACTGCTCAACGTTAGTTTTAAAAAAAGCGCCTAACTCATTTAAAGTTAGGCGCTTTTTCGTTTTTAACGTTCAACGTTTAACGCTAAATAGTTAACATAGGATAGCTTTTAAGAACTATAACTCAAATGCGCTTTCAATCGCATCATCGAGACGCTCGACCGCGATGACATTGATACCCTTAAACTGCGGCGCATCTTTGGCAGGCGCATTGGCTTTAGGAATAATTGCGTGTTTAAAGCCGTGTTTCATCGCCTCCTTTAGGCGCTCTTGTCCGTTAGGAACCGGTCGAATCTCCCCTGATAAGCCGACTTCACCAAAAACGGCAAGTGATGAGGGCAAAGGCTTTTCTTTGATACTAGAGGCACAAGCTAATAGTACGGCCAAATCAGACCCGGTTTCTATTACCTTGACACCGCCGACAACGTTTACATATACATCTTGTCCGCTGGTATGGATACCGCCGTGACGATGCATGACCGCAAGTAGCATTGATAGGCGCTGAAAATCGAGCCCTAAAGCCATACGTCTTGGTGAGCCTTGTGAGTCATCAACCAAGGCTTGCACTTCAACCAGCAGGGGTCTAGTACCTTCACGGCTTACCATCACCACAGAACCTGCTACGGGCTTATCATAACGACTTAAAAATATCGCTGAGGGATTGGCGACTTCTTTGAGTCCCATATCGGTCATGCCAAAAATACCCAGCTCATTAACCGCACCAAAACGGTTTTTTACCGCGCGAATCATACGAAAGCGTGAATCGGACTGACCTTCAAAATATAAAACCGTATCAACCATGTGTTCGAGCACACGTGGCCCTGCCAGCGTGCCTTCTTTGGTCACATGCCCGACTAAAAATAGTGCCGTGCCAGTTTGCTTCGCATAACGGGTTAAAATCGCTGCCGACTCACGAATTTGACTAACGCCGCCTGGGGCAGAATTAATGGCATCGGTATAAATAGTCTGAATCGAGTCAATAATAGCAATCGCCGGCTGCTCTTGGGTTAAAGCCGCACAAATGGTTTCAACATTGGTCTCCGCAAGCACACGTAATCTATCCGCTGGCAAATCTAAACGCTTGGCGCGCATCGCTACTTGGGCGAGCGACTCTTCACCTGTCACATACAGCGCGCTACCTGCCAATGAATCAGCCTTTGCCATATTGGTCGCAGTTTGCAGCAAAATCGTCGATTTACCGATTCCTGGGTCACCGCCGATCAAAACGACCGAACCGGCCACCAGTCCGCCGCCCAACACTCGGTCAAACTCACTAATGCCAGTGGGCAGGCGTGTATCTAGCGTCACGCTTACCGCATTGAGTGGCATGACCGCACTGTGCGTACCTGAATAGTTACCAGCAGGCGCACCTGCACTACGAGAAACCGCTCGGCTAGCATTCGCTTTTGCGCTACTCTTATTATGGTGCGGCATACTGACATTTGGCGCTTCAACCAAACTATTCCATTCACCGCAGTCTGTACACTGTCCCGCCCATTTACCAAAATGCGCCCCGCACTGTTGACAGACATAACTGCTTTTATTTTTTGCCATAACGTATGAACCTTATTGAGCTGGTCAATCGAAAGTAATAAATCGCGAATAATAAATGAAATTCTAAAAAGCTCTATATGAGCTTAAGTGTAAGACTAAGAGAAAGGATAGATAAGCCTTTTTTAATAACGAGGCATTAGATTATGAGAGGTAGATAGCAATTTATAGTAGGCATGGATGTTAAGAGAAAATAGCCAAATATCCGTTGCATCCTACAATGATAAGATATTTGGCTAAAGTTTCAAATAAAGGTTTATAGAGAACAATATCTAAGACACAGGGAATTTTTTTATACTCGAAAGTCTTTACCAAGATAGACAGATTTTACCAAATCATTTTCTAACACTTCACATGACGTCCCTTCTGCAATGATGGCGCCTTCTGAAACGATATAGGCTTTTTCGCAAATGGCGAGGGTATCACGCACGTTATGGTCGGTGATCAGCACACCAATACCGCGATTTTTTAGAGTTAAAATAACATCTTTAATATCACTAACAGAGATAGGGTCAACACCGGCAAACGGCTCATCTAATAGGATAAATTTTGGATTGGCCGCCAAAGCGCGCGCAATCTCACAGCGGCGACGCTCACCACCTGAGACACTCATACCCAATGATTTGCGTACATGCTCTAAATGGAACTCGCCGATCAATTTTTCAAGCTCTTGACGCTGCTCAGAAGCACTTAACTCTTTACGAGTTTGCAGAATGGCTAAGATATTATCTTCAATGGATAATTTACGGAAAATAGAGGCTTCTTGCGGCAAATAGCCAATACCAGCACGCGCGCGCTCATGCATGGCATATTTTGATAAATCCATTTTTCCTAAGGTAACGCGACCCTTATCCATATTGACCAGTCCGACCACCATATAAAAGCTAGTAGTTTTGCCCGCGCCATTTGGTCCTAATAATCCAACAACTTGCCCTTGCTCAACAGAAAATGATACATCTTTTACCACCCAGCGTTTGCCGTAGCGTTTGCCTAAATTTTGCATCGTTAAACGGGCGACAGGCTCGGAGCTATTGGTTGCCGCTACAGAACCATTATTAAGCTCGTTGCTATGAATTTCGTTGCTATGAATTTCGTTGCTGTGAATTTCATTGGTCTTAACAACGTTGTTTTTAATATCGCTCATCACTTACCTGTCAATTACTGTTAAAGTTGCAAAATTTTTAGTATTACTATCGCTTACTTTTATATTAAAAATACTGTGCTTAGCGTATGCTGCTTCGGTTGCTGCCGCTATTGGGCGGGAAGACCAATTCTACGCGCTGACTGCCACCAGCAGTTGCTTCTACATCGCCAGCTTTTAAGCTATAGCGAATGACATTACCGGCAAAACTGGCGCCATTTTGTACCAATTTTGCATTACCTGTGAGCGTCACGATACCCGTGACCGCATTATAATCAATCTTATTGGCCTGCCCTTTTGCCAAGCCCTTTTCTTGCGTCACTACCTGCTGCATAGTGGCTGGACGGCCGGTGGCGACTGCCGAGTTGATACTACGGCCTTGCGAGAGGTTGACCGTAATATCATCGGCGGTCATTTTGAACGTACCCTGCGTAATTACAACGGTGCCTGAATAGCTGGTGATACCTGTACGTTCACTATAAGTCGCCTTATCTGCTAGCAGCTTAATCGGCTGATTGGCATCTGATGGCAAGGCATGGCTGTATAACGGCAATGCTAACAACATTAGCATCGGTAGCGTTCGTAAACCGTGTGTTACTTGGATAGAGCGTGTCGATAGCAAGCGTAAAGTAGGCAAAAAAGTAGATTTCATAAAAGTTACTCGTATCATTATGGGTAGTGGCGTTTGCAAACTTCCTGCTAGGTGGTGCTGTTAAAATAAAGCTTTATCTTGGCGTTTCGCGGGCGTAAATGCAACCGCGACTTGACCAAATTCATAGTCGCCGGTCTCAAGGTTGGCTTTCATGCTTGACGCCTCAAAGCGGTTCATCCCTTGTTCAACTTTTACTGGCGCATCACTATAGACTTGACCTGTTTTGGTATTGCCTTTTAAGGTAGTGCCCATGACTTTAATCGGCTCAATATCAGACTCGCCCGCTTTGCCTTCGCTAACTAAAGTAAAACCACCTGATAAGCTCATCTCACCTGTCTGTTGACTGATGGCGGCGCTGCCCGCTTCAACACGGTAACGCTGCTCATCTGATGGCTCCCAATTCATGGTGATGCCTTTCATCTCATCTTTATTGGTCACAGGATTATGGGTCAAAGATTCTGCACTCAGCTCGTACTCAGTCTCACCTTTTTCATTGGTCTGTACCGCCTTAATGTCGGTGGCTTCATAATCCACATCCGTCGGTTCCATACTAACGGGCGGCGTAATCTCCCCTTGCTGCTTAAAGAACCAGCCAGCAATCACAGCAATAATTAATGCCAGAACGATTAAAACACGAGTATTCACGATAAGTTATCCTCAGGTTTCGCTGCATCAAGCGTATAGTGCGCGATAAAATCTTGATAGTGACCATGACCTTTTAAAATAAGATCACATATTTCCCGTACTGCGCCGGTACCACCTGTGCGGGTGGTCACCATATCACTGCGCTTTATCACCTCTTGATGGGCATTTGGAACAGTGGCCGCAAAGCCTACCGTTTGCATGGCTTTAATATCTGGTAAGTCATCGCCCATATAAGCACAATCAGCAGCGGTAATATTAAGCTCAGCATCAAGCGTCGCTAATAGCTCATTCAACGCAATCAGCTTATCATCACGACCTTGGACAATATAATTGACACCCATTTCAGCAGCACGCTTGTCTACCATAGGACTGCTACGACCAGTAATAATAGCGGTCAAAATACCATAGCGCGCCAACGATTTGACACCGACACCGTCCTGTACCGAAAAGGCTTTGGTTTCAGTACCGTTGGCATCATAAATAATTTGACCGTTTGACAAGATACCATCAACATCCATGACCAATAACTTTACTTGTCCGGCTTTTTTTATTAAGTCTTGCATCAATTTTCTCTTATTAATGGTTTTATTATGAGACGTATTCTTATTAAATACTCTTTTATGAAGGCTTTTTTCCTACGTTACATCTTAATTGTGCCAATTCTTAACACAGCGTTTATTAAAATAGGGCTACTTAACACCGGCTTGTAATAAGTCATGTACCGTAATGATAGCCTCCAAACGCTGTTCCTCATCGATAATCAGCAGCTGGCTAATGCCGTTTTCGTTCATCACACTTAAAGCATCGGACGCGCGCATATCCTTACTGACGCGGCGTGGATTACTGACCATCAGCTCACGCATCGGGGTTTGCAAATCAATGCCTTTTTCTAAGCCGCGGCGCAAATCTCCATCGGTAAATACGCCGACGACTTTTTGCTCATCATCAGTCACCACTGTCATACCTAAACGCCCAGATGACATGGTAAATAAAGCGTCTTGTAGCGGTGCTTGTTGATTAATAAGCGGTAAATTTTCTGAATTGGTATGCATTAAATCTTCGACCCGCGTCAGCAGCTGGCGTCCTAAGGCGCCTGCAGGATGCGATAAGGCAAAGTCTTCTGAAGTAAAATTACGCGCATGCACCAAAGCCACAGCCAACGCATCGCCCAATGCCAAGGTCGCTGTGGTACTAGAAGTTGGAGCAAGGTTAAGTGGACAAGCTTCTTGTGATTTACCCAGCGTCAAAATGATATCCGCCGCTCGTGGTAGCATACCGCGTTTATCTCGGCTAATACTAATCAGGGGAATATTTAGACGCTTAACCACGGGCAGCAGCATTCTAATTTCATCAGACTCGCCCGAGTTTGAGATAGCCAGTAGGACATCGCCTTGCACCAACATCCCCAAATCGCCATGCCCCGCTTCCCCAGGATGCATAAAAAACGCTGGTGTACCTGTAGAGGCAAAGGTCGCCGCTATTTTACGACCAATCAGACCCGATTTACCCATGCCCGTCACCACCACACGCCCTTTGCAGGCTAGGATAATATCGCAGGCTTGAGCAAATCTATCATCGATTTGTTCCGTTAACAATGCTAGCGCCGCCATCTCCGTATGAATTGCTTCGATAGCAGTGCTAATAAATTGTTGATGGGTCAGGTTGCGGTGCAGATTACTCATACGTTAGCTCTATATTTTCGGTGAATCAATGAAACATTTTACTATACTATGGCTGATATTAATAATATAGGGCAAGACGTCGCTTTCATCATTGCCTCCTTACTAAGTAGTGTAATTAGTCACTTGCTCAGCGTAGTGTAAATAGTCACTTGCTCAGCCACGATTATACGTCTATTTATACAAAAAAAACCCACTATAATTAATAGTAGGTCTTAATCCGCTATACGACATTTTAATAACATACTTTCAATCAAATAGACGTTAGATAACGTTATTTATTGATTGCTATCGTCTATATCATCGTTTGATTTGTTTTCAAACATAGCATTGTCTGAAGAATTGTCGAAGCCACGATCTTGACCAAAGCCGCCGCGCTCAAAGCCGCGCTCTTGACTTTGTCCAAAGCTGCCTCGCTCAAAACCACGATCTTGGCCTTGACCAAAACCGCCACGATTAAAACCACTACGATTGGCAAAGCCGCGCTCTTCAAAACCGCCACCACCAGTAAGGTTACTACCACGCTCAAACCCACTACTCATGCCACCTTGGTAACCAGTAGGTGCACCCGTTGAGGTTTGCGCACCCGTACCAGTCGTCGTGCTGCTTCTAGGATTACGGGCGGGCACGACTGTTGAAATGGCATGCTTATAAACCATTTGACTCACTGTATTTTTTAACAGCACCACGTATTGATCAAATGATTCAATTTGACCTTGCAGCTTAATACCATTAACTAAAAAAATAGAAACCGGAATGCGATCTTTGCGCAACGAGTTCAAAAACGGGTCTTGTAAAGTTTGTCCTTTTGACATGACATCTCTCCTAAATATTATATAATTATTTTTAGTGCCAATTATTATAAGTATTGCTTTAATTATAATGGCTAAGGGCAGATACAATAATAAGTTTTATTTATAAAACGTATCTAAATAAGCACTAATTCTTGTTAAATAATTTCACTTTACCGTGAATACGTTATTATTGTAAATAATTAAGTAACTGCTTATTCTTTAAGACTTCTTACCAACAAAAGTTAATTGACGACCGTTAAAAAAGCAATGATACCGATATAATCCACACTATTTTACTATGATTTAAATTATAGCAGTTATCCGACCTTTATTTTGAAACTAATTGTCATTATTTTTTACGGGGCTAATTAACGCGCTTTATATGATTTGGTTTTAGTATAAATACTCTCTTACTTGGGTCATAGTAGCAAACGTTTTTATTTTGATATCACCGCGCATAAGCTTGTCATCGTTTTCATTTAGCTTGGTTGCAATGTTTGACGCATTATCAGGCAAATTGGGCAATTGAGTAAGTTTGCGCAGCCAAGTATATTGACGCTTCGCCAGCTGTCTGGTCGCATATAATGCCTTATTTTGCATTTGCTGACAAGCAAGTGCCTCGGTTTGAGCGCTGAGCGTCAATGGCTGATCGAGCGCTTGAGTAGTGGTGTCTTGTGGTCGTTTACTTGCACTCGCCGCTTCTACTTCTGAAAAGGCCTCATAAAATTGCGCTTTATCTAAATGCGGCTGTTCAAAAACTGGATGCT
>NZ_DAINDI010000027.1:11939-19434 GCF_036731945.1 Psychrobacter sp.
ATATGGACTAAGTACTCTAACACTTGCCGATAACCGACGCAGCGCATGGATGGCAAATTGGGTGTCAAAGGGTACTGCTCAAGCAATCTAATCACTTCCGCCACTAGCCCATCATGCCACATTATATCCAAACGTTGCTCGATACGCTGATGTAGCCATGCGCGCTCTGGCATCACCGCCAGCGCATGCCACTGCTGATTGGGATTATGCGCCAAGGCATGTTTGGGCTTTTGCTGCCAGTCACTGATGGGTATATTGGTTTGCAGATAAACTTCAACCGCACGCGTGATACGCTGAGTATCGGTCGCATTAAGACGCTCGTGGCTTATCGGATCTATTTTTTCTAGATAATCGTATAGTGCACCAATACCTTCGTCTTGCCGCCACTGCTCCACGCGCGCGCGCACGTCATCATCACTGTCAGGCACGGGCGATAGCCCATCAATGAGCGCCATGTAATACATCATAGTACCGCCAACGAGCAAAGGTATCTTTCCCCTCTCATGGCAGCTCGCAATTAAATGAGCAACATCATTAACGAATTCAGCGACGCTATAGCTTTGCATCGGGTCAATGATATCAACCAAATGATGCGGATAGCGTGCTAACTCTGCAGCGGTTGGTTTGGCTGTACCGATATTCATATCACGATATATCAATGCTGAATCGACCGAAATCAGCTCATAACGCCCAGTATCGTATAGCTTATACGCTAGAGCTGTCTTGCCACTCGCCGTCGGTGCCATCAAACACACCACGCTATTATCCGCCAAATTGGGATTGAGGCGATAAGATGAGCTAGCAGACGAGATTTGCATAGGATTACCTTTATTTTTATGTGACTACTAAAACGTGTCCTCAATCTAATCAATGGACAACTAAATGGCTGTAGATGATAGCATCAACGCGATTAGACGCTGGTTATTTATAGACTTAAAAGCATGTTTAGCAAGCAAGTCTTCGATATCTGCGTTAAATGCCCATAAATCTTCTGTAGACATTTTTGTGGCTAAGTCAGTAAGCTGCTGATTGACAGCATTCGCATCATTCAATGAAACCTTTTTTCTAAATACATCCGACTCAAACAATAAGCTTAATTGCGCCTGCCATGTCTCAACGCCAATCAGAAAAAATTGGCTGCGACTATAAAACAGCAACCATGGTAGCGCTTTATCACTGACATTATTAATTGCATCTAAATCATGACTCGTATTTAAAATAACCTCCAAACAATATGGTAAAGGAGCATTTTTTATCGATAGATTTTGTGACGTATTGGCCGTACTTATTAATGTGCTACCCGGATTTATATTTTCAGTAAAAGTAGCCTGTTCTGATGATTGCGCAGCATCGGTATTTTCTGACAACTGATACGGTTGTTTGGGCGCTTGCACTTGTTGGGTTTTGGTTGAATGATTGGTTAAATGAGTAGCCGATGACGTCTGTTGCCTTTTAGCAGCGAAGGTATTATTGATAGATAGATTATTATCTAATACCTGACTACTTTCATCAGCGGAATTGATGGTCTGATTGATGTTCTGTTTGGTAGCAACCGTTTTAAGCTTTGCTTGAATCGCATGACTAAGATGCGCCATGATGTTATTTAGCGGGCTGATTTTGATACGCTGTTTGGACGGATGGACATTGATATTGAGCCACTCAGTTGGCAAATCAATATACAGTGCATAGCCAATACCTGATAACTGCGCACTTTGGGCAAGTTGACGCAGCAGATTGCTAATCAATGCTTCTTTTACCAATCGTCCATTCACATAAATTAATTTCGGAAAAGTACTTTGAGAGTCATTGCTAAGCCATAACCAACCGTTGATGTTCGCTTGACCAGCAAAGTTATTATTCACATAGTCTTTAGGCAGCTGCATCAAACTGGTGAGATCTATCGCTATTTCTAAAGCGTTATCCGTTAATGGCAACCCAGTCGCTTGCTCAAGACGTGATAAAGGCAGACGATGAGCGTTATTGTTGCTGCTATTGGTATTATCGTTATCATTTGCAGACATTGCTCTTGAAGACAGCGATAACCGCTTTTTATTGTCATGAAACAAGGTTAGCGCCACATCTGCTCGTGCCAAAGCCACTTCGCGGACAATGGTTTCGATATGACCGAACTCGGTCGCAATAGATTTTAAGTTGCCGCGGCGTGCGGGCACATTAAAGTATAAATCCTTGACGGTAATGGTGGTGCCGCGTTGATGCACGACTGGCAGCAATTTTGGCACCTCGTCCAATACACCGGCGACTTGCAATTGGCGACCAATGCCACTGTCGTCATGACTACTGGTTAAAGTCAAACGAGAAACTGCTGCCGTCGCTGCCAACGCTTCACCGCGAAAGCCCAGTGTGGTAATACCATGCAAATTAGCCACATCAGCGACTTTACTGGTCGCATGGCGAGTAATGGCCATGACCATATCATCAGGATGGATACCCGTGCCGTTATCCAGTACTTCAATCATACCCATGCCGCCTTGGGTAATACGTATCTCAATATTGCTCGCGCCAGCGTCTATCGCGTTTTCAAGCAGCTCTTTAACCACAGCGGCAGGGCGCGTGACCACCTCGCCTGCTGCCAATTGATTGATGAGCAGCGGCGATAGTTTTTTGATGCGGCTATTGGAGGGATTATCTGGCATTAATGAGCGTCATACTTTTATAAAACCTCAGAGGCTATGATGCGGTTTAACCTAAAAGTTAAGAGAGGATAAATCTAAGCCCTGCGCTTGACCGACCTTTGATAATCGCAGCTCAACTTGGCGTGCCTCTTTATCATTATCATCGCGATCAGCTTGCGTCATATCAATAAACAAACTCGGCGGTGGTAAATAGCTGTCCGCACGACTCGCCCATTCGATAATAACCAGCGCATTCGGCTCATCTAGATATTCATCAAAACCAATAAAGGATAGCTCTTCTGGGTCTTGCAGACGATATAAATCTGCATGATAAACCGGTTTTATTGAACCATCATTTTGCTCAATACTATAAGGCTCAACCAAGGTATAAGTTGGACTTTTGACCGCACCTGTATGGCCGAGTGCCTGCAACCAATAACGCGTCAAGGTAGTTTTACCAGCGCCTAAATCACCTGCTAGCCACACGCTACCCGATAAGGGCAACGCTGACAACTGCACCGCCAAGCGTTGAGTATCTGCTTCAGAATGCAGCGTCAAGGTTTTCACATTTTTGTCTTTGTTTATATTATTAGGCATCAAGCTTACCTTCCTTTACTTGCGTTTGTACTTGCGTCTGTACTTGCATAGTCACGGCTGGATTGATAAAGCTTTCACCAGCAATCAGCTTGGCATATAGCTCGGGCTGACGGCGATACCGGCAAACTGATCCAGCGCGCGCTGAATTTTTTACAGGCGGCGATATATTCAGGGTCGTCTTTATTCCAAAAACAAATCGCATGATCGAAGCTATCGATAATGTCTTTAATAGAAGATTTTAATAGACCAAAATCATAAACCATTTGCCCATGGTCTAATCGCTTAGCTTCAAGAATCAGCTCAATCTGGTAGCTATGACCATGAATAGAATGTTTGCAGCGCTCAGAGCTACAATTACGCACGATATGCGCATTTTCAAATTTGAACAGTTTACGAATACGCATAATAATTGACCAAAACAGTAAGCTTTACTGTGTTAAACATGAATATTATAAGGGTTTGCCGCGACGATACACCGGCGTGCGGCTCATTATAGCAAATCGTAATGACTGCGTAAGTAGTCACTTACTAATAGCAATATTGGCAAAATCCATTCACTAATGACGTGGTGCAAACATAATAATTGCCATGCCTAAGAGCGCGACGATAGAACCCAAAATATCCCATGTGGTTGGCCTGATGCCGTTCACCGTCCACAGCCATAAAATCGCCATCGAAATATAGACACCGCCGTAAGCAGCATAAACGCGACCAGCGGCGGTGGGATGTAAGGACAGCAGCCAAACAAAAGCGACCAAACTGAGCGTACCTGGAACCAGCAGCCAAATCGACTTACCTTCCCGCAGCCATAAATAAGGCAAATAGCAACCTGCAATTTCAGCCAGTGCGGTCAGCGCAAACAGTCCAACGGTTTTTAATTCAGTCAAACCAACCACTCCTAAACCGTGATAAACCCTGTCATATACTGCACAGCATTGCCAGAAATTAGCACCCTATCACCTGCAACGACGCAGTCTAAAATACCGCCTCGTTTTGATGCTTGATAAGCAAGCAATTCATTTTTACCTAGATGCTCTGCCCATAATGGTGCTAAAGCAGTATGAGCTGAACCCGTCACTGGGTCTTCATCGCCACCATTGGCAGGCCAAAAATAACGTGAAATAAAATCGTAATCTTTGTAATCAGCGGAGGCGGCCTGACAGGTGACCACCACATTTAACGGCGCAAGTTTTTTTAATTGCTCGTTATCGCGTGCTACGTTTAAGACATCGGCTTCAGCATTATAAATCACAAAATAGGCTTGAGAGTTTTTATAAACTTCGACTGGTGCAACAGACAACCCTGCCAGCAAGCTATCGGGAATATCTTTAACCTTTTCCGGCTTAGTATTAGGAAAATCCATTTGTATTTTGCCAGCGTCTGTTTGCATGATGGTTAATATACCAACGGCTTTGGCGTAAAATTTAATGGTTTCTACATTAGGATTTTTGTTAAATAACACAAAGGCTGACGCCAAGGTTGCATGCCCGCAAAATGCAATCTCAGTTAAAGGAGAAAACCAGCGAATATGATAAATACCGTCATCATCACATACAATAAAAGCTGTCTCTGACAAATTATTTTCAAAAGCAATAGACTGCATTAACTTATCGGAAAGCCAATTATCTGTGATAATAACGGCTGCTGAATTGCCTTTAAAAACGGTATCCGTAAAAGCGTCGACGACATTGATTTCTAGTTGCATAGTATGATCTTCTTTTTTACTAACATTAATTTTGGCTATTTTTTATCCCGCTGTTTATACCCAACGTCTGACTTTTGCCTTATAAGTCTGATAAGCCTTGCCAAATTTCTGTGCCAACATCCGCTCTTCTGGTTGGATTTGAAAACGGGTCATATAAAGTATAAATAGAGGCAATAACACGAAGGCAAGAAAGTGCGACAGATACAATGCCCAGCTAAATAATACAAGCACCAAGCCTACATACATAGGGTTGCGGCTATATTGATATATACCGCTGGTCACCAAACTTGAAACCTTCTCAAGCGCTTGCGGATTGGGCGTGGTCTGCGCTTTTTTAAATTGTGTGACACCCAAAATGGCGCTACCCAGTCCTATAGTGCCCAAACCTACTGCCAAGGCCGTAGAGCCTTTCAACGAAAACTTCAAAGCAGGGGCGACTTTAGAGACGCCAGCCATGGCCGCTGCGGTGACAATAACTTGCGCGACTGGCGGTACTTTTAGCTCTAGAGATTTCATAATGAGACCTTATATAGGATTAAATGGTATATGAATGGTTCATTACTTATGATAGTACTGACTATTTTTTAGTTCTCTATCTATCACTCTTGCATTAGTTAAACACTATACGCCGCTGTTGTCCCTACTCTACAAGTTATAAGTGGCGATTTCTATTGAATGAGCGGCTTTATTATTCCTAGAAGGTTATAATTGCCATTTTTTTAATTTTTACCTTTTACTCCTGTGAAGGAGTTATTTATAAGATTGTAGTTGAATTTCAATGAGGAAGTTAGCGTCATGATGCGTATTGGATTGTTCTTATTAACCAACTTAGCGGTGATTGTGGTATTTAGCATCGTATTTGGTATTTTATCCAGCTTTTTCGGGATTGGCGGCGTCCATGGCGCAGGCGGGCTAAATTATACTAGCCTTGCCATTATGTGCGGTATATATGGCATGGTCGGCTCGATGGTCTCGCTATTTATCTCAAAATGGATGGCAAAAAAATCAACGGGCACAGTGATTATCGAAACGCCAAGAAATGCTACGGAAAAATGGCTGGTCGATACTGTCGCCAAACACGCACAGGCGGTAAATATTGGCATGCCGGAAGTGGGAATTTTTAATAATTCGCAGCCAAACGCGTTTGCAACAGGCTGGAACAAAAACCAAGCATTGGTCGCGGTCTCCTCAGGGCTACTACAAAGCATGACACCCGATGAAATAGAAGCCGTGCTCGCGCATGAGATTGGTCATGTGGCCAATGGCGATATGGTGACCCTTGCGCTCATTCAAGGTGTGGTGAACGCCTTTGTCATGTTCTTTGCGCGTATTATTGGTAGCTTCGTCGACCGTACTGTCTTTAAAAATGAAGGGGATGGCCCGGGTATCGGTTATTTTGTCACCAGTATCGTGATGGATATTTTGCTGGGGTTTTTGGCGTCTGCCATCGTCATGTGGTTCTCGCGCCTACGTGAATTCCGTGCTGATGAGATGGGGGCAAAGCTTGCCAGCCGTGAAAAAATGATTAGCGCACTGGATGCCTTGCGTCCTTCTGAGCAGCGTCCAGACCAGATGCCTGAGAGCATGAAAGCGTTTGCAATCTCGTCTGGGCAGTCTACGGGATTTAGTGTCGCTAACCTTTTCCGCTCACATCCAACGCTTGATGAACGTATTGCGGCGTTGAGAAAGTATAATCCTAGCAAGGCTTAAGGCGCAGCCCTAACATACATGACAGATGATAGCGGATGGCTAGAACAGCGCCGCTATTATCTATATCGTTTTACCATTATAAAAAATCAACCTTTACCTGTGATTCCTACTGCCGCGGTGGCTGTGTTCACATCTGTCTCTGGCGGACTGGTAATAAAAGTCAGATACGCTTCATATTGTTCAAGCACATCGTCAATCACTTGCTGTTTGGTCAAGCCCATCAAATCATAACCGCCGGAGCCGGTTTGCGTCGTTACTTCTAAACGATAATATACGTCGCTAACTGGCGACATCTTGCCACTAAAGGTCGGTGACGGCGTCTCGACCATAGACACTTGATAATAAAAGTCGTTTTGGGCATCAGTAGATACCTTTAATAATGGCCCACCAACATCAATATCGCCCGCTATATGAGGAATATTATCGCGATCAATCTTATAACCTTGGCGCTCAAACTCATTGGCGACATCGTTCAGCGCCGGTCGAACGACACGCTCAAGAAATTGCTCCGTTTCTCGTTTGCTCGGGTAAGCCAGCATTTGTCCCAAGCGCTGCTTCCAAGAACGCTCGGGTATATGACCACCACTTGGCGTAATAGAAGGGCGACGCAGCACCGTACCTTCGCGCTCAGCCCGTTCTATTTTTAGCGCTTTAGAAAAAGAGAACATCACCAGATAAACGATAACGGTCACAGGAAGCGCAAAGATAAGCGTTGCATACTCCATGGTAATGACGCCGCCTGCTATCAACATAGAGATGGTCAATACTGCCGTCAATACCGCCCAAAAAATGCGTAGCCACTTTGGGCCATCCTCGCTTGGATCAGGGATAGAGGTTGAAAAGTTCGACA
>NZ_DAINDI010000027.1:19444-20609 GCF_036731945.1 Psychrobacter sp.
CCTGAAAGCGTCGCTAACGCTATCAAAATAGTCGCCCCCGGAAACAGCTCAAGTAGCGCGTACCAACCACGCTCTGGGCTTTGAACCGCCAGCTCAGCAAAGGCTGTATTGCCTTGTAATACCTCATAAAGGGCGGAGTTACCAAAGAAAGAAACAATGATAAAGTCACATAATACCGGCACCGTAATCGCAGCGATAACAAACTCACGTAATGTGCGTCCGCGCGAAATACGCGCCAAAAACACCCCAACGAACGGCCCCCATGCCAGCCAAAACGCCCAAAAGAATAACGTCCAACTGCCCATCCAATCGCTACTACCGGGAACATAGGCAAAGGTTTTGAACATCCGAGCAGGAAGTGTGACAAAGAACTGACCTAAATTTTCGACTAAGGCATTTAACAAAAACGCCGTCTCGCCAGCGATTAGAATAAACGCCATCATTGCCACCGCGCTCCATAGATTGAGCTCGGAGATCCAGCGGATACCGCGATCAACCCCTGAAGTAGTGGCCAAAATGGTCAAAACAACCGCGCCAACCACGAGGGCAATCTGTAACGTTAAGCCTTCTTCAAAACCAAATAACTTTGAGAAACCAACGTTTAAGAGTACCACGCCGATACCCATGGTCGTCGCCACGCCGAACACTGTGCCGACCAAGGCAAGAATACTAATACCATGGCCGATAGGACCTTTTACCCGCTTACCGAGCAGCGGATAAAGCGCCGCCCGAATGGATAAAGGCATGCCCCAGCGGTAGGCAAAATAGCCCATTGCCATACCAAGCAGTGCATAAATAGACCAGCCGGCAATGCCGTAATGGAACATTGTCCAAACCACAGCGTCTTGCATAGCAGCAGCACTTGCTCCTTCACCAGACGGCGGGGTCAAATACTGTACGACGGGGCCAGTGACTGAGAAAAACAGCATGTCAATGCCTACCCCAGCGGCAAATAACATCGCTGCCCACGTTCCCAGTTTATACTGTGGCCGCGAATCATCAGGCCCGAGGCGTATGCTACCTGCTTTAGACAGTGCTACCCACAGCACAAAACCGATGACCATCACCATGGTAATCACATAATACCAGCCAAGATTGGTCGCAATCCAATCAACGACTGTTTTCATCGTCGTGCTGGCATTGATAGGCATCAAAATTGCCCATA
>NZ_DAINDI010000027.1:20619-23868 GCF_036731945.1 Psychrobacter sp.
CACAATCACAACTGATGAGACAATCAATACGCTCCAATTAATATGAGCCACACTGTTTTCTGACAGCTCCTGTGCCCCTTTTTTCAGATCGCTGCGGGAGATTGGCACATCTTCATCAAACGGTTTTGATTGGCGTTCTGTACCGCCAAACTGCCTGCGCTCAAACGGCGGGCGCGAGCTTTCGCTAGGCTCATTTGCTAATGGGTTATTTGAGTCGTCAGCCTCCCTTAAGCCATCGTCATTCGGTTTGTCGCTCATTTATATTCCTTATTTTTATATGACTGTCCGTATTAGGTTCACTATATTCTACCCCTAGTCTAATGTCATTATGCTGAATGTGTTTATCCAATGATAATACAGGCTTAGCGTCAGTAGTAAAGCATCGTGAGAGAAAATCATACGTATGAAACTATTTAAAGCTAAAGTAATGAAAAAGGTTAAAGCCAAAGTAATGAAAAAGGGCACTTTCATTCACTATAAAGTTTCTTGCATAAAAAAGCCCACCTAACGCTCTTATCGAGAAATTAGACGGGCTTTTTTATGGCTTAAGATATATTACATATCGAACTCAAGCGCTCTATCACCGTTGGCGTCTTGGATACGCGTTGGCAAACCAATCGCATTTAGCAGATTGATAAATGGCTTGGCATCAAGCTCTTCAACGTTGACCATTTTGCCCGCATCCCACTCGCCCGTCGCGACCAACATTGCAGCAGCAACGGGTGGCACGCCTGCAGTATAAGAGATACCTTGGCTACCGACTTCGTTATAAGCGTCTTTATGATCGGAGATATTATAGATAAATACCTCAGTATCAACGCCGTTGATTTTACCTTTAACCTTGTCACCGATGCAGGTTTTGCCCGTATAATTTGGCGCAAGCGAACTTGGATCCGGCAGTACGGCTTTCACCACCTTAAGCGGAATCACTTCTTGCCCTTCAGCAGTCATCACCGGCTGCTCAGACAATAGACCTAGGTTTTGGAGCACAGTAAACACATTAATATAATGCTCACCAAAGCCCATCCAAAAGCGGATGTTTGGCACATCTAGGTTAGCCGATAAAGAATGAATCTCGTCATGACCACTTAGGTAACTGTTTTGCTCGCCAACGACTGGCAAATCATCGGTACGTTTGACTTCAAACATCTTATTCGACTGCCACTTACTGTCTTGCCAAGAATAAACCGTACCAGTGAACTCACGGAAATTAATCTCAGGGTCAAAGTTGGTGGCAAAATACTTACCGTGGCTGCCTGCGTTGATATCGATAATATCGATATCCGTCACCGAGCCTGCATCCATCATGTCATAGCCAAGACGCGCATAAGCGTTGACTACACCAGGATCAAACCCTGCGCCCAAAATCGCCGTGATGTTCTTGTCGGCACAGCGCTGTTTACGCTGCCATTCATAGTTGTCATACCATGGCGGCGTCTCGCAAATCTTACGCGGATCTTCATGAATGGCGGTATCAATATAAGCCGCGCCTGTTTCAATACAAGCCTCTAAAACGGTCATATTGACAAATGCCGAACCGACATTGATAAGGATTTGAATACCCGTCTCTTCAATCAGCTGTATCAGCGCTTGCGTATCCATCGCATCGACTTGATGGGTATGTAATACCGCAGGCAGCTTAAAGCTATTCTTTTCTTTGACACTTTGGGCGATGGCATCACATTTATCTTGCGTGCGTGAGGCAATATGAATCTCGCCGAGCACATCATTATGCATCGCACATTTATGCGCGACCACTTGCGCCACACCGCCTGCACCGATGATGAGCACGTCTTTTTTGCTAGGGTTGGTTTGATTTGTGTTCAATGAACAATCCTCCTTTGTGTCCCTGTCGATACCATCGATGGTGGCGAGTCAAAACAGAAACGAGTGAATGATATGCGTGAATTAAAAAGGAAGACCGAGGAAAACCCACGCACCCGTCGGGCAAAGCAGTATTTGGCTACTTGCTTTTGCCCGCGGCGATTATAACAATTTTTACCCACCTTTCGGCAATAATTAATAGATAAGTTGACATCCAATTTTATTATTCAAATCTTACCAGCTTATTATTAATAGCAAAATTAAGACAAGCTGGCCTTATAATCTTGATAATCAAACTCGCGCTGAACATCAATACTGCCATCAAGACGACGAATGACAATCGCCGGCATATTAACACCATTAAACCAGTTTTTCTTGACCATGGTATAACCGGCAGCATTACCAAGCGCAATGGTATCGCCAATTTTCAAATTACTCGGTAAGGCGTACTCACCAAAAATATCGCCTGCCAAACAAGAACGACCGTAAATAATAGTGTTGTCTGCAGCGCCCTCTTTTTGATCTTTATTTACCGGCATCATATCTATTGATTCTTCATTAATGGACATAATGGGAGCAGACTCGCGATAAATCAGTAAATCAAGCATATGCGCTTCGATAGAGGCATCGACGACAGCAAGATTTTTTTCATTGTGCATGGTGTCTAAGACGGTCGTGACCAATGAGCCCGCACCGTGAATGCTCGCTTCACCCGGCTCAAGATAGACTTGCACGCCATATTTTTCGCTAAAGCCTTTTAATCTATCAGCCAGTTTTTCGAGTGGATAATCAGGCGCAATAAAGTGAATGCCACCACCCAAGCTCACCCATTCAAGCTGCACCAACACCTCACCAAATCTGTCTTCGATATCGGCCAAGCTTGCGCTAAATGCCTCAAAGCTATCATTTTCACAGTTGTTATGAATCATGACGCCTGTGATATCAGCAAGTACGGCGGTAATCTTATCTTTATCATGCTCACCCAAACGGCTAAAGGGACGCGCAGGATCAGCGATAATAAAAGACGAGTTGCTGGTTTTTGGGTTTAAGCGCAGCCCAACTGGAACGTTTTTCGCCCCCGCTTGAGCTTTAAACGCACTCAATTGCGAGATAGAATTAAAAATAATTTTATCGGCATAGCTCAATACTTCATCGATTTCATCGGCGCTATAACCAACGCTATAAGCATGGGTTTCTTTTTTATTATCACTGCCTTTACCTTTACCAAAGGTTTCATAGCCCAACCGCACTTCATTAAGTGAGGACGAGGTTGTACCATGCAAATAAGGCTGCATGACATCAAACACGCCCCAAGTAGCAAAACATTTGAGCGCGAGCAAGGCTTTGGCGCCAGATAGCTCGCACAGACGTGCGATAATTTTCATGTTGGCAACGATTGCCGCTTCATCAAGCAGATAATAGGGC
>NZ_DAINDI010000027.1:23878-26394 GCF_036731945.1 Psychrobacter sp.
GGTTTGTAACGGGATTTTTGCATTCATAAGAGGTTACCTAATAGCTGCGGTCGGTATCATGACAGACCTAAATAATTGCGCTATAGTAGACTAAATCCATCATAAATAGAATATCTTATGGCACTCTCGACCGATTATTCCACTGCTAAAAACCCAGCCAACCTATCGCAGCTAGACCCACAAAACATCAGCTTAGAACATCTTGCTACGGATGCGCGTGCGGTATTGGATTTTTGGTTCGATAAAGACAATGAGCAGTATTGGTTTGCGCAAAATGATGCTTTTGATAAAAAGATAAAAGACAAGTTTTATGATATTTGGCAGGCAGCAAAACAGGGTGAGTGCGTGACGTGGCGTATCGCAGATGCAGCGACTGATAGTAATAGCTCAATCACCGCTTTGGCGGGACGTTTGGCAGAAATTATCGTTTTAGATCAGTTTTCGCGTAATTTATGCCGTGAGCAAGCGTGCGCTTTTGCCCAAGATGGCATGGCGCTAGCATTGGCACAAGAAGCCATTGGACAACCATATTTTGATACGCTGCCAGCGCAGTGGCGCAAATTTATTATCATGCCATTTATGCATTCTGAATCGGCCATGATTCATGAGCGCTATCTGCCGCTGTTTAAGCAATTAAATGATGCAACGACCTTAGAGTTTGAGCATCGCCATAAGGATATTATTGATAAGTTTGGGCGTTATCCGCACCGCAATGAAACCTTAGGTCGAAAATCTTCGCCTGAAGAAGAAGCGTTTTTACAGCAGCCGAACTCATCGTTTTAAGTATTTTTGGGACTTTGAAGATTTCTGTTGTTAAAGGTTTAAATAAAAAAACCATTTGTTCTTAATAAACAGATGGTTTTTTTATGATTGAAAGCATTTTCTTATTTAATTTTGCTTAGGCTATTTAATTAAGCAGTCTCATCCTGCTAGCTAATGATCATTTTTAGGTTAGGCAATATTAGCTTTCAAGCACTTTTCTTACTGGTGCAAAGCTACGTCTATGCGCGGCTAATACGCCATGAGCTGCAATCGCTTCCATATGGGCGCGCGTTGGATAGCCTTTATGCTTGGCAATACCGTATTCAGGATGTTCAGCATCAAGCGCATACATAGTCTTATCACGGCTTACTTTTGCCAAAATACTGGCTGCCGCAATACTGGTATGGCGCGCATCGCCTTTTACCCAGGCTTGACAGTCAATCACTGATCTCTCTATACCAAGTGTGGCAAGACTGACATAATCTACGTCAGGACAACGATTGCCATCAATCAATATCTCAAACAGTGTTTTCTGTTCTTCATCAAGGTAGTTAGCAACTACCGCCAATAAAACCTCAGTACATAAGCGCATACCAAGCATGGTTGCTTGCAAGATATTGACTTGGTCGATGACCGCTGGTGGTATATCAGCGACGATGTGCGCGACTGCATGTTGCTGAACCAACGGATAAAGAAGATCGCGCTTTTTTTCACTCAGCTGCTTTGAGTCCGTCAGTATAGACAATGGCGTATTTTTTAGTGGCTCATTTTCAATTAAACCTGCCCACGCCGCAGGTAATATTGCCGCAGCGACAGTAACGCTACCTAGCAGCGGGCCACGCCCTGCTTCATCCACGCCAATTTGTATGGCTGCTTGTTCACTCGCTTCATTTACCAGATATTGCGCCATTAGCTCCACGATATTTAGCTGACCTGATAACTGTATGGGCGCTGCCAGTTGTATGTATTGTCCTTTAATATCAACTTGCTCAATGATTCTTTCGATCTGAAAGATAGCGTTGTCTGTAACAGGGCTTTCTATAGGGTTGTGTTCTTCAAGAGGCATAGTACTCATAACTTATTTTTTAACTTTACGGTTTAATTGATTTGTTTGCTTGCATGATTACTGAGCTTGATAATTGTCTTGGCTGTGGTAATTTTCTTGACTGACATGACCGTCTTGTCCATTAAAATCATGACTTTGATGACTGGCGCGGTTTTGAATAAACCATTGTTCGATGACGCTATGCGCAGGGTCATGATTGCTTTGTTGTTGCAATGCATACTTGGTATCAATCAGCGCTTTTAATTGTTCTGCGTACGCGCGCGGCTGCAACAAACGCATCACGGTACGACAGATATTATCGCCACTTGCCTGCTCTTGGATAAGCTCAGGCACGATTGCGCTGTCTGCCAAAATATTGGGCAAACCGACATAAGGGACTTTCACCAAACGCTTTGCAATCTGATAGGTCAGCTGATTTAATTGATAAATTACCACCATTGGACGCTCAAGCAGCATGGCTTCCAAGGTTGCAGTACCCGACGCTAACATAACCATGTCTGATGCCGCCATCGCCAGCTGACTAAAGGCTGGCTGACTTTCATCATAGACCACCGCAATCGCCGCCCGCAGTTGCTCTGAGCGCTTATCGATCACATCTTGCACAATATATTGATGGTTTTGATCCACCGTTGGAATGATAAAGCACAGCTTAGGATCTAACAATAATAGTCTTTGAATACCATCGAGC
>NZ_DAINDI010000027.1:26419-39010 GCF_036731945.1 Psychrobacter sp.
ATAGCCGTTATCTCACCACGTCTAGAGCCGGGCATGACGCAAATAAGCTGACTGACCTCATCAAAGCGGTCGATAAAAAACTGCTGCAAGCCATCATTATGCCAGACCAATTCGCTACGGCGCTGATTGATGGGCGTCTCAAGTAAGGTCTGATCAATGGTTCGTAGTAGCGGATGACCGACGCAAATCGCGGGATGGTTATAACGCTCGTAGACGGGTAGCTCAAATGGAAATAGGCACAGAACCAAATTGGTCGCTGCCATAATATTATGAATACGCGACTCACGCCACGCCCAAATAGAAGGGCTGACATACTGCACGCAAAACACCCCTTGCGGCTTTAATTTCTTGGCCACTCTGAGGTTAAAATCAGGCGCATCAATGCCAATAAACCAATCAATGCTTGCGGCTTTAAATGCCGTCAGCAGCTCTTGACGTGCTTTGAGTAAATCCGGTAACTGCGACACCACTTCGACCAGACCCATCACAGCTAAGCGCGATAACGGAAAAATACTTTGTAGCCCTTGCGCTTGCATCTTTGCGCCGCCAACCCCAACCCAAATAATATCATCACGCAGATTATTCATCTGCTGCATAAAATCTGCACCCAAACTGTCGCCTGACACTTCCCCGGCGACAATCCCTATCACCAGTGGCGAGCTTGTAACCTCAGGCAATTTATCAAAAGCACCATAAGCATCCGGTGCTGGCGTTGTATCAGCAGGTTGGTGAGGCGTAGCAGGATCTGTCATGATAAGCTCTCAATATTAAAGTGGTACAATTTAATTGGTGCCATTTGAGTAGCACAGTTAAATGAAACAAAAGATAAAATGCGTCTATCATAAAAATGATTATATAAAATATAACATAGCTTAACCGTAATAAGATGCCCATTAAAAGGCATCTTGATAGCATTCTATAATGCTCGAACTTAGTCGTTTATATTGCCATCATACGTGACAGTGCTGGAAATAGCTAAAAATAGCGAAATTAGTGCACAAAATCCATTCAGTATCACTCATTTATATCTGCCTATAAACGTTGTGTTTAATGCAAATTTGGACTTAGGTTAGCGATAAAGCATCATTTTCCCTATGCTTTACATTGCCTTATCATTCTTATACACCTATGAATGACAGCATGTTAAGACGGGTTGCAGCGATAAGGTATAACAAAGTTTTGGTCGCCACATTCCAGTTAGCAGTCAATTAACTGTACGACTGCCCTTGTCAACCAGCGCTTTTGTCCGCATAATGAATATCCCTATAAATCAGCTAGACGATATATAATCATGACAACACCAGCTACTCATAATGCAGATATTGACGACGTGAATATTGAAAAATTCATTCCTTTAATCACACCCGCTGAGCTAAAGTCTGAGCTACCTTTGTCAAATGACGCCTATAACACGGTGCTAAAAGGTCGCAATACCATCCAAGATATCCTCGATGGTAAAGACAAGCGTCTATTTGTGGTTATTGGCCCCTGCTCTATTCACGATATTAAAGCCGCCCACGAATACGCCGATCGCTTAGCCGTATTGGCCAAAGAGATTGAAGACAGCATCTTCGTTGTGATGCGCGTTTATTTTGAAAAGCCGCGTACTACGGTTGGCTGGAAAGGCATGATTAATGACCCTGATATGAACGACAGCTTTGATATCGAAAAAGGTCTGCGCACCGCTCGTAAGCTACTGCTTGATTTAAATGAAAAAGGTCTGCCGTGCGCGACCGAAGCATTAGACCCAAATACGCCGCAGTACATTCAGGATTTGATTAGTTGGTCAGCGATTGGCGCGCGTACCACCGAAAGCCAAACGCATCGTGAAATGAGCTCAGGTTTATCGTGCCCAGTTGGCTTTAAAAACGGCACCGATGGCACCATGACCGTTGCGGTTAATGCCATGCAAGCGGTAAAAGAAGGTCATAGCTTCCTCGGCTTATCAGCAGATGGCAAAGTTTCTATCATCAAATCTAAAGGCAACCCCTACGCGCACGTAGTCCTACGCGGTGGTAATGGTAAGCCAAACTATGATGAAACCGCTGTTGCACAAGTTGAAAATGAGCTGGCAAAAGGCAAAACCAATAGTAAAATTATGATTGACTCAAGCCACGCCAACTCAGGTAAAGACCCTTATCTGCAACCAATGGTCATTCAAAACGTTGCCGAGCAGATTAAAAATGGTAATAAATCTATCATCGGTTTGATGATTGAGAGTCATTTAAAAGGTGGCAATCAAAAGCTAACGTCTGACTTAAGCCAGCTTGAATACGGTAAATCTATCACCGATGGTTGCCTAGATTGGGAAAGCACCGTCAGCGCTCTACACAATCTACGCGATATGGTTAAAGACGTTTTGCCGAATCGTTAATAGTGACTGGTCAGAATTAGTCCTTATCAACCATTCATAAAAAAGCCCGTTTGATATTAGATATCAGACGGGCTTTTTTGAGCTTTTTAACTTATTAATCTTGCTTTATAAGTATTAACTTTTAAAGTACTGCTCTTTATGCAGTTGCAGAACCTTCATTTGCCGTACCTAATACACTGTTTAAGCTTTCAATTACATGCTTAGAAGTCGCTTGCTTTTGTAGTTCAAGCAACTGCTCATGCGCCATTTGACGACGTGGTTCCGCCAAAGTATTCCAACGTGCCAGCACTTGCAATAAGCGTGACGCTAACACCGGATTGGCGTCATCCAGCTTTTTAATCACAGCGATATAAATATCTAGACCCTCTGGTGTCCACAACACCGTAGGCTGCGAGGTAAAGGCGCTGATGACCGAACGTACACGATTGGGCGTATTCCAATCAAAATCGTTATGCGCAAGTAAGGATTTAATAGTATCGGGCGTAACCGCATCAGCAGAGGCTTGCACACTAAACCATAAATCGATGACCAAATCATTATTTTCAAAACGATGATAAAAATCCGCCAGATACTTATCAGCATTTGCCAGTTGATGATTGACCATCGCCTTTAACGCGCCAAAACGCTCGGTCATACAGCTGGCGTTATCATACTGCTGCTCTGCCCATCCAGTAGCGCCATCGACGTTAGCGGTCAGTGCCATATCAAGCACCACATTACGTAAAGCGCGATTGCCACGAGCTTCCGCACTGTCTTCATAAGCCTGCATCGGTAGCTGTTTATAAAGCTCAGACCATTGATCTTTTAACGCTAAAGCCAGCTGTTGATATAAGCCTTCACGCTGTGCTTTTACCAGCTCTGGATCGTAATCTTTATGAATGGCAGATGCCAGCTCATGTGCTGACGGAATATCAAGCAAACGCGCCGCCAACATCGCATCATTAGCAGCCAGTTCAGGTAAGGCCTGCGCCACTACTTGCAAATATATCTCAGGACTGCTTTTCGCGCCGTGACCTTGCAGTAAAATGCGATTGACCAGCATTTGCGTCACTTGCCAGCGGTTAAAACCATTGGTTTCATATTTGAGCAAAAACGCCAAGTCTTCATCTTGATAATTATAATTGAGCTGAACGGGCGCACTAAAATCACGTAGCAAGGATACGACTGGCTCGCTCATTATATTTTCAAAGGTAAAGGTTTGTGTGACTTGATCGAGAAGCAACATACGCTCGGCGATGATATGACCAGAATTTTTATCAAATAGTGCGGTCGCTACAGGAATCGGCAAGGGTTTTGGTGCATCAAAACCTGCAACCTGACGGGTTTGCTGACTCAAAGTAATAGTCAATGTCTGCGTCGCGCTGTCATAATCTTGGTAACCAGACACCACAGGCGTACCGGGCTGACGATACCAGTCGATAAAGTCTTCAATTTTGCTATCGGTAATACTAAGCGCCGATAAAAAGTCCTCAACCGTCACCGCTTGCCCATCATAACGGCGGAAATACTCGTCCGTACCTTTACGGAAGTTATCACGCCCTAGCGTATTGGCAATCATACGCACGATTTCAGCGCCTTTTTCGTAGACGGTGGTAGTATAAAAGTTGTTAATCTCAACGAAACTCTCAGGACGTACAGGGTGCGCTAGTGGTCCGGCATCTTCAGCAAATTGATGGGCGCGCAAGGTTGCCACATCGTCGATACGCTGGACAGCACTTGACTGCTGATCGGCTGAAAATGATTGATCCCGATAAACGGTAAAACCTTCTTTTAGGCACAGCTGAAACCAATCACGGCAGGTGATACGATTGCCTGTCCAGTTATGAAAATACTCATGAGCAATGATAGATTTGACACTAAAGCTGCGCGCATCTGTGGTCGTTTCAGGACTAGACAAGACACAAGCGGTGTTAAAAATATTTAAACCCTTATTTTCCATCGCGCCCATATTAAACTGACTGACGGCAACAATCATATAACGGTCTAAATCATACGCGCGGCCATAATTGACCTCATCCCACTGCATCGAGTCTTTTAAAGCTTGCATACCGACAGCACATTTATCGATATCTTCAGATTTCGCATAGAGCTCAAGCTTCACCTCGCGTCCCTCGCTCGTGGTATAGCTGTCAGTCAATACATCCAAATCAGCGATGACACAAGCAAACAGATAACTTGGTTTGTTGGTCGGGTCTTGCCAAATCGCATAATGACGCTCAGGCACATCCGACACTTCACCCGCTTCGAGCAAGTTACCGTTACTCAATAGCGTCGGGAAACGCTTATCGGCTTCAAGCCGCGTGGTAAACCTCGCCAGTACATCGGGACGATCTGGATAAAAGGTAATCTTGCGAAAGCCTTCAGGCTCACACTGAGTGACGAACATCGTATCGTCACCACTACCGGCGATATATAAGCCTTCAAGCGCCGTATTGGTATGCGGATGGATACGTACTTGTAGCTGTAATTTGCTATGCGCTGGCGCATTAGTAATGATTAATTTACCCTCTATTTGCGTATAGCACTCACTGGTAAGCAGCTCATCATTGAGCTTAATAGATAACAGCTCAAGTCCTTCGCCATACAGCACTAAGTCGCCGTCAGTCTGACGCTGCATCATCAAAGTACTATCCACAATAGCATGGTCATCGAATAACTTAATATCCAAATCAACGGTTTCGACCGCAAAGCTTGGCGGTTGATAGTCTTTCAAATGAATTTTACTTGGCGCATGTGGCGGCACATCTGGCATGTCAGGATTGATAATTTGTGCGTCAGTTTCAGTAGTAGACATGGAAATTCCTATTATTATTCACGTTTTAGACAGTTAATTGATTATTTTATAGCGCCCTATTAATAAGCACGGTGTTCGTTATAAACAGAGTTTTTAAGATAGTTACATTGACCTAAACTATGAAATTTCAAGTACGATGAGTAATTAAATTGGTCAAGGTAGAAATCAATTCAAAGGTTTTAATCAGAATGCTACATATCTTTAGGTAAACTCTCGAACTATTTACAGTAATACTACTTACATAAAGTAACATTTAGTATATGATAGATAGTAATTGCCTAAGTTTTACCGTAAGCAGTTCAAAAACAACAAATGCCATTAAAACTAATGTTATTAAAATTTTAGGAGCTTATATGTCTACCAGTATTGCAAAAGTTGCTGCCCTCGCAGTATTATCAAGCGCTGTCGTATTTGCGTCAGGTTGTGCTAACAAACGTGCGACATCAGAAGTGGTCGTTGCCCCACTAGGTATCCCAGGTGGTCAAGTTGGTTATAACGGTGCGGTTATCGTTGATAATTCAAATGCCGTTATCACTGGTGCAGAAAATCTACAAGCGGTGGTTTACTTTGCTTTCGATAGCAGTGAAATCACCTCAGAAGCTGCCAGTGTATTAAACCAACATGCTAGCCTCCTAAGCTCAAATCCAAACGCTGGTGTCGTTATTGCAGGTCATACCGATGAGCGTGGTAGCCGCGAGTACAACATGGCACTAGGCGAGCGCCGTGCCCAAGCGGCACGTAATTATCTTGCCGCTCAAGGCGTTGCGGTAAACAACGTCCGTATCATCAGCTATGGTGAAGAGCGCCCTGCTGTTGCCGGTACTACAGAAGATGCGTATGCCCAAAACCGCCGTGCTGAGTTGTCTTACTAATAGTATTTAATAAGCGTTAATCAGCCGTAATTTAAAGAAGCCCAGCAATCTATTGTTGGGCTTTTCTTATTCTATTCAAATTCTACAGATAAATTATGTCAATTTTAAAATTACGTGATATTCACTACCAGCAACTTGACGCTACCACCTGGTATGCGTCAGCTCAGATTATCACGCCTTCTTTTTTAAATTATCCCGTTTTACTCAGCTATTTACCGCTGTTATTTAATCCCAGTCTATTTTTAAATACGAGCGTGGAAAAATGGCGTCACATGCAATGGCAATATCGCATTCCTACCGTGTCTCTATCCAAACGCGAGATAGCTCATCTTCAGCGCCAACAGCAGCGCACTGGCGTACGACTGTTATTACAATTAGTGCTTAATAAGCTAGAGATGATTGATATCTTGAATGACGCAAGCTTTCCATATCGACTTGCCAATAGTCAATACTACGTCTGCTTTAGTCATACTGGCGCCCATAACAAAGTTATTTCTAATCATCATAAAAAAAATAAACCTTTCGATTATTTAGACAATAAAGTCGCGGTGGTCATAAGTGCTCATCGTCCTGTAGGTATTGATATAGAAATAAATGCTGTTAAATGGCAGGTCGCGCAGCGCTTCTTCCATGTTAATGAGATGGCTATCTTGCAGACCTTACCACCTATGCAAAGAGACATAATCGCCAAACTACTATGGCAAATAAAAGAAAGTTTTATTAAGGTTTTTCAGTATAAGTTGGCACAAGGATTAGGAAAGGACTACTCCCACCTCATTGCTGATTTAATAAAAGATGCTACAAGCAAATCACCCTTACTGGCCATTAACGACAATAAAAGCAATTACCGTATCGCTCTTTTACGCCATGAGCAAACCGTGATTGTTTATTAAATATTTCCTAATGCTTTTAAAAAAATGAATGAAAACTATATTTTAGACCAAAAAAAACGACCCTAAAAAGGACCGTTTTTTATTGCTACTTATCTTCTAATAATAGTCGTTAAACTGCGATTAGCTTAGAAGCGGTAAGTTGCACCAACTTTAACGATTGGCATCCACTCTAACCAATCTTTATCTTCTAGCTCTTTCTCTGCTTTTTGAGCAACGCTAGCTGAAGTTTCACCTGTTACCACACCGTTTTCATCTCTGATGAATCCGCTAGCCCCACCAACTGAACTTACTTCAGCGCTAGTTTTGCCCATATAAGCGGCACCAATTTCACCAAACAAACCAAAGTTGTTAGTGATGTTAGGACGGAAACCGATAGTAGCATAAGGAGCTAACTTGTTACGATGATCAAGAGTACCTTTTAAAGTACCTACGTCATTTGCGTTGTACTGTTTACCATCAACCTTGTAAACGCCACCGTTAGGATTAGAAGTCACTTCGATATCGTTATCAGGAACGATGATACCAGCGCCCATTGTGAACCAGTTACCAGTAGGACGTAGTTGTACGCCTAAGTACGGGTTGCTAAAATCAGAATCAACGTCATAGTTTACATCGTTTGCATCAAAGTCACCGCCGAATAGGTCAGCAACGTCGCCACCTGCCCAACCAGCTTGTAATTCAGTTTTGTCGTTAAGTGCCCAACCGATATTAGCACCATAACCTAGTGTACCAACTTCAGCACTGACAGCCGCTGGATGAGTCACAGTTTGGAAAAAAGTTCTGTCGCTATATGAGTTTGCTGGTTGTACAACAGCAACTGGCTCAGCTTCATAAGCTACTGCAACTGGCTCTGCTTCATAAGCTACTGCAACTGGCTCTGCTTCATAAGCTACTGCAACTGGCTCTGCTTCGTATACAACCGCATCGTTGTTATCAACAACGATAACTGGTTCAGCTGCTAGCGCAGCAGTAGATGCTAATACAGCAGCAGAAATTGCTGTTAATTTAATAAGTTTCATAAATACTCTCCTAAAGTGTGAAATAACTCGCCCGTAAAAAAATGATAATTTAACTGTTTTATAAACAACCATTTTGTTGAGCAGATTAAAACAATTTTGGCTTAAAAAGTCACCCCCATGAATGCGCTTTTTATTTGCCGTTATGTAAAGATTGCATAGATATTGTAATATTTACTACACCAACCTGCAAAACTTCGATTTCCTGTTACACAATACTCTCAAAGCAACTGAATAGTCAGAACATGAATATTGAATCGCTTAACGCTCATGTAAAGGTATTACAAAACATGTCAGTATAATGACCTACCTCCCCCTTTAACTCAATTACAGTTATAGAGTTTATTACTACAGTTTGTTGTGGTTTGTGAGCTAACGTATCCAATGCTACCCAAAATAAGACCTAGAACAGAAGTGTGGGAAATTAGTCTGAACTATAAAAACGTAAATATATCGTTTATATCTAATAAGATAGCTTGTTTGAGTGCGTTATTATGCTAAATTAGAGCTATTAATAGATGTCTTTTTAGTATTTGCATTTTTGGACTTTTCATTAGCGTATTAATGATTTTTTTCTACTTTTCGCTTTACCTTTATTATTCTTATTGAGCCATTTTTATGCCAAAAGTTTCGTCGATTACCCGTGTGTTAGAGATTATCGAAGCGGTGTCTTATGCGTCAAAACCCCTCTCACCACTTGAGCTGTCGCAAGAGCTTGATATCCCAAAACCTACTATTCATCGCTTGATTCAAAACTTAGTCGATGAAGGGTTTGTGACCGTCGATATTGGCGGCGGTATTATTCCTGGCAAGCGGGTGCGTAATTTGAGCGTTGAGCTTTGGCAGCAGCGTCAATTTTTTAATGAGCGGCAAATTATCTTGCAAAAATTGGTTGATGAGATTAAGGAGACTTGCGGTATCGCCATTCCTTACCAGATGGACATGATGTATACCAATCGCGCAAACACCTCGCTGCCGCTACAGATTTATCTGCCTGTCGGCGCGAAATCACCGATGTGGTGTACGGCTACGGGTAAGTTATATCTAAGCCAGTTGTCTGCGACCAGCCGCGCTAAAATACTACAAGGCCTACCATTAGATAAATTTACCAAAAATACGATTACCGATATTGATACGTTGAATGCCGAGCTTGATCGTATCGCAGAGACGGGCATTGGTATCGATAATGAGGAATTTATCTCAGAGATGGTAGCGGTGTCAGTGCCTGTGCTAGACAAAAAATCTCGCTATCTAGCGTCGCTATATATCCACGCACCAACCATACGCGTGTCATTAGATGAGCTAATGGAGCATGTACCGCGCTTGCAAAAAGCAGCGCATGATATTCAAGCATTGGTGTATGAGCTACAAAACTAGGGTGTATAACATTAAGAAAAAATATGACTGAGTAAAAAGGTCTGCGTTATAAAACTAGCGCAGACCTTTTTTATGCTTTGTTAATAACATGATGGCAATTAGAAAAACACTCTATGCAAAACTGATTAAGGATTTTAAGCGTTTCGTACTTTAAGACAAGACCGAACTGTCATGACGCGCCATAATACTAGAAAAATCTTTATCGCCGTTGTCTAACGTATGCGCTTCATAAAGCTCAGTAGCTTTGGCTCCCATCGGCGTTTCAACATCGGTATCCCTAGCCGTTTGCATCGCAAGGTTAAGATCCTTTTGCATGAGTTTACTCATAAAGCCGCCTCGATAACCATTGCTAGACGGTACATTGTCTAATACGTGCGGATAAGGGTTATAAACCTCTAGCGTCCAGTTACGACCCGAGCTTTGTAGCATGATATCTGAGAGCACTTTAGGGTCAAGACCATTTTTAACCCCTAAATTAATCGCCTCTGCCGTTCCCGCCATCAGAATCCCTAATAGCATGTTGTTGCAAATTTTTGCCACTTGTCCGGCGCCATGCTCGCCTGCATGGAATATATTTTTGCCCATAACGACAAGTATTGGTTCGGCTTTGGCAAACGCCTCAGCGCTACCACCGACAATAAAAGTTAAAGTGCCAGCAATGGCGCCGCCTGTACCGCCGGAGACTGGCGCGTCTAAGAAGTCTATGCCAAGTTTGCTTGCTGCTTCTGCCACCAATCTTGCATCAGCTGCTGCGATGGTACTGCTATCGATGACCAACGTACCCTTGGATAATTCTGCTAGTAGGCCATCAGCGCCATTCTCACCTAGATAGACAGAATGGACGTGCTTGCCCGCTGGCAACATGCTAATGACAACTTGTGCATTGCTTGCTGCATCTTTTGGGCTATCAGCCACACTGGCACCTGCTTGCTGCAAGCGCGCGGTTGCCTCCGCAGACAAGTCATAGACAGCGAGCGTGTAACCTGCCTTTAACAAGTTCTCTGCCATCGGTGCGCCCATATTGCCAAGCCCAATAAAGGCAATATTTGGCTTGGCAGTAGTACTAACAGTCGTAGCTGTATTATTTGAGTCTTTATTACTTAAATTCGAATCCTTTGTACCCATCTCATCGCTCCTTGATGATTGCTTATTATTTATACATATATGTAAACAATGCTTTATAGAATCTTACATTTTTTAATTTTTACCTGATTTGTTTCATTGAACTATAAGTTTTTAGCGCACAAGTTGGTTACCTAATGCGCCTTCGCCCAACCAATCGCCTAAAGGGTGCTGGCCTTTAGCATAAGGGTTTACGAAGTGGCTATGAATATATGCTTGCCCTTCGCTACTGAGACACTCTGCTAATGAGCGTGACCATTGTGGATTGCGATCTTTATCAATCAGTAGCGCACGCACGCCTTCTTTAAAATCAGGATTGGCGGCACAATGTACGGCGACATTGGTCTCTAAATATAGGACTTGCTCTAGCGACAAATCAGTCACTTTATAATAAAGCGCATAGGTCAAAGCAGCGGTAACTGGGCAACCATGTCTATACGTAACCACGGCGCGCTGCGTCCAACTGTCTGCTGCAAAGTTTGTATCTAATTTTGCGAGCGCTTCATCACTTTGTAGAAGTGCATCAATGTCTCCTAAGCCGCCGCTGTTCATCAATTGCTGGATAGGATGCCAATAGGTTGCTAATTTGCTAGCAGGCAATTCCGCTACAGGATGTGCTGCTAATGCGCGACTGACGATACTATGAGCGCTATCGTTGTGACATTTATCGGTATTACCAGCTGCTGATTGCCAATTACTCTGTTTTAAACCTTGTATAACGGCATCATAATCACTACTGGCGACCGCATACTCTGCAAGATTGGCTAATAAAGCATCTTTGCCGTTACACATCGCACCCGTAAGCCCTAAAAATAAACCTGTTTTAGCTGGCATGCGCTGCAAGAACCAACTGCCAGAAGCGTCAGGGAACAGTCCAATGGTCACTTCTGGCATGGCAAAGCGGGTACGCTCGGTGACCAAACGATGACTACAACCTGCCATCAAGCCCATACCGCCACCCATAATAATACCGTCACCCCAGAGGATTAATGGCTTTGGATAAAAATGCATCTGCCGATAAAGACGGTATTCATGACCAAAAAACTCTGTCGCATAAGGATTCGGTAGCGGAGCACTGCTGGACATGCTGTCATAGAGCTTACGGATATCGCCGCCAGCACAAAACGCCTTGTCACCTGCCCCTTTTAATACCAATGCCACTATCTGATCGTCATTTTGCCACTGCTCTAGCTGCTCGGCTAACAATTGACACATCTCAACGCTGAGCGCATTGAGAGACTTTGGCGTATTTAACGTCATTATTCCAATCAAATGGCCACACTCTGTCGGTTCGGTACTGAACAATACTGGCGCTTCTTGTTCTGTGTTTTCTGTTACTGCTGTCATAAAAGAGACCTACCAAAATTAAAATGAGTAAAGTAAATATTAAGACATGCCTACAGGCTATTTATTTTGCCAATTGGGTGTGCGCTTTTCTAAGAATGCTTGTACGCCTTCGCGCTGATCGTTGGTGTCGAATAACTTAACAAAAGCTTCGCGCTCATGGATAAGGTTTTGGGCAGGCGGGGTATTTCTTGCCGCTTGGATAAGCCGTTTAGAATAACTGACCGCCACAGGTGATTGCTTAGCGACTTTTTGCGCTAATGCTTGCGCCGCTAATAAACCGCCACCTTTTGCTGTGACTTCTTCGACTAAGCCAATACGTAATGCGGTCTCGGCATCGACGCGCTCACCGCACAATATCATCCGCTTAGCCCAACCTTCACCAACCAGTAAAGGTAGATTCTGCGTACCGCCTGCACAGGGCAATAAGCCCACGCCCGTCTCTGGTAACGCCATCTGTGCATGCGCTTCTGCGATACGAATATCACAGGCCAGCGCGCACTCGAGTCCACCGCCCATCGCATAGCCGTTGATGACCGCGATACTGACACCGCGATAGGCTGATAAGGCTTCGAACGCCTCACCAAACGCGATAGCCATACTTATCGCACGTCCTTTATCACCGTCTGAAAAATTATTTAAATCCGCACCTGCTGAAAAGAACTTTTCGCCATCGCCATGGATAATTAAGGCATAAACATCATCATTGGCATTCAGGTCAGTGACCAGTTGCTTGAGCGCTGGCAGACTGTCCATCGTCCAGGTATGGGCTGGTGGGTTATTCAGAGTGACGGTAGCA
>NZ_DAINDI010000027.1:39020-41198 GCF_036731945.1 Psychrobacter sp.
GGCCGTCGATTGAGAGCTTTAAATTTGTATAATCGGTCATGGAACATCCTTGTTATAATTTTTATAAAGTTTCTTTATTGATAAACGCGCATAAGCAAGTTATTTATATAAAATTATTAGCGTAATTGACTCAACGCATCATCTTGCATAAGCTGGCGCGAGACAATCACCCGCATAATCTCATTGGTACCCTCCAAAATCTGATGCACACGCAAGTCTCGCACATGGCGCTCAAGCGGATATTCATTGAGATAACCATAGCCACCATGCAGCTGTAAGGCTTCATTGGCAACATCGAAACAAAGATCAGTGGAGAGACGCTTGGCCATGGCACAGTAGGTAGAGGCTTGCGCGTCATTGTTATCGATTTTGCTAGCAGCCAAATACAGCATTTGCCTTGCAGTAATGGTTTGGGTGAGCATATCAGCAAGTTTAAACTGTACTGACTGTAGGCTAGCAATCGGGCTGCCGAACTGGCTACGCTCTTGCACGTAATTGGTCGCGGTCTCAAGCGCTGACTGCGCGGTACCAACTGCACAGATACCGATATTAATACGACCGCCATCTAAGCCTTTCATCGCAATACGAAAGCCTTGACCTTCCTCGCCGATGAGATTTTCAGCGGGTACTTTGACATTTTTAAAACTAATCGTTCGCGTTGGTTGCGCTTTCCAGCCCATTTTATGCTCGTTTTTGCCATACTCAATACCATCGCTATGGGCATCTACGACAAATGCCGAGATCCCTTTTGGCCCTGCAGCGCCTGTACGTGCCATGACCACTAACACATCGGTTGAACCGGCCCCTGATATAAAAGTTTTCTCGCCATTAAGCACATAATAGTCGCCTTGCTTATCGGCTTTGGTACGTAATGAAGCCGCATCAGAACCGGCATTCGGCTCTGTTAAGCAGTAACTACCAAGCCATTCACCACTGACCATATTGGGCAAATACTTCTTACAGAGCGCGTCACTACCATATTCACCAATCATCCAACCCGCCATATTATGAATACTCATATAAGCGGCAACAGCGGTATCACCGCAGGCCAACTCTTCAAACACCATGGCAGAGTCTAAGCGTGGTAGCCCTAAGCCATCATAGTCTGGATTGGTATACAGCCCTAAAAAGCCAAGCTCGCCGGTTTTTTTGATGACATCGATGGGAAAATGCGAGGTACGATCCCACTCAGCAGCATTGGGCTTTAGCTCTTTTTGCGCAAACTGTCTGGCAGTTTGGCGAAAGGCGATTTGGTCTTCGGTCAATGAAAAATCCATAGGGTCATCCTTGTGCATGTATAGCAAATATGGGAAAAAAGATTATAAGCCGTCAGTCTACTGTGGTTTAAACCGTGCTGGTTATACAGTATAGCAGCGCTATAACGACAATCATAAATCATGCTTTTGCTAAAAAATACTGAGCAAGATTGTCGCTATGTCGCTTGGACGCTGCAAATATAGTCGATTGACGACTACATTGAAATAGTAGTATTAACGCTGCGGCTTGCCTCGTCATCAAACCAGCGGGCAGTGACCGTTTTGGTTTGGGTATAGAACTGTACCGCTTGCTTACCATAAGGACCCAAATCGCCAAGCTTACTAGCACGTGAGCCTGAGAATGAGAACATCGGTAGTGGCACAGGAATTGGCAAGTTAATACCGATTTGACCAACCATAATATCTTGTTGAAATTTATGCGCAGCAGCGCCTGACTGAGTGAAGATAGCGGTACCATTACCATGTGGATTGGCATTGAGTAGCTCAATCGCTTCATCAAGGTCAGCTGCACGCATGATACACAGTACTGGGCCAAAAATTTCTTCTTTATAAATTTGCATATCCGCAGTGACGTTATCAAAGATAGTCGGGCCTACAAAGTTGCCCTTCTCAAACCCTTCAACAGTAATACCGCGACCATCAAGAAGTAAACTAGCACCCTCTTCTACTCCCGTACCAATTAAGTGCTCGACACGCGCTTTTGCGGCAGGAGAAATCAGTGGACCTAAATCCTTGTCATTTTTACCTGCTGAGACTACTAAGCCTTCAGCTTTGGCTTTGATATCATCAATCCACTCACCTGCTTCACCAACTAACACCACGACCGACAGCGCCATACAACGTTGACCAGCAGCGCCAAATGCAGCTCCCGCTAGTTGATTGAGTGTTTGTTCTTTATTGG
>NZ_DAINDI010000028.1:0-3776 GCF_036731945.1 Psychrobacter sp.
TCTTTGCAGTATCAAGCATGGTTTAGCAGACTTCCAATAAATATGAGTGAAAACATGAATAAAAAAATGCGCCATTGTCGCCTATAATGCGATAAAAAGGCAAACCCTGCTCCTTCAATTAGTAAAGGTTATTAAAAATCATTAGAGTTTGACAGGATAATTCATTGCCGATAAAAAAATACTCAAAACGGCGCTCGGCTTAGATAACTCTAGCTCAGTAGCGCGATATTCTTTTTAAAAGGAATCAACGACAAAATAAGGCCCATAACGCATAGTCAGTTATGGGCCTTATTTTATCATCTTAACGCCGCTAGCGCTGTTTTATCTGCTAAATAGTCAGTCGACGCTTGCAAGCGGCATTTAACAAGCTTAACTAGTAAGTCGAAATGTGCTCTTCGCTTTCAGTACCATCGAGGACTTCTGCATCATCAGCAGTTGCTACCGCGACATCATCATTCTCGCTAACGGCCATCCCGTCATTAGCATCGGCACTTGCAACCGCGACATCATCCGTGCTGTTTGCTGTTGCCACGCCGGTAGCGTTATTTTCTACTGGCGTCTGCGCGTCAGCGGTTGGTTTAACATCCATTGGCGCTTCTTCTTTTTTGCCGCAGGCGCTGACACTTAGTGCTGCTGCTACCAAGCCTACTGTGAGCCAGTTTTTATAGGTTTTATTTTTAATAGCCATTTTTTTCTCCATCATGAGTCTTTAATTTATTAATCTTTATAAAATTCAGCACTTTATTGCCTCAGCCAATTGCTATGTCTTTCATTGATAACGTATGAATTGACCGTCTTAGCGCCCACTATACTCACGATTGACCACGACTACCTTAGCAGTTGCAGCGCAGTTCTGTTAAAAATACGTAACAGACAAAATACTTTTTTATCTCCCATTACTTATAGACGCTATAAAAAGTTAAAAACCTTAAAATACAACATAAGAAAACTCTGCAGTGCTTGCTAAACGGTCGTTGTTCACAAAATCGACTTTACTATCGTCCTCATCTCCTCTATGTTAAATAGCAGAGCGCCATTAGAGCGCTAAACGATATTTTTTAGATTATTGATGATAAAAGGACGTTAATTTATGACGCAATCGAATACCACAGATGTAACCGCCTATATGCAGACGGTCGGTAAGCAAGCGCGCGCGGCATCACGAGCGTTAGCTGCGGCCAATACTGGCGATAAGAATTCGGCGCTGATGGCAATCTATGACGAATTAAAAAGCGCCAAAGCTGACATTTTAGCGGCCAATAAAATCGATATGGATAAGGGGCAAAAAAACGACTTGGATGCGGCGTTACTTGATCGTCTAGAGCTAAATGACGCGCGCTTCGATGGTATGCTGCAAGGGTTAAAAGACGTGGCGGCATTGCCTGACCCTATTGGTGAAGTGACCGACATGACGTATCAGCCATCAGGTATTCATTTGGGCAAGATGCGTGTGCCACTCGGGGTGGTCGGGATGATTTATGAATCGCGTCCCAACGTTACTTTAGAGGCGGCTTCGCTGGCGCTAAAATCTGGTAATGCTATTATCTTACGCGGTGGTTCTGAAGCCTTTGAATCTAATCAAGCGATTGCCAAATGTATCTTACAGGGTTTAAAAAAGGTCAGTCTCTCTGAGCATAGCGTACAAGTGTTAGAAACCACTGACCGCGCAGCTGTTGGCGAGTTGATTACCATGACGGACTATGTCGATGTGATCGTACCACGCGGCGGTAAAGGTTTGATTGAACGTATCAGCCGCGATGCCCGCGTTCCTGTGATTAAGCATTTAGATGGTAATTGTCATACCTTTATCGATAGCGATGCCGATGCAGACACGGCGATTAAAGTCAGCGTTAATGCCAAAACCCATCGCTACGGCACTTGTAATACCATGGAGACGCTATTGGTCGATGAATCAATCGCCGCCAAGCTATTACCAAAGATTGCTGAAGCCATCGTAACAGCCGATGACGCCATGCAACTGCGCCTCGATGAGAAGTCACAGGCGATTTTAAATGACAATGCTACCCTGCAAGGTCATTTATCAGCAGCGACTAACGAGGACTGGGATACCGAATATCTTGCGCCTATCTTGGCAGTTAAGGTGGTAGCGGGTATTGATGAAGCGATTGAACATATCAACACTCACGGCAGCCACCATACCGACGTCATCATTACCGACAACTATACCAAGTCGCAGCGCTTTATCCGCGAAGTCGATTCGGCAAGCGTGATGATTAACGCCTCGAGCCGTTTTGCCGATGGCTTTGAGTACGGACTTGGGGCAGAAATCGGTATCTCAACCGATAAAATCCATGCCCGTGGACCGGTTGGGCTTGAGGGTTTAACCTCGCAAAAATGGATTGTTTACGGTCACGGCGAAACACGCGCCTAGGGCGTTATGGCTGCACTATAATTTGTTGGCCAATTCGAGTATAATCTTAAACAACGTCAGCTTAATTGCTGGCGTTTTTTTATTATTGATAAATATGCTATATATGGCATATAAAAATTATTTTGCTGAAAAGAACCACGCTATAGGAAGCCGTGCCCATGCAAAGTGGCAAAATTAAACACTGGAATGCTGACAAAGGCTATGGCTTTATTGATGTAGACAATCAAGATGAAGATGTCTTCTTTCATATCAGCAGCGTGCGCTTATCGCGGCCGATAAGCGAGGGTCAACGTGTCTATTTTAACAGTCAGCGTAATGACAAAAACCAATTACGCGCAACCGAAGTCACCTCTAACGAATTAAGTATTTTAGAAACGGCAGACTCAAAAGCACCGCTAGCAAATTCAACCAAACATCATGCAAAAAATACGCATACAAATAACGCTAGCTATCATCGAAAAAACCAGTCAAAAAATAACCAAAGCAAGCCACATAAAAAAACTGGCTTATCTACTCTACTAAGTTTTATCGCCCTTATTGCGGTGGCGGTCTACTTCTTTAGCGACTTAACAGCCAGTTTTTTTGCAGATAGCACGCCAGCAACTTCTATAACGCAGACAGCGCCTAAGACCTATAACCTTGATACAACAGCCACAGCAGCTATCACGGGTGATGCGCAAATAGACCAAACACTGGCGCTGATTCAGCAAGGCGGCCCGTTTCCTTATCCGAATAAAGATGGCACCACCTTTTATAATCGTGAAGGCAAACTGCCTGCCCAGTCGCAAGGCTATTATCGCGAATACACTTTGCCGACACCGGGCGTTTCGCATCGCGGCGCACAGCGTATTGTCACTGGCGGTCATCCGCCAACCGTCTATTATTTGACCGTCGACCATTACGACAGCTTTCAGCAATTGCAGGTGAGATGATATGAGCCAAGCGATTTACTATATTAAAAAAAATGACGTTAACCAAAACGCCATTGCTCAAAAAGACGAAGCGCTTATTCATCGCATTCCTCAGCATGCGATTAACATTCCCATCGGCGATGTTTTGGATAAAGAAACGTTGCTAAAGAGCTTAGCGACAGCCGCCAATTTTCCCAGCTATTTTGCCCATAATTGGGACAGCGCTTGGGACTGTTTGACCGATAGTGATATCACAGATTTCACGCTTTACTTAAATGCGGTAGAAAAAATCAACAGCGAGGACTTTAATGTCTTTAAGCGCCTTATTGAAGACGCTTATAAAGATTTTGGCAAACCGCAATTATGGATTATTGAGGCGTCAGATGATGCCTACGCATAGCGAAACGAGCAGAACCTAAATTCGAGATAAAGCCAGTTTTATCCCGAATTTAGGTGAATTCATATTTAGAGAA
>NZ_DAINDI010000028.1:3786-5584 GCF_036731945.1 Psychrobacter sp.
AGAAAGGATGAACTTATGGAAGTAACATTAAACGGATATTACACCCTGATTTTTGCCACCTTGGTGCTGCTATTAGGGCGCTTTTTGGTTAAAAAAATTAAGTTTTTGGAAGACTTTAATATCCCAGAACCCGTAGCTGGTGGCTTGATTGCTGCTGTAATTGTTTACGCCCTTAATTTGATTTGGGGTTATAGCTTTAATTTCCACCAAGGACTACAAACAGCAACCATGCTGATGTTCTTTGCCTCTATCGGACTTAGCGCCGATTTTGGACGGCTGAAAGCAGGTGGTACGCCTTTATTAATTTTTACTATCGTCGTCTCGGTCTTTATTATTTTACAAGACGTGGTTGGGGTAGCGATGGCCAGCGTACTAGGTCTTGATCCACTGCTTGGCTTGGTGACTGGCTCTATCGCCCTAACAGGCGGCCATGGTACCGCAGGCGCGTGGGGCGTTGTGTTAGAAGAACAATACAAAGTGGTGGGTGCTACTACCCTTGGTATTGCCGTTGCTACTTATGGTTTGGTTGCAGGTGGTCTGGTTGGTGGTCCTGTTGCACGCCGATTGATCAATAAAATGGGACTAAAACCGACCCCTGTTAATCCCAATCAAAGCGACGTTGAAAAGCTTGCTGGCAAGCAGTCGTTATATAGTACCAAGCACAGCGAAGATGGTGATCATCGCCATGAAGAGATGTTTGAAAAACCTGATAACATTCGCTTGATTACCGCCTCTTCAACGATTGAGTCATTGGCTTTGTTTGCAGGGGCGTTGGCGTTTGCAGACATCATGACATTGGTTGCAGCAGATACCGCGTTTGAGTTGCCCACCTTCGTTTGGGCATTAGCAGGTGGCGTAATTATCCGTAATGCTTTAACCATGGTATTCAATTTTGATATGTTCGACCGTGCTATCGATGTGATTGGTAATGCGTCGTTAAGCCTATTTTTAGCCATGGCGCTGCTATCGCTAAAACTATGGGAGTTGACAGATTTGGCAGGCCCTGTATTGATTATCTTAGTCGTACAGACTTTAGTCATGATTGGTTATGCTTATTTTGTTACCTTTAGAATCATGGGTAAAGACTATGATGCCGCCGTTTTGGCAGCCGGACACTCAGGGTTTGGTATGGGCGCGACGCCAACGGCGATTGCCAATATGCAGGCAGTGACCGATCGCTACTTGCCATCACCGAAAGCGTTTTTGATTGTACCGATGGTTGGTGCGTTCTTTGTCGATATCGTTAATGCGACTATCTTGCAGATATTTACCAAGTTACCGTTTATGTAAGCTACTGAGTAGAAAGTTAGCCTAAATGGATATCCATAAACCCCGATTATAAAAATATATTCGGGGTTTTTTGGGTTTTTATATGAGCAAAATAGTCCGTTAACAGCGTCTAACACAACAATTACGCAATTTATAATGACACCACAACCATTAGCCGTTATCAATAACCTATAAAAATATTGAGGCCTATTATGTTAATGTTTGCAGTGATTATTGTGGTATCAGGCGCTCTAATTATTGGGGCGCTTTGGGGGCTTTACGGGCGCTTACCTAGCTGGCTTGAAGGTAATTTACTGGCGCTCGCTGGCGGCGCGCTGATGATATCGGTCGTCATCGAACTGATACAGCCAGCAGTAACTGAAAGCGGCGTTTGGGTGACAGCGGCCTTTGCCATGCTGGGCGCAGTGGTATTTGCGAGTGTCGACTATCTACTCGATGAAAAGCTCAATGCCGATGGCGGCTCAGGACTACTGGCAGCCATCACTCTCGATGGCATACCAGAAAACCT
>NZ_DAINDI010000028.1:5594-7154 GCF_036731945.1 Psychrobacter sp.
GCTGGGTGTAGCATTAATTAGTGGCAACGTCATGCAAGTGGCGGCGCTGGCGGGCTCCATTCTGTTATCCAACTTACCTGAGGCAGCAGGTGGTGCCAAAGAAATGCGCCGTAACGGTGCCAGCAATAAAAAAGTGCTCATGCTTTGGATTGGGGCAGCGATTTTATTATCGCTGGCGGCTATCCTAGGCAAGGTGCTGCTAAAAAATGTCGATGACGCCATCATTAGTGCCATCAACTGTTTTGCGGCAGGGGCTGTTATTGCTTCTTTAGCGACCGAGGTCTTCCCGACCGCCTTTAAACGCAGCAACCATTGGGCAGGTATTAGTACCACCGTTGGCCTCATCTTAGCACTAGCATTAAATCAGCTTGGTGGCTAAAAGGTGGGTTAGGTAACTTTGCCCTATCAAGTCGTATTGGTAGAGAGTTTTTTAAAAGTGACGGATTGCCCGGCTTAGTACGTATAGACGGTTTAGTTCGTATAAACTGAATTCATAAAAAATAAACGTCAGCGCAACAAAAAACCGCCTAGCCATTAAGCTAAGCGGTTTTTTTCCATCTAACTGTTAAAACTAAGCATTTAAAAACTACTGGTTCTTTTCATAAACTGGTAGCTCTTTACAGATGGCTTCCACTTTGCCGCGTACTTCAGCAGCAACTTTTTCATCACCGCGGCTATCTAGCACGTC
Source organism: Psychrobacter sp. (assembly GCF_036731945.1). Classification (GTDB taxonomy): domain Bacteria; phylum Pseudomonadota; class Gammaproteobacteria; order Pseudomonadales; family Moraxellaceae; genus Psychrobacter. The sequence goes on from NZ_DAINDI010000028.1 coordinate 6,283, forward strand.
ACAAATCCAACCAGCCAAGTCGCCCGCTTGTGCTTCATTAAAGCCGCGCGTGGTAATCGCTGGCGTACCGATACGGATACCTGAGGTAACAAATGGCGATTTTGGATCGTTTGGTACGGCGTTTTTATTCACGGTAATGTGCGCATCACCAAGCCATTTATCGGCTTCTTTACCCGTCATTTCTTGCTTGACTAGGCTAATCAGCATCAAGTGATTTTCAGTACCGCCAGAGATGATTTCATAGCCGCGGTCTTGAATCACTTTTGCCATTGCTTTGGCGTTTTTAACCACTTGCTGCTGATAAGTTTTGAAGTTATCTTCTAACGCTTCTTTAAAGCAAACCGCTTTTGCCGCGATAACGTGCATGAGCGGGCCACCTTGGTTACCAGGGAATACGGCAGAATTTAGCTTTTTCGCCAATTCTTCATCACGTGCCAAAATCATACCTGAGCGCGGACCGCGTAGGGTTTTGTGCGTGGTAGTCGTGACCACATCAGCAAATGGTACTGGGTTTGGATAAACACCGCCCGCGACCAAACCAGCAACGTGTGCCATATCAACCAGCAAGTACGCGCCAACTTCATCAGCGATGTCACGGAAACGCTGCCAATCAACCACTTGCGAATACGCTGAGAAACCAGCAATAATCATCTTTGGCTTGTGCTCTTTTGCCAAACGCTCAACTTCGTCATAATCGATCAGACCAGTCTCTTCAACCAAGCCATACTGTACGGCGTTGTAGTTTAGACCTGAGAAGTTAATGTGCGCGCCGTGCGTCAAGTGACCACCAGCGTCTAGGCTCATGCCAAGCACGGTGTCATTAGCGTCTAATAATGCTAAGAAAACAGCCGAGTTTGCTTGGCTACCAGAGT
>NZ_DAINDI010000028.1:7164-39888 GCF_036731945.1 Psychrobacter sp.
GACGTATTCTGCGCCAAACAATTCTTTTGCACGGTCGATGGCCAATTGCTCAACCACATCAACGTGCTCACAGCCACCATAATAACGCTTACCAGGATAGCCTTCAGCGTATTTATTGGTCAGGTCAGTGCCTTGGGCTTCCATCACTGCTTGTGAGCAGTAGTTTTCTGAAGCGATAAGCTCGATGTGGTTTTCTTGACGCACGCTTTCAGCGGCCATGGCTTCAGCAAGTACTGGATCAAACTCTTTGATAGAAATATCTTTAAACATAGTGATGTCCTAGGTAGTGGCTATCGTTAATGGTGGTGCTCATTGAAAAGAGGCGAGTAATAAAAGAAGGTAAAATTGACAAGCGCAGGCAATTGGCCTGTTAAAAACTTGCCTAAATTGGCAATAAAATCGGTGCGCAGAAGGGCATCGATATCATCGCTATAGCTTAAGTGTAGCATGAAACTTTGTGCGATGAGCGCAAAAAAACCTCACGGAAAGCTGAGAGATTTAAATGGCGTTATTACAGAAATAAATGCGCAATAAAATAAATGACTTACTGATTTTGTATATCAGCTTTTATTGTAATTATTTAATCACTCTTGGACAAAAAAGCCGCTAAAAAAGTTTCACTAATCAGTATTTTACGTCCATACCAATCATATAGCGTCTGCCGTTGCCAGCCGTCTGCCGTCTTTTCGATAGAACGTCGATTAGGCAAAGTACGACGGCGCTTAAACAACACATAGCCAATCGGCGTACCTTTTAGCTGCTGTAAACGGCGAGCGCGCCCCTTCAAACTTGCTAGCGGAAAAATGCTTTGTGCTTGCACCCACGGCTGCTCATTATTACCATATAGCTGTGAATCACGTACCCACACCAATAACGGACGGTTTAACGCCGCGCCTTGCAAACCCAATTGCTTTTTTTGTGCCAAAGATAATAGCCTATAACCTTCAAAACTACGCTCGACACGTAACGGCTGCCCTGCTTTTATTTCGAGCATGGCCGTCAGCGACCCTTCGGTATTGAGAAAATCTACTAGCTCAGTGGGAGCGGATGATGGAGCAGAACGAGAAAAATGAGGAGTCATAGTTTACAGCTGATAGGAAGTTATTAAATGGAAAATTGCCAAGCAGGAAGTGATAAATCACATATTAATAAGTGATACCATTAATCAGTACTATCAAACGTCGGCATATTATCGATATTAAAGGGCAATGCTGCAAAGGCTTGCTTGCGATATTGCGCCATATGCATGCGGTCTTTGACGCAAAAATTACTAATCGCTGGGACAAAACGCCCATCGTAAATACGGTGCAACGAGTGAGTTTCGGTCGGAACAAAACCTCGGACTAATTTGTGCTCACCTTGGGTGCCAGGGTCAAAATACGTCAAACCTTGCTCAATCGCAAACTCGATACCTTGATAATAACACAGCTCAAAGTGCAGGCTATCATACTCAGCGAGTGCGCCCCAATAACGACCATAAAGCGTGGCGTTTTGGCTATTGGGTTTATCATAAAAGAACAAACTGCTAGCGATAATTTCACCATTGGCATCAAGCGCTTGCGCGAGCATCAAATGCTCAGGCAGGCTAACCGCTAGTTTTTTGAAAAAATCTAACGTTAAATAAGGCTGCTGCCCACGTACCGCGTAGGTCATCACATAACAATGATAAAACGTCTGCCAATCCTCTGCAGTGATAGCAACCCCGCATTTACGCTGACAAGTGATGCCTTGCTCAGCAACTTTACGCCGCTCAGCACGCACGGTTTTGCGTTTTTTGGCTCTAAAGGTTGCCAAAAATTCCTCGAAGTCGGCAAACTGCTCGTTATTTTGACTGACATTTTTATTTTGCCATAAAAATTGGCAGCCCTGCCGCTCAAGTATCGGCAGCTCAATCGGTTCTACCATACCGCTATTTTTTTGATTATTAAGCGCCATTTCTATATCGATATCAGTTGGCATTGACGCGTTAGCAATAGCCACCATCTCAGACGTTGCAAACAAACCGTGCCAGCTAGAGGCCTCTACTTGCTGCGCGATATCATCTACCCCTGCGATAGCTGTCTTTAAAATATCTGCGTTTAGCGCATCACCTGCTGCTAGCCACAGACGCTGTCCCGTTACTGGTGTATAAGGTGCACTAGTCACCAAGCGTGGATAATAATCAAGACCATACTGCGCATAAGCTTGTGCCCACGCATGGTCAAAGACGAATTCGCCTTGATGATGCCCTTTAATAAAAACAGGCATAACGGCAATAGGCTGCCCTATTGATTCTGAAGTAAGCGCTGGCTGCGCAGCATTACTTGTATCGTCATTCGCATTATTATCAATAACGCCATCTGTCTCACTTGGTCGATGGATTAAGACATAAATCGGCAACCAACCTGCTTGCTCACCAATTGCGCCTGTATCACTAAGTGCTTGCCAAAACTCAAATGTCATAAAAGGCGTATCTGGCGTTTGCCAACGCGCCATATCCTGCCAGCTATTATCACTGAGTAACGCATATTGTAAATTCATCATCACCACACTATTTTTAGAATTTATTATTAAGCTCATTTATTTTTATCGTTTAGCCTAGCAAATATCAGCGCGTTTGCTGTCACAATTTGCAAAAAAGTAAAAATTATCTGGCGCTAAAATACTTTTATGAAGAAGGGTTATAAACAAAGGCGCATAAATAAACCATAGCTAGCCGTAGGGATAAATTACTCATTGGTTTTATTGATGGGGCGCAGGATTGGGTTTTGTTAGCGTTAGTATGTTAAAAAAAATACTCTAAAAAAAGCTAATTTAAAAACAAATAATTTGAAGTATGTAGACTATTTCAATGTCGATAAGCGCATCATTTCACAAACAAGCTTACAGAAGTGAAAAATGGCACTAAAAGCGCGCTAATTACACGCAAAAGATGATATTGAGAGCGAGGACTGGTAGAATAAGGCTATTATTAGCTTAATATAATTCAGATACATAGGGTATGAGCGAAAATAGTATACTTAGTTCAATATACAACATTGACATCATATCAGATTTATAGTGGATCAACTATAATATAGCGTCAGCCATTCGCGCTCAGATCATTGTAAATCCTGAGTATTGAGTCGCTGGTTTGCATAAATTTTTAGCAACGGTCTTTTGAGTGTGACCTTTTATAATCACTCTTTAATAGAGCTAGTGCTTGATCGAGCGCCTGCTTTATAAAGACGAATAAACGCAAATGGCTGGCGACGAAACTTTTCTCGCCGTCATACTCGCTCAAGAATGGCAATAAAAGACGAATGATGTATTTGGACCTCGATTGAACCTCGAACCAACCCCGTAGACCATTATGGTATAAGGGCTGTATAAAGCTATTAAATGATACCGCAGCCTTATTAACCTCATTAATGACAACAAGGAATAATCTACTAACATGTCAAAAATTATTTATACAAAAACTGACGAAGCCCCAGCGCTTGCCACCTTATCATTTTTGCCGATTGTAAAAGCATTTGCCCAGACAGCAGGCGTCGACGTTGAAACCAGTGATATCTCGGTCGCGGCGCGTGTGTTGGCTGAATTTCCAGAATACTTAACCGAAGAGCAGCGCGTTCCAAATAACTTAGAAGCGCTTGGCAAATTGACTCAAGATCCAAACGCCAATATCATCAAACTACCAAATATCAGTGCTTCTGTACAGCAGCTAAAAGCAGCTATCAAAGAGCTACAAAGTAAAGGCTACGCGATTCCTGATTTTCCAGACGAGCCAAAAAACGCAGAAGAAGAAGAAATCCGTCGCCGTTATGGCAAAAGCTTAGGCAGCTCGGTCAACCCTGTATTACGTGAAGGTAACTCAGACCGCCGCGCGCCAAAAGCCGTCAAAAACTACGCGCGTAAACATCCGCACTCGATGGGCGAATGGAAACAGTGGTCACAGACTCACGTTTCGCACATGCACAGCGGCGACTTTTATGACGGCGAGCAGTCGATGACCTTGGATAAAGCGCGTACCGTGCGTATGGAACTGTTGCTCGAAGACGGTACGACCAAGGTATTAAAACCAAAAATTGCCTTGCTTGATAAAGAAGTCATCGACTTGATGTTTATGAGCAAAAAAGCGCTGCTTGAATTTTATGAGCGTGAAATGGAAGATTGCCGCGAAGCCGGTATTTTATTCTCATTACACGTAAAAGCCACGATGATGAAGGTGTCACACCCTATCGTCTTCGGTCACGCGGTGCGCATTTATTATAAAGACGCCTTCCAAAAACATGGCGCGTTATTTGATGAGCTAGGTATTAACGTCAATAACGGCATGGCAAGTTTGTACGAAAAAATCACCGAATTGCCAGCCAGCTTACGTGAAGAGATTGAGCGCGACCTCCATGCATGCCAAGTACACCGTCCGCGTCTAGCGATGGTTGATTCCTCAAAAGGCATTACCAACTTCCATTCTCCAAGTGACGTGATTGTTGATGCGTCAATGCCCGCAATGATTCGTAACGGCGGTAAAATGTGGGGCGCTGATGGCAAATTATATGACTGTAAAGCGGTCATGCCTGAATCGACCTTTGCGCGTATTTACCAAGAAATGATCAATTTCTGTAAGTGGCATGGTAACTTTGATCCAACCACCATGGGTACGGTGCCAAACGTTGGTTTGATGGCACAAAAAGCAGAAGAATACGGCTCACACGACAAAACCTTTGAATCTAGTGATAACGGTATCGCACGTATCGTCGATATCGACTCAGGCGAAGTCTTACTTGAGCAGCGTGTTGAAAAAGGCGACATCTGGCGCATGTGTCAGACCAAAGATGACCCTATCCAAGACTGGGTTAAGCTTGCAGTACGCCGTGCGCGCGAATCAGATACGCCGGTTATTTTCTGGCTCGACCCATACCGTCCACACGAAAACGAGCTGATTAAAAAGGTTAAAACCTATCTAAAAGATCATGACACCAACGGTCTGCACATCGAAATTATGTCACAAGTTCGCGCCATGCGTTATACCTTAGAGCGTGTTGCTCGTGGTTTAGATACGATTTCTGCCACTGGTAATATCTTGCGTGATTATCTGACTGATTTGTTCCCGATTTTAGAATTGGGCACCAGTGCGAAAATGTTGTCAGTTGTGCCACTAATGAAAGGCGGCGGTTTGTTCGAAACTGGCGCAGGCGGTTCAGCACCGAAGCACGTACAGCAGCTGATCGAAGAAAACCATCTACGTTGGGATTCTCTCGGTGAGTTCCTAGCCTTGACCGAATCTTTAGAGCATTTGGCCAAAAACGATGACAATGCCAAAGCGAAAGTATTGGCGGACGCTCTTGATAGAGCCACTGAAACGCTACTGTTAAATGACAAGTCGCCATCACGTAAAACAGGCGAGCTTGATAACCGTGGTAGTCATTTCTATCTGGCAAAATATTGGGCAGAAGAGCTGGCTGCTCAAGATGAGAATAGCGAGCTAAAAGCACAGTTTGCGCCGCTGGCCCAAAAACTTGAAGACAATGAAGCCGCTATCGTTGAGCAGCTAAATGAAGTTCAAGGCAAATCGATGGACCTAAAAGGTTACTACTTAGCTGATGAAGCGTTGGCTGAGAAAGCCATGCGTCCAAGTCCGTTATTCAACGAAGCTATTGCTTCATTGTCATAAATACTTGGTTGCAAATAAAACCAAGCTGACTGAACAAGCTTTATTAAAGTCAGCGTAAAACAAACGCCCCAATAGCCCTAGGCTATTGGGGCGTTTTTATGGGTTCTGTGCTGCTTAAAGCGTTCAAAGCAAACACCTACACCAATGTCTTATATAAAGCGCCCTACTGCTACGGTTAGATGACGCCCAATGTTAAAATTATTTTTGAGCATTTACTGGGCCTAAGACTAAGCATAATACTGAGCGTATGGATGACATCTTATGATACTAGAAAAAATAACAACCGCCAGAGGTACTCTTTTTATTTATATCTTTACCGGCAGTTTATGGTATTTACTGGCTCGTTTTTTACCTGACAATAGGTGGCGCGATATATTTACGATCGGCCTTGCCTTCTTGTTTTGCGGTATTTTTATGTGGTCGCTTTTTAGCACCTTGCAGCGCATCTATGGCGATGATGGCAATTTATGGAAAGAGCTTGCGATGACAACGCTTAATGTCTTTTTATTTTTGCTTACCTTTTCGGCACTTTATTACGAAGTCGGCATCGTCGACACCACGCTCGACGGCAATCCCATTTCGCAAGATTTTTGGGCGTGCTGCTATTATGCCGTCGTCACTTTTACCTCAACAGGCTATGGTGATTTTCGGCCGCAAGGCATCACTCGGGTTTTTGCAAGTTTACAGGCGTTGATTGGCTACTTGGTGCTCGGTTTAATGGCGTCAACCAGCTTATCGGTGGTTCAATGGACAGCGAATGGTAGCGGTAAAAATCGTGGTAAAAATGACAGCTAAACTTATTATTCAATAATCAGTATAAAAACCATAAGCACAAAAAAACCACCTATAAAAATATAGATGATTTTTGTTTGCGCTATAAATTATAAAATCACCTGCTATAAAGCCCTTACGCATCCATATGTTTAATAATGGCTTTGCCAAACTCCGAGCTACTGAGCAAAATAGCATCTGGCATCAAACGCTCAAAGTCATAAGTGACGGTTTTATTTTTAATCGCGCCTTTGATACCTGCGATAACAAGATCAGCCGCTTCTATCCAACCCATATCGCGCAGCATCATCTCTGCCGATAGAATCAACGAACCTGGATTGACCTTATCTTGACCAACATATTTAGGCGCTGTGCCGTGGGTGGCTTCATAAACAGCGATTGAGCCGCCCTTATTGGCACCCGGCGCGATACCGATACCGCCAACTTCAGCAGCGAGCGCATCAGAGATATAATCACCGTTTAAGTTTAAGGTTGCAACAACTGAATATTCAGCAGGGCGCATCAGGATTTGTTGCAAAAAAGCATCAGCTATGACGTCTTTAATGATAATGTCATTACCAGTTTTTGGGTTTTTCATCGTCATCCAAGGCCCGCCATCAAGCAGCTCCGCACCAAAACGTTCAGCGGCAAGCTCATAGCCCCATTCTTTAAACGCGCCTTCGGTAAACTTCATGATATTACCTTTGTGCACGAGAGTGACGCTCGGTAAGTCATTATCGATGGCATGCTGGATAGCTTTACGTACCAAACGCTGCGAGCCTTCTTTTGATACAGGCTTGATGCCGATACCGCAGTCATCTGAGAAACGGATTTTGGTCACCCCCATCTCTTCCTTTAGGAATTTAATAACTTTTTTGGCGTCATCACTGCCCGCTTTCCACTCGATACCGGCATAAATATCTTCTGAGTTTTCGCGGAAAATCACCATATCGGTCAGCTCTGGGCTATGCACAGGACTTGGCACACCCTCAAACCAGCGTACGGGACGCTGACAGACGTACAGGTCAAGCTCTTGCCGTAACGCGACGTTTAATGAGCGCATACCGCCGCCAACTGGCGTGGTCAGAGGCCCTTTAATGCTTATGACATACTCGCGCAAAATCTCTAGCGTTTCGGTCGGCATGTATTCGCCGTCGTAAACCTTAGAAGCTTTTTCGCCGCAATAAACTTCCATCCAAACGATCGATTTTTTGCCTTTGTAGGCTTTTGATACGGCGGCATCGACCACTTTAATCATCACTGGCGTGATATCAACGCCGATGCCATCGCCTTCGATAAAGGGGATAATCGGATGATTAGGGACGTTTAGGGACAGATCAGCGTTGACGGTTATTTTTGCGCCGTCTCTTGGGACGATAACTTTATCATAGGGCATGGGGTCAAACTCCTTTTATACTTATATATTGGTTGCGCCAGTTTCCTTGGCGTTCTGCTATGCTAGCTAAAATATTTTGGCTTTAAAATGGCATTATGCTAGCGAGTTACGTATTAATAATTTGTGTGAAATGCCGATACGCCAATAGGTTTAAAAGTATGTTAGATAATCATTTTAAAAATCATATTTTTTGCCATTATTTTTATGACTAAAGCGCCAAAGTTGCGTGAAGCAAAAATAATCATTTTCATGATTTCTATCAGATGAATGATATAAAAATATAATCATTTACCTTAAATAGTGTACTAACATAAAAGCATGACTGATAATTTTTCTTTTGCATACGTCAGTTTTACCAATCAATATTATAAATACCACAATATGAACAGGGTTATTTAATATCTCGTTTATTGTTATTGTTACGTTTGCTTATCTGAGTTATTTTTTAGCAACAGTCCGCTTTTTACTTTTGCGTAAAATCGACTTAAACTGCCATGCGTGCCACCGGTTAGCAATCAATTTATTTTTAGGAAATGCCATTTTATGTCGACCTCTAGCTTAGTTTTATTCAACAAACCTTACGGCGTACAAAGTCAATTTCGTGATGACAGCAACAATGACCACACCACTCTTTCGCAATATTTTACTGACAAGTCGCTGCGCGTTGCTGGTCGACTTGATGCAACCTCAGAAGGCTTGTTGATTTTGACCAGTGATGGACGGGTAAATAAAGCCATTACCCAACCACCATCATCCAAGAACTTCGCCCAAAACAAGCAAAAACAAGGGAAGACTTATTTGGTACAGGTCGAAGGTTTGGTAAGTGCGGCTCAATTAGAGCAGCTAGCGGCAGGGGTGCATTTAAAAGACGGCAAAACCTTACCAGCAGTTGCACTACTGGTTGGGGAAGCCGATTTGCCGATTGAGTTATGGCAACGCGATCCGCCTATTCGCGAGCGTAAAAACGTGCCAACGTCATGGCTAATGCTGACCATTTATGAGGGCAAAAATCGCCAAGTAAGACGCATGACCGCCCATGTTGGACTGCCTTGCTTGCGTCTGATTCGTTGGTCGGTGGCAGGATTTGAGCTTGGTTCGCTTGGCGTTGGTGAGTTTGTGCGTATTCACCTAAATAGTGAGCGCTGTCGGCAGTTAGGGATTATCGATTAGATTAGCGTGACAAATTAAACCTTATCCGCTTATATGAGCCAATTTTGCTTTTATTGAAATATTACGACTTATTAAACGGCGCGTCTCGAACGCGTAAGGTTTATCTGTTAAGATGCAAAACTGCGCTGATTTGCCAACCGTGCCCTATTTTCGCGTTTTATATCGGTTTAAACTTGGGCATTATTTATCTTGTTTTCTGTCTTATTTTTCGTTGAGCCTGTTTCCTGTTTTTTTGATAGTAAGGATATATCATGATTGCCTCTCGTCATTTTGCTTTGTTTGCTACCAGTGTGGCTACTACCCTGCTGCTAAGCGCTTGCCAGCCAGCAACTGAGGATAATGAGGTAATGCCAATAGAAGAGGCCACTCAAGTCACTAATGAACCATCTGAAACAGCTCCCGAGGATGCCCATGCTGGGCACGACATGGCTGCCAATGATGTTACGGTAAACGCTGAAAAAATGTCAGATATGCTGAAAGACTATACCAAGTCAATGACCAGTATGCATAATGAAATGATGGTTGGCATGGGTTATAACGATCCTGATACCGCCTTTGCCAAAGGCATGCTCGGCCATCATCGCGGCGCGGTAGATATGGCAAAAATCGAGCTAAAGTACGGCACTGATGAAACCATGCGTAAACTTGCACAAGACATCATCGACTCGCAGCAGCTTGAGATTGATATTCTTAATAAATGGCTCGCAAGCCATCCTGATGCGCCCAAACCAAAACCCAATACCGAAGTCATGCAAGAAGCGTATGCAAAAGGAATGAATACCATGCATAGCGATATGATGCTCGGTATTGCTGAGCCTGTCGCTGATATGGCATTTGCGCGCGGTATGCTGCCACATCATATCGGCGCGGTGGACATGGCGAAAGTGCAGCTCCAATATGGTACTGATGAAGAAATGCGCAAATTGGCACAAGACATTATCGACGCCCAGCAGCCTGAGATTGAATTGATGCAAAGCTGGATTGCGGCAAATAAAGCGCCTGATACCGCGATTACCGATACTGATGACGCCGTTATCAATGATGAAGCAAATGATAAAGAAGCGATCAAAGAAACAATTAATGCTACAAGTTAAACAACTATAGCTTTTTAACCATTGCTTATAGCACTCCGAATATTAAACATATAAACCCTTGCTGAGCTGCGTACTTAACAAGGGTTTTTAATGTCTTCACGCTTTATTATTTATCTATTCACTTTGATGGCGTGCTAGCGCATTTAGCCATGTATCTTCAGTATTGGCATACCCTACAGAATCCCCTTCGTCTTCACAATTTGTACTCGCCCTTGCTAACCGTAAGCTGATGCTATGCGGGAAAACTGTCTGGTTAACGTCGTACGTATCTTTATCACTCAACTCTTTAGGCACAACCTCAACTACCATTAGCTCATCACGGCGAAATAAATGACATTGTACAGGGCGGGTAGCAGTGCTAAGCGTTGCTAATTGCTTGGTGTCTGCTTTAATCCCATCGATTGCGACAATGACGTCATGCGCTGAGATACCCGCTTTGGCGGCAGCGCTGTCACGGTTGACGCGATTAACCTTTAATCCAAGCGGCGTCTCACTACAACGCATGCCCCACGGTATGTTTTTATCGGCAGTTTCTTTGCTATTATGGTGGAACTTAATACCATTTTCCGTAAGCAGCGCCTCTAGTGGCAGCTCCTCAACGCTATTGACATAACGGCGCTCAAACTCTTCCCAATCTGCTAACGGCATAAACTGCCCGATAACTGCACCCATATCGGCGCTACTGATGCCAATACGTTTATTATCCTTTTGCTTTGCTTGGCTATAAAAAGCTTTAACCACATCAAACAAACGATAACGCCCATCGCTTTGTGCAAGCAGAGTTAAATCCAAGCATAACGCCACCAACGCGCCTTTGTTATAGTAGCTGATACCTGCATTGCCAGTATTTTCATCGTTGCGATACAGCTTAATCCAAGCATCAAAGCTCGACTCGGCAACGCTTTGATGCGCGCGCCCCGGTGTTTGATAGTAGCGATTAATTTGTTCGGCGAGTAATTTAAGATAGCTTGCCTTATCGATGACGCCTGACGCTTGCAACATAAAATCATCGATATAAGAGGTAAAACCTTCAAACACCCAAAGCAGCGGCGTAAAGGCTTCGCGCCGTAAATCCACATCTAGCATCACATCTGGACGCACGGTTTTGACCCACCATGCATGAAAGTATTCATGGCTGCATAAGCCCAAAAAACGCTGATAGTCGCTACTTGGTACTTTTGGCTCATCCATACTGGGCAAATCGCGACGCGGGGTAATCAAACTGGTCGAATTGATATGCTCAAGCCCGCCATAATCCTGACCACTGGCAAAGGTCATAAAGGTGTAATCATTAAATGGTGCATCGCCAAGCCAATCTAGATAAGTTTGACAGATTTGGGTGACGTCTTGCTGCAAGCGTCCCATGTTAGCGCTATGCTTACCTGAAAGATAAAAATGATGGCTAAGCGTCTGATGCTTATCATCTTGAATGATAAAATCAAAGCTATCTTGTTCGGCAAACTCAAACGGATGATCGATAAGCTCATGATAGCTGTCTGCTTGTAGAGTATATATTCGCAGCTTATCAATTTGCGACTGTACTGCCTCAAGTCCGCACGCCAAGCGCACAAGACTAGCGTCTTTATCAATTAAAAATGCAGCTGGCACGATTAAATTCACTTTTACTGCTTTTTGCTCTTGCCCATCAATCGCTAAGGCTAATGAGGTAAAGTTACCATACAAACGCTGCTGGTCGATATACGCAGTACGCACCGATAAATCATAACAATAGACTTCATAATGGACGCGTATGCGCTGTCCTGCCCGCGCCTCTGGCAACTGCCACATATTTTTATCTACTTTTTGCGCGCGATACGTGTTTGTTTTTCTATCACTGTCCGTGAGTTGACTATCTAATGTTTGATTGTTTAGAGTTTGGCTATCTAAAATCTCATAATGCACCGCAGTGATATTACGGGCAAATTCACGCATTAAATAGCTACCAGGTATCCATGCTGGCAGCCACAAACTTGGCGTGTCAGTATCAGCGGTAAAGGTCAGCGCGACATCGACCAAATGCTCTAAAAACCGCGCAAAGTCAAACTGATAAGAGATATCTGCACTCTGCTGATTCGAACTATTAATCGGTGAGGCTTGAGAAGATAAATTCATAATCGTTATTATCCTTATGTTTATGACTATGGTAGAAGCCATCATGCAAAAACGCAACTGGCAAACTTTAGCCTTTTACCTTTACCAACGGCCAAAACTGAAAAATCATATTTATTTACATTAATTCGCCCAATAATTGCTATTTTTTCGGATTTTAACCTTGAAACCGCTGGCAGGCATCGCAATTAAAGATGCTAACTGCTAAAGTTACCCTAATAAACTGATGATAATTAACTAATGACGTGGCTATTTGGCTGGCTGATTGGCTTTTTTAGGTTTATTGCAACCGTATTTAAATTTCAATAACGACATATTTAGGATAATTTATGACTACTATCGCAAAAGACACTGCCGTCAAGTTCAACTACACTCTAAAAGACGAAGAAGGCAATATCCTTGACCAGTCTCCAGAAGGTCAACCGCTTGCGTATTTACATGGCCATAGCAACATCATCCCAGGTCTTGAGCAACAACTAGAAGGCAAATCTGCTGGCGAAAGAGTCAATGCCGTTGTAGAGCCTGCTGATGGTTACGGTGAATACCAAGAACAAGCGGTACAACATGTACCACGCGAAAACTTCCAAGGCGTTGATGATATCCAGCCTGGTATGCAGTTTCAGTCAGAAGCTGGCGGTCAAGTGATGCTAGTAACTGTGACTGACGTAAACGATAAAGAAGTGACGGTTGATGCAAACCATCCATTGGCTGGTAAGCGTTTGACCTTTGATGTAGAAATTCAAGAAGTACGCGCGGCGACTGAAGACGAACTAAACCACGGCCATATCCATGGTGCTGGTGGCGTTGAGCACTAATCTCTTCTTGAGTTTGGCGTAAAATTTTTAGACGATAAGATGCTTAGACGAATAGTTAATTATTAATGAATAGTTATTGATAATGTTAGCGTCGTCTAGCTAAAAAGGTCAGTAGAGCAATCTACTGACCTTTTTTTGGATAAGTTTTAGAGATTACAGACGTAACAAAGCCGCATAACAACAAGTATTATGCGGCTTTTATCACTAACCATCCATGTTAATGTTATCAGATACTTAATCCCGGAGCATCTTATAACGTTCAGGCATCCAGCCTTATCTTCCCTAATCAGCAAACCACCTATCCCTGATGCGACCTTTGCGATACCAATCCCTAGTATCTATGAACCTTTTCGTTCAATCGTGCCGTACAGTTATAATCGCAGATTGGCATGAGGTTAGTAAGAGGTCTAAACGTCAATGCGTGTAAGCATATGCTTACACGCATTTTTATTGCCGATAATGACTGTTCAAAAGTTGCGTTTTTTTATAGCTTCTCTTCTGGGCTAGCCTGCACCTTTGGGTCAGCGCTAAGCATGATATAAGCCGCTTCTTTAATGAACGCTTCATCTTCTGGTAGTTCAGGACGCTCGCTTTCTTTCATCTGACTGCGCTCTTCAAATTTTGCATCCATAGCCGCTTGATAAGTATTCCAATTGGCATAAGGACGCTCGCCCGTTGCAATTAAGCGTTTATTTTCCGCTTCCAGTGAGCGTTTTTCTATCAGCTGCATTTTGGTGCGGCGACTATTGATATCAAGAGGAATCGGTTTTTTCTCATCTTCCATATTACGAATATCATTTAGCGTTGACAGATACACAAAATGCGGATTTTGCTGCTGACGGATTTTTGATTGCTGATTTAGCGTTGCTAAGGTATTGGCAGAAAATTTACCTTCGGGCTTATAAGGCGCGGTTTTAATCGTATCCCACGGTAAGGCTTTTTTCTGCGCGCGCTCGCCAAAGGTTGCATCATCGTAGATATTAACCAATTCAACATCAGGGACCACGCCTTTGTTTTGCGTACTGCCACCAGTGATGCGGTAGAACTTACGCTGCGTGAGCGTTGCTGTACCCAAAGCCAAGCTGTCTAGCTGTATTTGCGCCGAGCCCTTACCGGTCGTTGTGCTACCGACAACGAGGCCACGGCCATAATCCTGAATCGCGGCGGCAAAGATTTCACTTGCAGAGGCAGAGGCTAAGTTGGTCAAAACAACCACTTTGCCGTTATAAAGCTGCTCGCCGCCATCGTCATCGCGGTAGACTTGAATATTGCCGCGATTGTCGCGAATCTGTACCAATGGACCACTCTTGATAAAGAAACCAAGCATTTTGGCGACCTCATCGAGCGAGCCGCCTGGGTTATTACGTAAATCAACCACCAGACCGTCGATATTTTCTTTATTCAGCGCTTTAAGCGCTTTTTCGGTATCGTCACTGACACTACGGTACTCTTCGCCATTGCGGCGCGCGCGATAGTTGAGATAAAAACTTGGTATCTCAAGGACACCGATACGTTTGGGCGTTTTATCGATATTGGGACGCTGCACTTCGACAACACGCTGTTTTACGCCCGACTCTTCTTGCTGAATAATATCGCGTACCACCGTCACATTACGGGCGCTGGTATCGGGCGTATTTGGTTGACGTACTTTGATAGTCACCGAGGTGCCACGTTTACCGCGAATCAGACCGACGATTTCACGCGTTGACCAGCCAACCACATCAACCATGTTCTCGCCGTCTTTGGCAATACCAATAATCAAATCATTGGGCTTAATCTGCCCAGATTTCGCCGCTGGGCCACCATCTACCAAGGTGACAATGCGGGTATAATCTGGGTTTTTACGGTCAGGACGAATCGAAACCCCGATGCCTTCTAATTGCAGACTCGATTGAATTTGTAGCTCATTAGCTTGAATCGGCGCATAATAATTACTGTGCGGATCATAAGTAAGCATCGCCGTATTTAAGATGGTTTCCATGATTTCATCATCTTTTAGACGCGCAAGCTGCTCTTGCTGACGTGATAAACGGTTGAGCAAAATCTCACTTGGCGTGCGCTCATCATTACGCAGCAAGTCTTGACCGCGCGTGATGTCAGGATTACTTAAAAAGACTTTCTCTTTCGCCTTTTCATCTTCTTGACCTAAAGTAATACTCATCAACTGAAATTTCAGCTGGCGCGTCCAATAATCGCGCTGCTCTTTTTTGGTTTTAAAATGACTGAGTTTTTCACGGTCAAGGACGATGCTATCTTTACTGGTTAAATCTATCTTGGTTTTCAGCAGTTGTTTTGATAGGGTAAAATATTCATTAGAGCGCTTACGATAACGCTCAAAAACCGCGACTCCAGCCGATAAGTCGCCACGTTTTAGGCGCGCGGCAAATTCGTCAGCATATTTTTTCTTAAATTCATCGACATCAGATTGCAAAAACAAAGTATGGTTTGGATCGAGACTGTCAATATACATGGACAAAATCTCGCTACCCATGTCGCTATCGAGCGGCTGATTGAGATAATGGCTACGATCCAGCAAGGCGGCTACTTGGCGGGTAGTAACCTGTTGTTCAGGGGTGGCTTTAAAGCCTGCTGTATTGCTATCAGCCATTGCGGTGCTGTAGCTTTGAGTGAGGATCAGACCAGCGACGCCCACTGACGCTGCACTGAGTAACCACTGTGCTGGTTGTTTTTTCATCGTATATACCTAATTATTTTAAGTTAAAAGTATGCAAACTATGCCGAGTTTTTATTACCAATAAAGGTTATTTAATAGACTATGAGCCAAAAAATGTCGCGATTTTTTACCCTATTATATTTACCATTAAACCATAGGTTACGCTAGCATTAAAAGCAGGCAAATATGGGATAATTATCTTAGGGTAAGGCATTATTTTTATGGTTAAAAATCAATCAATACTAGCACAGCTATAAATACGCCACTGTCTCAATCTGTATAAACAATCTTACACGCGGTCTGGCTATGTTGTAGCGCATCCATTGGTGCATTTGGTTATAAGTGTGAATCATCTTGTTTAAAATTATCATTTAAACCTAATTTATTTAAGCCAAGCAAACCGCCATTATGCGCATCTTGCAATCACTGGCATAATATAAGGTAAAAGTGAGTAGCGCCAAACCGTCCGCAACAAAAAGATTATCCATAAGAAAAAACCCTCTCATCTCTAAGCTCTGTCTCGATTTGACTTATAATATAGTGCAAATGAGAAAACCACCCTCTAGCCTGATAAGGATTACGCAATGTACGGCGTTTTAATGATTGATATCGATAGTACCGCACTGACTGCTGAAGATGTCAGTTTAATCAAACAAGCACAAGTAGGTGGGGTGATATTATTTGCCCGCAATGTGGCAGATGCGGCGCAAGTGCGAGCTTTGTGTGACGATATCCGCCAGCACAATGCCGATTTATTGATTGGCGTCGATCAAGAAGGCGGCCGCGTTGCCAGATTACGTCAGGGTTTTACGCCATTGCCGGCGATGGGTAGGCTCGGCGATTTATTTGACCAAGACCCTAGCCGCGCCTTGAGCCTTGCTTACGATTGTGGTTATTTGATGGCAGCAGAAGTATTGGCGGTCGGCATTGATTTGAGCTTTGCGCCGGTGCTCGATAGAGGCGGTATCAGCCAAGTAATCGGCGATCGCAGTTTTCATCAAAATCCGCAAGCCATTATCGCTTTAGCAAGCCAGTTTATGCGCGGTATGAAAGCGGCGGGTATGGCAACCACCGGTAAGCACTTCCCCGGTCATGGAGCCGTCGCGCCTGACTCGCATGTGGCAGAGGCTGTCGATACACGTAGTTTAGATGAGATTATCAATAGCGATATGCAGCCGTTTACGCAGACACTGCCTTGGCTTGATGCTTTAATGCCGGCGCATGTGATTTTCTCACAAGTCGATAATAAACCCGCTGGATTTTCAAAAATTTGGCTCAAAGACATCATTCGCAAACAGCTGAATTTTGATGGGGTTTTATTTTCTGACGATTTATCGATGGCAGGCGCACAAGCAGCAGGTGATGTTAGCGCCCGCGTCAAAGCAGCAATTGAAGCAGGCTGCGATATTGCTCTGGTTTGTAATGATCGCGTTGCCGCTCACGAAGCGGCCAAAGCCGCCCAAGAGCTACCCTATCCAGACCAAAAACGTGTTAAAACCATGCGTGGACAAATACCTGTTTGGCAGGGCGACCTTGAATCAACGTGCCAGCAATTTGATTATTGGCACCAAGCAAAGGAAAATATCTTACAGACCTTTTTTGCCAATCAAACGAAAGCACCTACTGAGTCAAAAGACCCAACCGCTTATAGATAATTCATGTAACCAAAGCAGCTTTATTCCAGTTTTACTTGATGCAAGAAAAAACCGCACCTTAAACATAAGATGCGGTCTTTTTAATATTAATACTAGCTATCGATAGACAACTATAAGTCAGTAGAACATTTATTAATTACTGGCTTTTGGGTCTAAGGCAGTACCACGACTGGCATCATCGCCATCTGGTAAAACATCATCGTTATTGCGATCTAATGGGTTTAAATCTGGGTCAATTGGTCTGCTATTCGATGTCGGTATCGAACTCTTCGGTGCAGGTAAATTGTTCCCTGTACGGTCATCACTGTCAGGCATTAAATCATCATTATTACTGTCTAATGGATTTAAGTCTGGATCGAGCGCACCGTTACTAATCGCCACGCCATCATTGGCCATTGCTGTTTCATCATATACCACAAACTCGATACGGCGGTTACGGAAACGACCTTGCTCTGTAGCGTTATCAGCGATTGGATCTGTCTCACCCATACCTTTGGTCATAAGCTTACTTGGATCCGCACCTTGCGCGACCAAATAATCTTTCATCGATTGCGCACGCTCTTGTGACAGCTGCATATTATAAGCGGCATCGGCGGTTTTATCAGTATGACCGATAATCATCAGCTTCATATCTGGCACTTGTTCCATAATCTGAACAGCATTGTCCAATAGTGGCTTGTTAGCTTCTGGAATAATGGCTTTATCTACTTCAAAGTTCACGACTTGCAGGCTCAGCGCGCGTGCCACATCACGGGGATCTGGGTCTTGACCAAGGTTCTGCATTGCCGCTTGTGATGCTGCTAAACTGCGATCAATCTCGCTTTGTTCATCGAGCGGACCTTCTGCTTGTACCGTCATGGCTGGTGCCGCGGCTTGTAAATCAGCAACCAATTTGTCTAATGCTGCGGCATCTGGTGCATTGACCGTAATGGTGTCTCCTTTAATAAGCATACTGGCATTGGGTACATTTTTGACGATTGGTAAAATAGAAGAAAGCTGAGCGGCAGCTGGCATATCGATCGAGAAGTTATCATCGACATCGGCGCGGCAATTATTGGCTTCATCACCAAATGTCGCTGCCAACGCGTCCATCACGTTACCTTGTAGCGTCTCGTTACCGACGTTCATACGGCAGGCATATAGTCCACTATTTTCACCAGTCGCAATACGCAGTGAAGCCGGCTCTATATCGGCTGCAACCACTGTTTGTCCGTCATTAGCCGCTTGCTGCTCAGTGGCAACTGGCGTACCGACTGGCTCAGGATTGTCTTGACAACCTCTAAGTAGCGCCCACGCCAAGGCGCCTAAGATAATCAAACCGATAATCGGTAGCAGCGCTTTCATAAAGCTGCCTTTTTCTTCCTCTTCACGGCGAATAGGTGCAGTGCTGACGGTATCAGACACATGAGCACCAGCTGGTGCAGCAATCATACCTGCAGGCAGAACGGCGCTCGCCCATGCCGGAATATGGTGCTGATAACTGGCAAGATTGTCATTCAAAAACTGTGGCACGGGCGTGGTTCCGGCCAAGCTTTTGATTTCGTGATACGCCAACGGTGCGGCCATCGCAATCAAACCACGGGCTGCGGTTGCATCAACGTTATGTTTACCTGCAAGCTCACGGGCGATTTGATCGCGGTGAGCGCCATCGGTCCATACGCGGTCATAAAACCCTTGGTCATCACGGGCGATATTTTCATTAGCAAAACGCGTATAAGTCGTATTATCCGCTAGGCGTGCGGCAAAAATAGCATAAAATTGCTCAAGTAAGTTCTGCTTAGCGGGATTGCGATCATCGCCTAATACTGCAGGGCTAACTGTCCGCGTTAAGTGACTGATAATGTCCATAATATCATTCCTCAATAATTGTTATTTTGAATAATTGTTTTGCACTAAACTGCATTCTCAAAAAAATAAAAAGTTAATAGCACTGATATTTCTTAATAACGATATTTTTTAATATTAATATTTATATCAGCATTTAATAAACACTAGGTATTAAAAAGCGGCTTAATAAATATCAGCACTATCTATATTCAACTTTTGTCATTATAAAAGTATTAAGGTTGTATTCACAATCGATGGGCTGTTGTGCAATTGCTACGTTAAGTAATGTTTCAGTTGTGACACGTAACTGCGAAGTCTTTACAGTACAAATTACTAACATATCCATTATATCTGGAAATGACTGTCTATCTTTTTAAGCAAAAATAAAAAGGAGGATTGTCAATGATTCATCCTACCGTCCTTTAGCTCATTATTTGTTAGGCGTTTTAAACTATCATCTTACTTGCGCAGGCTCCGCCACGATAACGCTATTGGCCATGTCGTCTACTTCTGATTCTGAAAAAGGTCCCGGTGGCCGCGTCGATGCAGGACGGTCATTGCTTCTAGGCTCGTTAGCTCTAGGTTCATTGCTTCTAGGCTCATTAGCTCTAGGCGGATTATTAAAATCATTATTGCGTGCCGGTGCAGGCGTCACGCTATCACCGGTAACGTCATCAGAAGTTTGATAGTCGTTATTGTTATTTGCATTACTGTTATTCATATTATTAGTGCCAGTGTACTGGTCATTTATGCTGCTTCCATCTTGGGCAAACTGATTGCTTGCACCGTTCATCGCCATATTATCAGTGCCTATGCCGCTTTCTGCATTATTAGGTAATGGTAGCGGCGCGGTACTATCTACCATTATTGCTGGTGCCAAAGTACGGATATCAGTGGTCAATCTTTGTAGCTGCATACCATCTGGCGCTTCTATCCTCATACGGTCATTTTGCAATTGTAAGCGGGCAAACGGCGTCGCTCTTAATAATGTCAGGATATTGGGTAGCGCTTCAATAGGCATATTGGCAATATTATTAGCCACCCCTTCTTGTACCGTAAACTGACACATCCCTGCCTGCTCGCCAAAACTGCTATTGAGCGCTTGTTGTAGGGTGCTTTGTAGCGCGGCGTCACCGACGGAGGCGCTACAAGTGTATAAATTACCGTTATTATCCACGCCAACGATAAGCGTAGCGGGCGTTAATACCTGCGCGGGCGGCTCAGCGACAGGCACTACCACAGCAGGTGCAGTCGCCACTGGCTCTATAGGCGGGACTTCATTAGGCTTAATTAAAAATGCCCATACCAATCCAATCGCTGCGATGGTAGCAAATAGTAAAAACACCCGTATTAATAAGTCATTACGTTGGTTGCGCGTCCGTACTTTTTCGCGCTTTAAACTGCTGTTTTCTGCTAAGTAATGCTCAGCAGGATTGGCATGAATAGCGCTCGCAGTTAGGCTGTTATCAAAGCTTTCACTAGCAAGTTCTGTTGCCACGTTTGGTTGTTTTATCAAGTTTGCAGAAGGGCTTACTACGCTTGCTTCAGTAGCATCTTTATTTAATAAAACAGTTTCTGTCGCCGCATTGACTATGGCGTTTTGATAATCAAACAATTCATCAGGGTTATCTTGTGCGACGGTAATAAGTGGCGCTGCCCATATTGGCAGGTAATGGCGCAGTGAAGGTTGCTCACTTTGTAAAAACGCCGGTAAAAACTGCCCATTGGCCATGACTTTAAGCTCACGATAAGCCAGTGGCGCAGCATTCATAATAAGCTTGTTGGTAGTCAACTTATCAATATGATGGGTCGCTGCCAGCTCCTCGATAATGGTTTGGCGCGCGCTTGGGGCTTGCCATAATTGTTCAAATAATGGCGTCTCTACTATATTTTCATTAGCAATTGGCTCATCATCACGCAATAACTGCGAGTAAATTTGCGGCAATGCCAAACGCGCCGCCAAAATGGCATAAAACTGCTCCAATAAGCTGACATAAGACACGCTGCCGTTATCGATAGGATGACCATCAATAACATGTTCATTATTAATCTGGCTACCTAAGACGGCTGGGGTTACTATCTGCTCTAATTGGTCGATGATATTCATAAGTTCCAGCCTTTATCGGCGTTGATTTAAGATATGGGACAGCGATTCTTTTTTGACTTCGGTTTTATACGCTGTAGACTGTAGCACGCCCATAAAAATGCGCGCTTAATAGGTCAGCACTTAGTCGGTACTTAGTCAGTACTTAACAAGCTAATACTGGCATATAAATTGCCTATTATTTTTAATCTTTTTTTAAAATTTCAACAAGCGTAAAACTGGATAAATATCACCGATTAATTATTTATTTTTGGTAAATATTTATTCTGTCGTTAAACGTTACGGTCAGTATACGAAGCATTACTTAGTTGCCTGTTACGCTGTTATATTATTCAATATAAACGATTATTAAAGCATAATTTTGTCGTCTATTGGTTTTTTGCCTTAGCATCACTGTTATTACTGTTGGTGTAAGCTTTAGCTATTTTCAGCATCCATATTTAGTTATTTTTTATCCAACTTATTTGGTCTTTAAGCACTACGCTCTATAACACTGCCCCCTATCAGGCTCGGCCTAAGGACTCTCCTTTGTTCAACCACACGACGCTTATTATCATTATTACGGTTATTGTCAGTTTATTGGCGTGGCAAAATAAAACCCTATTTAATCGGCTGATCTTTTATCCGCCAGCGGTGAATAACGGTCAATGGGATCGCTTTGTGACCCACGGCTTTATTCACGCCGATGCGATGCATTTGCTGTTTAATATGTTCACCCTATACTTTTTTGGCCGGGCTATCGAAGGCTTATATCAGCCATTTTTATTCGGTTATGGTTTTGTGGTTTTTTATGTGTTGGCTATCGTGATTGCCATGGTACCAAGCTATCTTAAAAACAAAAAAAGCGCTAGCTATTTAAGCCTTGGTGCTTCAGGTGGGGTTTCGGCGGTGCTATTTGCATTTATTTTACTGGCACCGTGGGAAAAGATTTACTTATTCGCCATTATTCCTATTCCAGCGATAGTTTTTGCTGTCGCTTACGTTGCTTATAGTATTTACGCCGATAAACGCGGCGGCTCCAATATCAATCATATGGCGCATATGTGGGGCGGCGCGTTTGGAGTGATTGCGACAATTATTTTAGAACCTCGCGTCTTGCCGCACTTTTTGAATGCGCTATTGTCTCCTGGCCTTTAGAGCGGTTAGTTTTAGAATCTTTAGTTTTAAATTTGCTAGTTGATAACGTTTGATGTTTTGCACTAATTTTTATTTAACAAAGTATTTAAGAATTTAATAAATAATTATGATTATAGATATTATTGGTGATATTCACGGTTATACAGACAAATTGGTTGGGCTGCTAAAACAGTTGGGCTATGTGCATAATGGCAGCCACTTTGTACCGCCGTCAGGTCATCGGGCGCTCTTTATTGGTGACTTGATTGACCGAGGTTCGCAGCAGGTTGCCACTCTTGAAATTGTTTTTGCGATGCTAGATGCGGGCGTGGCCGATGCGGTGATGGGCAATCATGAATACAATGCTTTGGCTTTTGCGATGCTTGATCCAAAGCAGCCCGAGCGCTATTTACGCTCGCATAGCGATGTTCATGTACGCCAACATGAAGCGTTTTTAGTCGAAGTGCCCTTTGGCTCAGAAGCGCATCAATACTGGTTGCAGCGCTTTTATGAGATACCGCTTTGGCTTGAGACCGATTATGCTTGTTTTGTCCACGCTTGCTGGGATGTTGATAGCATGGAGGTATTAAAACCTTTACTAACTGCTGATAACTGCTTGACCCCTGAAGCGGTCATTGCCACCTCACAAAAACATAGCCCTGCCTATGAGGCGCTTGAGCGTGTGTTAAAAGGTGTGGAAACAGCGTTGCCTAAGGGTTTGGTCATGGTCGATAAAGACGGGGCAGCGCGCTCACAAGTACGCGTGCGCTGGTGGCTTGACGAGCTAAATAAGCGGCCTATACATGAAATCGCCCGTGCGCCAAAATCGGGCTTGGCGCAGATTCCAAACGATGCCATGGCAGAGAACATTGAATTCGCGCTAAAAACGCATAAACCCGTGTTTATTGGGCATTATTGGCTTACTGGCAATCCTGAACCATTGAGCAATCAAGTGGTTTGCACCGATTATTCAGCAGCCATAGATAGCGGTTATATGACCTGTTATCAGCTTGATACTGAGCAGCCATTACCATTGAAAGCCAGTAACTTTGTGCAATATCGTCATGATGAAGGTCCATTATAAATTTATAAAACCGCGACATAAAAAACTGCTATTTGGTCAGCTTTGACATTAAACGACAAACTTGGCTTTACGAAGGCAGCAAAACTTTTGTATGATGGTCTTTTTGAGGATATCAAAGCATGAGCACCACCTCCGCTACTGTGAACCCTACTACACAAAACGCTGCTATTGAGCAAAACGGTCCTATTACCTCCCCTGCTGGTCAACCAAAAGTTGGCATTATCATGGGCTCGCAGTCGGATTGGGCGACCATGAGTGCAGCGGCGCAGTTGCTTGCTGACTTTGATATTGCTTTTGAATGTGAAGTGGTGTCAGCCCATCGTACGCCAGATAGATTGTTTGACTATGCCAAAAGCGCGAAAAATAATGGCTTGCAGGTGATTATCGCTGGAGCGGGCGGCGCGGCACATCTGCCCGGTATGTGTGCCAGTCAAACGCCGCTGCCTGTGTTTGGTGTGCCTGTTAAATCATCAATGCTTAGCGGTTGGGATAGCCTACTCTCTATCGTACAAATGCCAAAGGGCGTGGCTGTTGGCACCTTAGCCATTGGTACTGCTGGTGCCTATAACGCGGCCCTCCTTGCCATTCAGGTGCTTGCCTTGCATGATGAATCGCTTGCTACTAAGCTTGATAATATGCGTCAAGCGCAAACAGAAACCATTCTTGCAAGTCCAACGCCTGGTATTATTAATTAATCAATAAAGTAAGCAAGATGAGTCAAACTTTTAGCAAAAGTTGCTGTTATCAATACTCTTGCTAGTAATATTTTATACTTACCATGCGCTAAACTTGATATTTATAGCCAAATGAGTTTTACTAAAGATAAGGTGCATACGGTGCACCTTTTCCTATTTCTAACCTTAATTTTTAGCTAATTCCTTACTAAAAACCCTTATTCATTTTAAATGTAAAGAGCCTGCCATGACTACCGCCAATGCTTATCCTGTTACCCAAACCATCCATACCATCGGTATTTTAGGCGGCGGTCAGCTTGGTATGATGCTCGCCCAAGCTGCCTTGCCGCTCGGCTATCAGTGCGTGTTTTTAGAAGACAACGCCGACTGCCCTGCCAGCCTATACGGCAAAGTTTTTCCTAGCGAGCAATTAGAAGCATTTATCGCCGCAGCTGACGTCTTTACTTTAGAGTTTGAAAACACGCCAACGGCGACTGTTGAGCAGTTAGCGCATCTATCAAAATCAGGCAGCAAACAAGGTATGTTCCCGCCACCGCTTGCCCTTGATATCGCTCAAGATCGCTTAAAAGAAAAAGGCATGTTTAATGAACTTGATATCGCCACCGTGCCATTTATGGCGGTCAATTCTGAAGCCGAATTAAAGCAAGCTTGCGACAAGCTAGGATTGCCGATCGTGCTCAAAACCAGCCGCGGCGGTTATGATGGTAAGGGTCAGTTTGTCATTAAAGAAGACAGCGATATTAAAACTGCTTGGCATGAGCTAAAAGATGCGGTTAGCGGTAAAGGCTCATTAACCCCAACGCCTGCGCCATTAATTGCAGAGGGCTTTATTAACTTCAGCCGTGAAGTGTCTATCATTGCTGTACGCGCGCAAAATGGTCAGGTGCGCTGCTATGATTTGGTCGAAAACCACCATCATCATGGTATCTTAGCCAAAACCCGCGCCCCTGCCGTTGGTACCAGCCATTTATTTCAGCAAGCAACCGATGCCATTACCACAGTGATGAATCACTTGGGTTATGTCGGTGTGATGGCGCTTGAGCTGTTTGTAAGTAAAGATGCGCGCGGTAACGATTATCTGCTAGCCAACGAGATTGCTCCGCGCGTGCATAACTCTGGACACTGGAGTATCGAAGGCGCGATTACCAGTCAATTTGAAAACCATATCCGCGCGGTGGTCAATCTGCCCTTGGGCGATACCGACAACGTTCATCCAGCGATTATGCTGAACGTGTTGGGTCAGTATCCTGATATCAGCGCGGTACTCAATATCGATGGCGCCCATTATCATAGCTACCACAAGGCTGAGCGCGAAGACCGCAAAATTGCGCATATTACCTTGATGCCAAATGACGTGGCGGATTTAGAACCTGCTCTAGCCAAACTGGTTGCCGTCTTGCCAAATAAAGTGGGGCTTGATAAAAAACTGGCCCCTACTATTACCGAGAAGCAAACAAGTACGCTAGAGGAAGCAAGCAATACGAAACCTAACAGTACTTCAGAAGATAATGAAAATGAAGTCAAAGGTAGCCAAACAGAGGCATTGTTAAAGACCGATAAGGCTGAGAAATAATGCAGATTTGGGTAGATGCCGATTCGGTGCCACTGATTGCCAAAGACTTAATCATCAAAACGGCTGAACGTACCCAAACCATGGCAATATTTGTCGCCAATCAGCCGATTAAATTGCGCAAATCACCGCTGCTTGTCATGACCGTGGTGCCGTCAGGGTTTGATAAAGCCGATGATTTGGCCATTACCAGCGATATTCCTTTGGCCAATGATATTTTGGATAAAGGCGGTATGGTTTTAACTACGCGCGGTATGGTCTATGATAAAAACAATATCAAGCAAAAGCTCAATATGCGCGACTTTATGGATACCATGCGCGGTACAGGCGTGCTTGAATTGCAAGAAATGAGCGGGCAGAAACCTTACGGCGACCGCGACAAAAAAGCCTTTGCCGATGGTCTTAATCGCTTGGTACGTTAATTGGTGCGGTCATTTCTCTTACTTATCAATTTGAAAACCTTACCTTTTAAAACTTCTGAAAAAATTTCTTATCTCTCTAAATATTAACCTTCACAAAGTCCATTCTTGCAAACCCTATACACTCCATAACCAAACACTATGCAATCAGCACGCTTCATAACGAAGTGTGCTCATCATTATTGTTATCCTATATGCAGCTTCTAAAGATAATGAGTTTGGAACAACTGCTCTTTAGATAATAGATTCTAAATAATAAATCTTAAAGTAAAGATACTCATATAAAATTCATATAACAATAGGAATGATAATGAAAATATTAGTAATTGGCGCTAGCGGTAGAGTGGGTACAGATTTGGTTAAACAGCTATTAGCGGATAACCATCAGGTGATTGGCACAACCCGTCAAGATGAAAAATTATTTAGCGATAACAATTATAGTCAGTTAGATTTAGATATTACTGCTGAGAAAGACGCCATTCAACAGCAAATTGAATCGGATATCGATGCGGTTTATTTTGTTGCTGGTTCTGGTGGGAAAGATGTCTTAGAAGTCGATTTACACGGTGCGGTCAAGACAATGCAAGCGGTTCAAGATAAAGGTATCAAACGCTATATCATGCTAAGCACGGTATTTTCTTTAGATACTAGCAAATGGAATCAGCCTGGTATTGCCGATTTAAAAGAATACTATATCTGTAAGCATTACGCCGATCAGTGGTTGGTTGAAAATAGCACACTTGATTACACCATCGTGCAAGCAGGTGCGCTAAAAGAACGCGCTGGTACGGGTAAAATCATTATTAACGATGACAATGCGGGCGAAAACGCTATTGAAGATGTGGCTACGACATTAGCAGCGGTACTTAATGCTGATAATACGATTAAAAAAGTCTTTAGCATGCATAATGGTGAGACCGCCATCGATGCAGCGCTGGCTAATCTCTAATAAGTAAAAGCTGTAAAGAATAATGCTCAGGTTCACAGCGTAATAAAAATCACAGAAATAAAAAAGCGCGTAAGCCATGGTTTACGCGCTTTTTCTTATGGATTTTCTGACTTATTTATCGCTAATCGAAATCTACTAGCAAGTGACCAGTCTAAGCCAAGCCGCTAGGAAACGGAATCACTTCCTCTAAGCTGCTAGCGCCTGTGATGACCATCAGCAACCTATCAATACCGACGGCGATACCGCTACAAGGTATTAAGTCATCAGATGCTGCTAATAAATGCTCATCGATTGGCATTTGTGGCAGATTATGCTGCTTGCGCAATTGATTATCTCGCTCAAAGCGCGCTCTTAACGCCTGCCCGTCTGCTAGCTCATCGTAAGCATTGGCAATCTCAATACCGTTAATATACAGCTCAAAGCGCTTGGCGACTGTATTACCGTCTTTATCGATAGCCGTTTTCGCCAATGCTGCCGTCGCAGGCGGATATTCTATAATCAATGTCGGCAAATCGTGCCCCAAATTTGGCTCGACGGCATGACTAAACAATAAATCTAACCAACTTTGACGAATATCTTCTTCACTATTGCTGGCACCATTTTCTGCACTATTAAAATCAAATCCTGTCAAACCTTTGTCTTCTGCCACCGCTTGTAGCGCGGTAAGACTCGCCGTCAACGGATGGATACCCACAAAATCCATAAAGGCATCGACGTAACGGTAATGACTTAGCACAATCGGATAACCGTAAAGCGCCTCCAATAGCTCGCCTAGTTCAGCGCCCATATCCTCTAGGCTATAGTTCGGCTGATACCACTCGAGCATGGTAAATTCAATATTATGGCGCACGCCTATCTCATTATCACGAAATACTGGACAAATCTGATAAAGGGGCATCTGCCAGCTGGCAAGTAGGCGCTTCATGGCAAACTCAGGCGACGTATGCAGATAATAGGTACAAGGTTTATCTTGATACGTGACCTGCGCCGCTACCGACTGCAAAAAGGTATCGGTATTACCCGCTTGTGAGAGTAACGGCGTCTGTACTTCAAGCACATGGCGCGTGGCAAAAAACTGCCGAATAGCATTGATAAATTGCGCACGCCTTTGTGCCATCGCTAATGTCATCGTTGGCGCATAACTGGGTTTAGAGGAAAGGTTATTTGCTTGGGTCATTACTCTCTACTATAGTTTTCGAATAAAAAATCAAATAATTAAAATAGGCTTTGAAATGAGGTTTTAATCTTTAAAGCTGGCTGTCTTTTAAAACTGCCATTCGCGGCGTAAATGATAGTCACGGCGCAATTGATCAAAATCAGTGCCACTTATTTGTCCATCTGTTAATTTATCTCGCAGTGCCGCATCATCTGCCATGATGTCATAAAACTTCACCAATCTATCTGGATGCGCCTTTAATTCAGACCATAAAAACATATTGAGTGGCAATAATTTATGCATGGTTTGCACAGGGGCCGCTGTTAATTTTTCACACAGCGCATCATAAACCATTTGTGTACCGCGTAGCTTACCCTCCAAGGTATAGCCAGCAATATGTGCTGTGGCAATCGCAAGTTTAGATAATAAACTTTCCGTTATCTCAGGCTCATGCTCAAACACATCGAGTACCACTTGGCGTCCAGTACGGGCAATATCTGCCTGCAAATCATCGGCATTAATGACCGGTCCACGCGCGCTATTAATTAACATAGTATCTACTGGCATCGCAGCCAATGCTTCTTTATCAATTAAATGACGAGTTGGATAGTCGCTACCATTAGGATTTGCCTGATCTTTTTTATCGGTTAACGGCACATGCAAGCTAATTACATGACTTTGGCTCAATACTTGCTCAAAGCTGGCGTTATTGATGTTCGATGCAGGCAGTAGCGGATCGTAACCTAATACTTGCCAGCCTAAATCATGGGCATATTGCGCGAGAGTACTACCAATATTGCCCAGTCCGATAATGCCCAAGGTCACGGGCGGCGTCGATTGCTGCCAATATTGTGGACGTAAAGTTAAGATAGCGGTCAATACGTACTGCGCAACCGAGTGCTTACTGCAGCCTGCGGCATTGGCGAAGGTTATATTGCGCGCTGCCAAATAGGCTTGATCGACATGGTCGGTTCCAATCGTCGCCGAACCAACAAATTGAACGCTATTATTGTTTGCCAATAGCGCTTCGCCTACTGGCGTCACCGAGCGTATCAACAGTACGTCAGGCTGACACTCTGCGAGCAACTGGGCATTGATAGCACGGCCAGCAACGCTAATAATATTCACTAGTCGTTTATTATCTTGCCCAAGCGTCGACGCGTTAAAAAACTCATCAAGGCTAGCAATATTGCTATCAGCAACGATAGTTAGAGGACGCATAGCTTCATTATGTGACGTGCTAGCATGTGGCATTTTTAATTATCCCTATCTCTAAAGGCTTATTATCAATGATTGCTGGATTAGCAAGGTGTATTTTTTATAGGTTAGTTTTAATAGTTTTTAAATTGCTGTTTAAATTAATCACACGCCCTAATCCGTAGAAACGATATTTTCGTCTTTGTTTTGTACCTTAACTTTTGGTTGCAGCTGAGCGTCAGCGAGCATATCTTCGTGCTGCGCAAACAAATCATTCTTGTGCTGCGATATCCACTCACGCCATACCGCAAGGCCGATTGCCAATACCACAGGACCGATAAATAAGCCGACAAAACCAAACGCCGTCAGACCGCCCAGTACTCCGATGAAAATAATAATAAAAGGAATTTTGGTCGCGCCACTGATCACAATAGGACGTATAAGATTATCAACCCAGCTGATAACCAGTATGCCCCAAAGCGCCAAACCAATCCCTTCTACGGTATGACCTTGGCTTAATAACCAAATAGACACCCCGCCCCAAACAAATGGCGTACCAAAGGGGATTAAAGCGATAATAAAAGTGACAATGGTCAGTAGAATAGGACTTGGTGCACCAGCAAAATAATAACCAATACCAGCGAGCAAAGCCTGTGCCAATGCGGTCAAGCCAATGCCGTATACTACCGCGCGGGTGGTCGTACCGACCGAGTCAATATAACCATCGATGCGATTGCCAATGATATTGCGTAAGGCTTGGCGGATTTGACGTACCAAACTGGTGCCATCGCGATAAAAGAAAAACAGCGTCATCAGCGCCATCCCCATTTTGGCAAGACCACTGAAAACGACATCGAACGCGACTTTGCCATAATATAGATGCGACTGCACCCACAGACGAAAAGCCTCTAGCGTGCCTTCTGGGTTTTTATTAATTCTCCACAACACATCTTTAACTTGCTGTCCGATGACGGGTAAGTCCTTGATAGAGTCTGGCACATCCAAATAGCCAACCTTAATGCGATAAATTAAATTGCTAATCAGGCTTAAGGCTTCTTGCTGCAAGATAAAGATACCAGCAACGAGCGGCACACCAATCATCAATGTGATGCTCACCGTCATAATGGCAGCGCTAAAGTTTGAGCTAAAGCGAACGCGCTGATGGAAAAAATTATAAATAGGAAAGGTGACGTACGCCAAAATCGCTGCCCATAGTGCCGGTACAATAAAAAACTGTACGACTTGAAAACACAATACAATCAGCACCACCAGCAAAGTAATAGCCAATAAGCGCTGAATAATAAATTCTTTTGTCCAGTTTTCGATCATAGCGTATAAACCAAGAGCGGGCAGCAGACAGCCAATTTGGCGCTGCTGTAACGTTTATAAATAGGTGGATAAAAATCACAGACCGCGTCCATTATTTATATCCCTTAGCGAGTGTGTTGCGTTATAAATTCTACGTTGTCAGCTTTGCGAGATATTTGCTTCATAAATCAGACAAAATCATGGCGAAAAATAAGTCTGATAATAGCGCTACCGTACCATAGAGTGCGGTTATAAACATGTTATTTGGTTATAAAAACAGTATTCAACTATAAAAATAATTGTGATTCATAAAATCACTCTTAACTTGCCATTTCTCTATATTTAGAAGAGCAAGCCCAACCATAATAACGGCTTATTATGCCTCAAAGCCTACCAAATAAATAAGGCTATGTTGTAATCTTTACTTACATTTAGCTGCACGCTACAAACCCGAATATTGAGAAGTACTGTCAAAAATGTTCAAACAAAATTATTGCAATAAAACAATACTCATTTATCTGCTCGTTAGTGACTTCTGCGGTAATAACTTGCGCGCTAAATCACTGTGCAGTTCTATTTGTGCAGACAATTGATGTTATACTAAAGGGATTAATTTGCACATTTAAATGCTACTAAGCGGGTTTGCTGTTACTGGTTTATAGCAAAATCAGCCCTAGCGTTTTTAACATTATTTCTTACAATCTTCATTTATCACTCTATTCTAAACGGTTTTAAGCACTACCGTTTAGAGTAGCGCCGCATATTTTAGTAATACCGATATTCATTGTATTAATGGCTATCCAAGTGCCGCGCTCAGCATAGACTTTCTATTCAAGAGTCATGATTTGAGTGCATGAATAAAGACTTATATTTTGCATTACTTTTATAACTTATTTTGCTTTGGTTTTATTTGAAACCAAGCTGGATTTACCACATTTACACAACCTATTAATAGGAACAATAACAATGTCAAAAGACACCACCAAAGATACTGATAATCCCAACCTTAATTCGTCAAATGAGACCAATACAGGCTCTAAATCGCAAGACAGCGTCACTTTTGCGTTAGCGCAATCGCATTTTTTGGTCGGCGATATCACCGCCAATGCTGAAAAAATGCGCGCCCTTGCCCTACAAGCCCGCGAGCAAGGCGCTGATGTCATCATTTTCCCAGAGCTAGCTTTACTAGGCTATCCTCCGCAAGATTTGTTGCTACGTCCCAGCCTATCCGGCCGTGTCAAAAGCGCGCTGTCTAGCTTGAGTGATATCGATGATATCGTGATGATTGTGGGCTATCCGCATGTCGATCATCATGGAACCTTTAACTCGGCAGCGATTTTACATAACGGTCATCAAAAAGGCTTCTACCATAAGCAAATCTTACCAAATTATGGCGTTTTTGATGAGCGCCGTTATTTTGATAAAGGTCGCAATCAAGTCTTATTTGACTATAAAGGCATCACCATTGGTCTGCTTATCTGCGAAGATTTGTGGGAAAAAGGTCCAATTGCCGAGCTTAAAAAACAAGGTGCTGACCTTGTGGCCTGCTTAAATGCCTCTCCGTTTGAGATTGAAAAACAAGACAATCGTAAAACCATGCTTGCCAAACGTAGCCGCGAAAACAACTTGCCGATTATTTATCTTAATACCGTTGGCGGACAAGATGATTTGGTATTTGACGGCGGCTCTATGGCCATTCAATCTGATGGCAGCGTTGCTCATGAAGCGTCGCGCTTTATGAATCAGCTTATGCTGACGACATTTGACGTAAAAACCGCAAAATTCGATACACAGACAAAAGCGCCATTGTCATTAAGCCGCGAGTCGGAGATGTACCAAGCGTTGGTCGTCGGTTTGCGTGATTATGTCAATCTTTCGGGTTTTACTGGTATTATCGTTGGCTTGTCAGGCGGTATTGATTCTGCGTTAACCTTATGTATCGCTGTCGATGCGCTGGGTGCTGATAAAGTCTATGCG
>NZ_DAINDI010000029.1:0-596 GCF_036731945.1 Psychrobacter sp.
GCAAAATATCATCGAAGGACCCACACAAGTCCTAAAAATCAAAAAAGACCAAGCGATTAGCGATGCAGAACAGCTGCTCGATAAAGTGGGTTTACTCGATAAAAAAGACGCTTATCCGGCGAATTTATCGGGCGGTCAGCGTCAGCGAGTGGCGATTGCGCGCGCCCTTGCGATGCAGCCGCAAGTCCTGTTGTTTGATGAGCCAACCTCCGCACTCGACCCTGAACTGGTCAATGAAGTGCTCGCGGTCATGCGTGAGCTTGCCGAAGAGGGGCGTACCATGCTGATTGTTACCCACGAAATGCGTTTCGCCCGTGAGGTATCAAGCAAAGTGGTGTTCTTGCATCAAGGTATCATCGAAGAGATTGGTACGCCTGAGCAAGTTTTCGACCATCCAAAATCTGAGCGCGTTAAAGACTTTATGGCATCACATCGTCAAAACTAGAAGCGAGTGTTTTACAGGTGTTTGGTTGAATGTCAAAAAACCTAAAACGCTTACGATGCAAAAGTTGCCCTCAGTAATTTTTTTGGCCTAAATTTTCTTAGCCTATTTATTACCGATTAATCACAGTTGGTATGCAAAACGTTTGTTTTTG
>NZ_DAINDI010000029.1:606-6943 GCF_036731945.1 Psychrobacter sp.
TAGGCAGTCGCAACTGGCGTCTGCCTATGTCTTTATGTTCATTGACTTGCTTATCTGGCAGGGACGTCAGAGAACAAAATATCAGAACCCTATATCAAAAACCTCATCAGAATTTAAGGAATGTATGATGTCGAATTCTCGCCTATTGTGGTCATCGATGACCTTCACCGCTGCGCTTATGCTTGGCGCTTGTAGTCAGCCTGCTAATGACGCTACTGATACCAACGCTGATGCCCCTGCCGCAGAAACGGCCGGCAAGACCATTCGTATCGCCACTGAGGGCGCATATCCTCCTTTTAACTATACCAATGCCGATGGCAGCTTGGCGGGATTCGATATCGACGTCGCCAATGCCTTATGTGCGCAAATGCAAGCCAAATGTGAAATCGTTGCTCAAGATTGGGACGGTATTATTCCAGGTCTATTGGCGCAAAAATACGATGCCGTCATCGCTGGTATGTCTATCACTGAAGAGCGCCAAGAAAAGGTTGATTTTAGCGAGCCGTACTTTGCCAATACCATGGTTTGGCTTACCGATACCAAAAGTGGCTTTGACCCCAAATCCATTAAAAATCTAACGCTTGGTGGTCAGCGCTCAACGACACCTGGCGCGTATTTACAAGACAATTATGAAGGTAAAGACGGCAACACCGTCAAGCTTTATGATAATTATGACAATGCTTACTTAGACCTAAAATCTGGTCGTAGCGATGCGGTACTTGCCGAAAAAGTCTCTGCCAAATCATGGTTAGCGGACAATCCAGAAGGTTTTGGTATCGTGGGTGATGAGATTGATAACGACGATAATATTGCCATTGCTGTCCGTAAAGGTGACTCAATCAAAGACGACTTCAATAAAGCGCTGAGCGAAATCCGTAGCAACGGTGAGCTTGCCCGTCTTGAGCAAGAAAACTTCGGTCAGTAATTTGCTTGATGCGCTTTGCGAGAAGTCTTTAACCGATAGCTATTAGTCAACAGACGGTTTCGATAAGCGCTGATTAACCAATGTCTGACCCATTGCGGATGAATAACGGCTGGTAAATATATTAAGGAATAACCTCTATGATCACTTCAATGACCTCATCAATCAGCAAAAAAGCGCTATGGCTTGCGCCACTTAGTGCAGCGATGCTGCTGCTTGCTGCTTGTAACAACAGCTCAACGCCTACAGAAAATACGGACGCCACTGCTACAAGCGATGCCCCTTTACATATAAAAATCGCCACAGAATCAAGCTATAAGCCTTTTAGCTATACCGACGCCGATGGTAAATTAATTGGCTACGAGATTGAGCTGGTAGACGCTTTATGTGCGCAAATGAAAGCTGAATGTGAAGTTATCTCGCAAGATTGGGACGGCCTCATTCCAGGGCTAAATGCACAGAAATTTGATGCGGCCATCGCTGGCATGTCAATCACGCCTGAGCGTAAAGAAGTCGTAGAATTTAGCGACCCGTACTTTCATACTGGTATCATCCTCATCGGTAAAAAAGGCGATGATATTAGCGTCGATGGCCTAAAAGGTCAGCCTGTTGCTTCACAATATCTGCAAGAAAAACATGCCGACTCTGACATCAAGCTTTATGACACTCAAGACAATGCTTATTTAGACCTAACCTCAGGTCGCGTCCGTGCCATGATGTCTGATAAAGTCACCGGTATCGACTGGTTAAAAACCGAAGCCGGTAAAGACTACGAGGTCAAAGGTCAAGAGATCAGCACCAGCGATGATGCGATGGGTATTGCCTTCCGTAAAGGCGATCCATTGGTTGCCAAGTTTAATAAAGCGTTGGCTGAACTAAAAGATAATGGCACTTATGACCAAATCACTGGTAGCTATTTTGGTACCAGCTCAACGGCGGCGGCGCAACAAGCAGTAGCGACTGAGGGTGTCAAAGAAGTAGTCGTGGTTGATGATGGTAATGTCGATGCCAATGCAGTGATTGCCAAAGAAGAGCAAGCAGAAACGGCGACTAATTAATATAGTTGTCTCTAATAGTTTATTAGATAAGCGCTGATTTTAATAAAGCACGTTTTGACTAAAGCGTGCTTTATGCCGTTTATAATATTTTGCTAAGTAACGATATTAAGTACCAATGCCAATTAATAATGCCAAATAACAATATCAAGGATGATTATGAGCAACCATCTTCTTTTAGCCCCTATGTCTAGTACGTCCTCTGTTACCTCATCCGCTAGTAAGCACTTGTTAAAGACAAAATCGATGCTAGCCTTAGCGGCACTATTGGCTTTAGCGGGCTGTAGTAATGGTCAAAATGAGACTAACGAAAGCGCGAGCTCGGATACGACTAAAACGTCAGAAGCGGCTGATAATAATGGCGCTGCGAGCGACGATGATAATGTACTACGTATTGGTACCGAAGGCGCTTATGCCCCTTTTAATTACACCAATGCCGATGGCACGCTTGGCGGCTTCGATGTTGAAATCGCCAATGCTATTTGTGACGATTTACAGATGACTTGTGAAATCATAGCGCAAGATTGGGACGGTATTATTCCGGGGCTTAAAGCGGGTAAATATGATGCCATCGTCGCGGCGATGTCGGTCACGCCAGAGCGTGCAAAGCAAGTGGCCTTTACTGATCCGTATTTTAGCAATGCCTTGGTTTTTTTAGCCAAAAAAGACAGCAGTTTTGATCCTGCCAATAGCAGCGATATCGATGCGCATTCTATTGCTGCGCAGCGCTCGACCATCTCTTCGCAGTGGTTAGAAAACGCTTATCCAAAAGCTGATATGAAGCTTTATGACACCTTAAGTAATGCCTTTTTGGATTTGGGTTCTGGTCGCGTTGATGCCATGATATCTGACAAACTCCCAGCGCTAGAGTGGCTTGGCTCAGCATCAGGCAGCAATTATGCAATCAAAGGCGATGAGATAGATATCAATGATAATTTTGCGATTGCCGTACGTCCTAACGATGAAGCCTTGCAAGCCAAAATTAATAAATCTTTGGCCAATCTAAAGTCCAATGGCACGTATGATAAAATCAATCAAAAATATTTTGCCGTACCAGCTAAGGCGGTAATCACTGAGACAGCATCAACCGAACCAACGGTAGAAAAGGCAGCGCAATAAGCACTTATTCTCATCGTTATATTAATCACAGTTTTCTCTATTTAGTGGTAAACGTGAAGTCATAAAAGCAAAAAGACATTACCATCAGGGTGATGTCTTTTTGCTTTTTTATCGTTATTGCTGGTCAACTTTTATCAAATAGCACTGATTTTTTTACTATTTATCCTGATAAGTGCCTATTTAGGCAGCGCTTTTATGCGTGAGTATTAACATAGCTGGCAGCGAATATGATAAAATCAGCGCTCATTTCTACTGTGTCAATTTCCGCCGCCGTAATCGTATGAATATCACGTCATTCTATGACGCAAAAAACCGCCATCTATGCGGTTGGTCATACGACTATTCGCAGCGCTCAGCTATTGATGCTGATTCTTTTAACTCATATTTTGCAACTTGCTAATATAAAGAGACTGAGTGGATAATTGTGTTTGATTTACAAGGATTTGGCGCGCTATTACTAAGCGGCGCTACCGTCACTATAAAGCTTGCGTTGACCAGTCTGGTCATCGGTATGGCGTTAGGCTTGCTTGGCGCGACCGCCAAGATGTCCAATGTCTGGCTGCTGCGTAAGCTTGCGACGGTCTATACTGCCACGATGCGCGGCATCCCTGAGCTGTTATTGGTGCTGTTTATTTATTACGGCGGCTCGATATTGCTCATGAGCATCCTCAAAAAGTTCGGCTATAACGACTATATCGAGATTAGCGCGTTTTGGGGCGGGGTGATGGCGTTATCAATTGCTTTTGGTGCTTACGCGACCGAAATTTTTCGCATGTCCATTCAAGAGATTCCAATAGGGCAAAGAGAAGCGGCGCAAGCGATTGGCATGCGACCTTTTCAGACTTTTTATCGTATTACCTTGCCACAAGTCTGGCAGATTGCACTGCCAGGTCTCGGCAATTTGTTTTTGGTATTGCTTAAAGATACGGCCTTGGTGTCGGTCGTCGGTCTCAAAGATATCATGTATCAATCGTCGCGCGCGGCGCAGTCGACACAGCAGCCGTTTACGTTTTATATGGCAGCGGCGATTATTTATTTGGGTCTGACCATGTTGATTACTGGTTTTATGATGTGGCTTGAGTGGCGTGCCAATCCGGCGGCGCGTTATGCTAAAAAGCTCAGCCGTCAAACCCACTATCAAACCACTCAAAGTCAATCGACCATAGGGTAGAGGAGAGTTACTATGGATTGGAATTGGCAGGTCATTTTTGACCATATCCCTGATTTAATGAGCGGCGCGGTATTGACTGTCCAGCTCGTTGTATTCTCGGGTATTATTGGGTTGTTTTTTGGTTTGATTTTGGCATTATTGCGCCTGTCCAAAAATTGGCTGGTGCAAGTATTACCATTTTTATATATCTTCTTTTTCCGTGGCACGCCGCTACTGGTACAGATATTTTTGATTTATTATGGGCTGGGGCAGTTCGAAGCGGTACGTAACTCGTTTTTATGGGAGCCAGTACTTAGCCAAGCTTATTGGTGTGCCATCATCGCCTTTACCCTTAATACCAGCGCCTATTTGGCAGAGATTATTCGCGGTGCAATCCAAAATATTCCTGTGGGCGAGCTTGAAGCCGCCGATGCCATTGGCATGTCAAAATGGCAGAAGCTGACGCGTATTACCTTACCGCGCGCTTTTGGCATTGTGATTCCTGCTTACAGTAATGAAGTTATCTTTATGCTAAAGGGAAGTGCGCTGGCATCCACCATTGCGTTGATGGATATCACGGGCGTTGCGCGTACGATTAGTGCGCGTACTTATACCTTGATGGAATTGTTCTTTGCGGCCGGTGTTGTTTATCTGCTGCTATCGTGGGTGATTTTATTTAGCTTTAGATTGTTTGAAAAACGTATGAATCGTCACGCCAGCTATGTGCCGCCAGACGTGGTTACCAATACCATTCCTTAACAGTAGGCACGGCAAAATAAAAAAGCTATAGTGGTCATAAATTAAAAAATCGGCCGTAAGGAAACTGTATGAGCTCATCGCCCCATATGTCCATCGCTAATGCTATTATTGGTAATGTGAAAGATACTGCTGGCACCACTGATACCAATAGCGATACCAGCATTGATAATAGCGAACGTCTGCGTACTTCTATCGGTAAAGTAGTATGTGTTGGGCGCAACTATGCGGCGCATGCGCAGGAGTTGGACAATGAAGTGCCTAGCGCGCCGATGCTATTTATGAAACCTGCCTCTTCGGTGGTATCTATCCATCAGGGCGTTGAGCGCCCAAACCTTGCCATCTTTGGCGAAACCCACTATGAAGCTGAGCTTTGTATTCAGCTGGCAACAGACTTATCAAAAGCCACGCTTGCAGAAGTGAAACAAGCTATTGGTGGCGTGACCTTGGGGCTTGATTTGACCTTGCGTGAGCTACAAACTGAGCTGAAAGAAAAAGGTCATCCTTGGGAGCGCGCTAAGTGCTTTGATGGCGCTTGTGTGCTTGCTGACTGGCTCGATGCAAATGCCTTTGGCGACTTCAGAAACGTCCATTATCAGTTAAATATTAATAACGAACTCAAGCAAGACGGCGATAGCGCCTTGATGCTATTTCCCGTTTATGAGTTATTGGTCAATATCAGTCATGCTTTTAGTTTGCAAGCAGGCGACGTTATTATGACAGGGACGCCAAGCGGCGTTGGCGCTTTACATGCGGGTGATGTATTGACTTTAAAATTAGGCGCTCATCAGTGGCAGACAGAGGTTAAATAAGTTTTTGACCAGCTATTTAACCTAATTATCTTAATGAATAATACAAACCTCAGAGTAAATCTGGGGTTTTTTTTATTTATGTCTAGCGCCGTAGTAGTATTTTTATATGCAAATATATATCCATATTAGGATATATATTGATAAAAAACAAACCTTTACGTGCTTGTGAGCATTTTAACCATAAAAATACCTGATAGTTAAATCATTTTCTTCTGTTTATGGC
Source organism: Psychrobacter sp. (assembly GCF_036731945.1). GTDB lineage: Bacteria > Pseudomonadota > Gammaproteobacteria > Pseudomonadales > Moraxellaceae > Psychrobacter. The sequence continues at coordinate 6,644 of NZ_DAINDI010000029.1, forward strand.
ATTTACAGGCTAGTATGGCAACTATCCTTAATCGCTTGCTGTAGCAATACTATGCCCAATCCAAGACCTATAGAAACCATACACGATTTATTTGCGACCACTCGGCGCCCCTCTGATGATGAATTGGGCGCAAAAGCAGACTTTCAAGACGATGTCTATGAAGCGCTAGCAAAACTTGACTATATTTATGTTGATGAGCTGGTCGCCGAAAATGTCGATAACAGCGTAATAAAACCACATCAACCCATCTCTTTGGTGGATTTTTTCGAAGGGTTGGCGCAGCTTGCCACCATGGGCGTG
>NZ_DAINDI010000029.1:6953-32690 GCF_036731945.1 Psychrobacter sp.
GGGCGTGGTAGAGGTCACAGATATTGTCGAAGCTATCCATCGTGAGATTCTGCTGCGTCCTTTGGGACGATTTAATAATGGCAATCTAAAACACTGGCAACGCGGTATCACTGGGCGCATTTATGGCACCGTACGCCAAGCGATGCAATTGGTCGGTAATAATATTGCCACGGGTCTGCGCCTATATAACACGGTTTTAAAACCCAAAAAAATACAACCTTTGCCTTTAAACCTACGCCGTATGGTCAATATCCTAAATGGCGTGATGGGCGACCATCTTGTCACCCATGACAATCCATTGGCCGTGTCGATGGTGCTATACGATAAAGACAATTATGTACAAAGTGGTGCATTATCGGGGCGAGTGATTGTTTTATGTCATGGGCTTTGTTTGAGTCATTTAAGTTGGCAAATAGCGGGCGAGAATAATCTCGGTGCTATGCTGAGTCGCAAGTTGCCAGACAGTACAGTTTTATATTTGAATTATAATACCGGTCAGCGTATCTCCAGTAACGGGCGTAGCTTTGCCAAAGTTTTGCAAAATTTGGTCGAAAACAATCCAGACATTACCCAGCTTGATTTAATCGGTCATAGTATGGGCGGTCTGCTGAGCCGTAGCGCGTTGTTTTATGGTAAAGAGCAGGGATTCAGCTGGGTTAAGCGTGTGGGTAATTTGGTGACTTTAGGTACGCCGCATCATGGCGCAAGTTTGGAGCAGATTGGTAATTTTGTGCAATATAAAATCGCTAAGCTGCCTTTTGCTGGGTCGTTAGCGAAACTGGGCGACTTACGTAGCGCTGGCATTATTGATTTGCGTTATGGCAGTATTCGCGATGCCGATTGGAAATCTTTGGAGGAGCGCAGTGTGCTACCGGCAGAGTTTCGTCATCCGACGCGCCTACCGCTGCATGTAAATACTTACTTAGTCGCAGCAGCCTTGATTGAAACCCATTATGAAAATAAAACCACCAGTTTATTGGGTGATGGGCTGGTATCGGTAGAGTCGGCGCTTGGCGAATATACCAAAGAGCATACACTGAGCGTACCTGAAGGTCATAAGGCGATATTTTATGGCGTCAATCATATGAATTTAATCTATAACGATCGGGTGCTTGAACAAGTGATTTCTTGGTTATCAGTCAATAGATTAGGCGACGCGCATGATGCCAAATATGGCCTTGATAGCCGTATCTATTCGTATCCGATAGATTACGAGGTCGAGATTTAAGCGTTAAAAACAAAAAACCCTCAAGCATCACACTTGAGGGTTTATTAAATATTTAAGTGAACTAAATACTACTCAGCAAAAATTGCCGCCACATCGTCTTTATTAAATTTATAGATTTCACCGCAAAAGCCGCAGTCCATCTCAAAAACGCCGCCTTGCTCGTCAACGATATCCAAGGCTTCGGTTTCGCCGATTTGCTCAATCGCCATTTCGCACTTCTCGCGTGAGCACGTACAACCAAACGATAGCGGCACTGGCTCAGGGGCAACGACTTTTTCTTCATTATACAAACGGTATAGGATTTCATTGGCATCAAGCGTGGTCAGCTCTTCTGCTTTTAGCGTACGCGTGAGCACACTTAAGCGCGTCCACAAGTCATCATCGATACCAGCATCTTGGTTTTGCTCGACTTCATAGGTCTCGGCTGCGGTACGAGGTAGCATTTGCACCAAGATACCACCGGCTTGCAAACCATCGGATGCCAGATTAATCAGCGTTGGAATCTGCGCCGATTGTTTTTGATAATGCGCTAAGCAATCAGCTAAGTTGTCATGGCTACGCTCAACGATACCTTGATACGGCTCGCCGCCATCAGGCTGAATATTGATAAACAACACGCCTTGACCAGCAGCGCCGAGCTCAGCAAAGGCGTCTTTTGCATGGATCATATTTTCCCATGCTTGCACTTGCTCGTCGGTGTCGTTTTTCCAGCTGGCAAGGGCGCGAATGATACCGTCTTGGTCGCATTCTGCCATCGCCCAATTGAGCAAGCTGTCGCTATCTGATGATTGCAATTGAATTGATAAGCGCCCGTTAATTTTAACGGTACTGATCAGCAAGCTTGCCGCCGTCAGCATCTCGCCTAATAAGCGCTTAATGGCTTCAGGATAAGGCTTTTGGGCAATGGTCGTCGCATAACTGCGCGATAGGCGCACCACATCGCCGCGCACCGGTGAGTCTTCGATAAAAAAGCGTTGGCGTACGTCATTATCGCGGTGGCTGCTCGCTTGTTGATCAACATTTGGGACTTGAGTATCTTGGGTCATAGGTCATAACTAGTATTAAGAAGTTGTTAGCTTTATGGGGATTAATGGTTATTTATCAATCATAGCGGTTTAGTTATTGGCGGAATTTAAATGATTGTTAAACGAAATCTGTAAAATATCAGTCTCATTAAAAAAAGTTTACCCCCATCGCGCAAATTGTTGTACAGTAACATTAAGTTGCATAGTTATAACCTAAAGCAACAGCATGGATGCATGACGGAAATGTCAATTAAGGGCTTATATAAAGTCAAATAATGGCGCAAATACCGTCAAAGTCCCCTCCTAGTTTGTATAAATGTGATAAAAGGATGTATCTCATGACCTACTTAATCTCAAAACCGCTAACTCTGGCTGCCTTTATGGCACTTGGCCTAGCGGGCTGCAATAATAGCAATCAAACCAACACCGAAGCGCCGCCAGCAGATGGCACAGCGACAACGACAGAAGCGGCAGAAAATACCAACGGTACGCTACAAAAAATCAAAGAATCGGGCACTATCGTAGTCGGTCACCGAGACTCTTCTATTCCCTTTTCTTACATCGCTGATGACCCAAATCAGCCGATTGGCTATGCGCACGATTTAGAAATGAAAGTGGTCGATGCGGTAAAAGAAAAACTCAATATGCCGGATTTAAAAATCCGTTATAACCTGATTACTTCGCAAACGCGTATTCCGCTGGTGCAAAACGGCACGGTCGATTTTGAATGTGGCTCAACCACCAATAACGAAGAGCGCCAAAAACAAGTGGCTTTCTCAAATGGTTTCTTTGAAATTGGCACGCGTTTATTGACCAAAAAAGACTCAGGTATTCAAGATTTTGAAGATCTAAAAGGTAAAACTTTGGTCACCACTGCCGGTACGACCTCAGAGCGTTATATCCGTGAATACAATGATAAAAATAAAATGGACATCAATGTCATCTCGGCAAAAGACCATGGCGAAGCTTTTCTTATGTTAGAAAATGGCCGTGCCGATGCCTTTATGATGGACGATGTACTACTTGCCGGTGAAAAAGCCAAAGCCAAAAATCCGGATGAATGGGTAATTGTTGGTACGCCGCAATCGTTTGAGATTTATGGTTGTATGATGCGTAAAGATGACCCTGAATTTAAAGCAGTGGTCGATGAAGCGCTTGCCAATGTCTTTAACTCAGGCGAGATTAATAGCATTTATGATAAGTGGTTTACCAACCCCATTCCGCCAAAAAACGTCAATCTAAACTTTGAGATGTCAGACAATCTAAAAGCTTTGATTGCCAACCCACACGATAGCGCACAGCCAAAAGAAGCAACCGCTCAGTAATTTTTGTCCCTCAACATAGCTTGCTGACGCGCCCAGACTGCTGTTTATCAGTCTGGGGCGTTGGCTTTTTACTCATGGCTTGGAGAGACAATCATGAATTATAGCTGGAACTGGGGTGTGCTCTTTGAGCAAACCGGTATCGGTAATGAGCTTTACCTGCATTGGATGGTGACCGGTCTTGGCTGGCTGCTATTGATTGGCAGTATCGCTTGGGCGATTGCCATGGTGATTGGTACTATTTTGGGCATCATGCGTACCTTGCCAAATAAAGCGGCGCGTAGTATTGGCACCGCTTATGTGACTTTTTTTCGTAATATTCCTCTTCTCGTACAATTATTCTTTTGGTTTTATATCGCCCCCGGTTGGCTGACGCCTGCGCTACAAGAGTGGTGGTATAAAGACTTATCGCCCAATACCTCAGCCATGCTGTCCGCCAGTATTGGCTTAGGATTATTTACCGCCGCTCGTATTGTTGAACAGGTGCGTACCGGTATTGAGTCCTTACCTGAAGGGCAAATCAATGCCGCTTATGCGCTCGGCTTTACGATTCCGCAGGCGTATAAAGAAGTGCTACTACCGCAGGCATTTCGTGTTATTTTGCCACCGCTAAGCTCGGAGCTCACCAACTGCTTTAAAAATGCGTCGGTAGCGTCGCTTGTCGGGGTGATGGAGCTGATTAGCCAAACCAAAACCATCAGTGAATATACCCAAAACAGCCTCGAGATTTACACTTATGCGACCATTATTTATCTGGTTTTTAATTTGTCGTTAATTGCCATTATGGGATTGATTGAGCGTAAATTACGAGTACCTGGGCTGATTGCAGGGAGTCAAAAATGAATATGATGACCGAACTTGCAACGGCGTATCCGGGCTTAATGGGCGGTATGCTGACCACTTTAAAGGTGCTGTTTCTCGCTATCCTAGGCGGTATTAGCTTAGGCACGGTATTGGCTTTAATGCGCTTGTCCGGTATCAAAGCGCTAGAAATTCCTGCCAAATTATACGTCAATTATTTTCGTTCTGTGCCGTTGCTATTGGTATTGCTGTGGTTTTATTTCGCCGTGCCGATGATGTACTTTTGGATAGCGGGTAAATATTTACAGCTCGATACCGCGTTTACCTCGTGTGTCGTTGCCTTTATGATGTTTGAAGCGGCGTACTTCTCAGAGGTGGTGCGCGCAGGTATCCAATCTATCGGTAGCGGGCAGGTGAATGCTGCAAAGGCACTCGGTATGACCTACGGGCAAACCATGCGTTTGGTGATATTGCCGCAAGCCTTTCGCAAAATGCTACCGTTGATTTTGCAGCAATGTATTATTTTATTCCAAGATACGACGCTGGTTTTTGCCATTGGGTTGACGGATTTTTTCCGCGCCGCTTACGTCCGTGGTGAGCTGATGGGCTTACTGACGCCTTACATTTTAGGTGCCGGAGCAGTTTATTTTATTATCAGCTTAAGCGCGTCTATTGGCGTGCAGCAATTGCAAAAACGCTTAAGGTTTTAATTTAAATTTGGCGCAGTATTTTACTATTAAGATTTTCATTTAATAATGATGAAAAAAGTGGTTAGGAGCCAGCGATGAATGAGTCAGGGATAAATGAGTCAGGGATAAATGAGTCAGGGATAAATGAGCTAGGGATAAACAATGCTGACACCTATATAAATGAATTTGGCGGACTGGTCACCGACAATGGTCATGCGAGCGCTGAGATAGTCATCAAAATGACTGACGTTAGCAAATGGTACGGTGACTTTCAGGTGCTAACTGACTGTACTGCTCACGTGCATAAAGGCGATGTGGTGGTGGTTTGCGGTCCATCGGGCAGTGGCAAATCGACGCTTATTAAAACCGTAAATGGGCTTGAGCCGTTTCAAAAGGGCGATATCATGGTCAATGGTATCTCAGTTGGCGCGGCAAAAACCAATTTGCCTAAATTGCGCAGTAGCGTCGGCATGGTATTTCAGCATTTTGAGCTGTTTCCGCATTTGACCATTATCGATAACTTAACGGTCGCGCAAATCAAAGTACTCGGCCGTAAAGAAGATGAGGCTAAGAAAAAAGGCATGGCCTATCTCGACCGCGTTGGCTTAAGTGCCCAAGCGCCAAAATACCCCGCCGAGCTATCAGGTGGTCAGCAGCAGCGGGTAGCGATTGCGCGTGCTTTGGCGATGGATCCGGTTGCCATGCTATTTGACGAGCCAACTTCCGCACTTGACCCAGAGATGATTCAAGAAGTGCTCGATGTGATGGTTGAGCTGACCCGCGATGGCATGACCATGATGTGCGTGACCCATGAAATGGGCTTTGCCAGTCAGGTCGCCAATCGGATTATTTTTATGGATGAAGGCCATATCGTCGAAAACTGTAGTAAAGATGAGTTTTTTGAAGGCGCAAAAAGTGAGCGCGCGCAGCTGTTTTTATCAAAGATTCTCAATCATTAAATTTCAGTACGGTGTTTTAAGTATCTATCAAAGCGTCTTTAATTAAGGCGCTTTTTTATGTCTTTTACTTTTTGTTCATTACTCTCAGCTTACAAGTGTTCCCTGTTTGCTGCTACAATAGACGCCATCAGTTTTTAATCCTATTCCAAATTCATAACAAATAATAAATAGTGTTTCGGAGTCATTATGAGTGTAGAAAACCAATCAGCAGGTATTGTGATTATTGGCGCAGGCTTAGCAGGTTGGCACGTTGTCGATGCCATTCGCGCAAAAGATAAAGACATTCCTATTACCTTAATCACGGCTGATAATGGCGACCGTTATCATAAACCTATGCTAACGATGGCAATTAGTCAGCAAAAAAACGCCGCGGACTTGGTACGGGCGACCGGTAGCGATGCGGCAAAAGCAGCAGATATTAATTTGCTTGCCAATACGCAAGTGACCGACATCGACCCTGCTAGCCAAACGGTACAACTTATCTCGGCGCTACGCTCGGACCCTGTGTATACCAATTACGCCACTATCAGCTATGACAAACTGGTACTGGCGATGGGTGCCCATCCTATTTTTCCAAAAAGTCTGCCTGAAGATTTGGTTTGGCATGTCAACCATATCGAGCGTTTTGGACAGCTGCAAGAAAAGCTGGCTGCTGGCAGTCAGCGCGTTGCCATCGTTGGCGCTGGTATGGTCGGGACGGAGATTGCCGAGGATTTATTAAAAGCGGGCCATGAGGTGACACTGATTGATTTAAATGACGCGCCGCTCTCGCAAATGCTACCGGCACAAGCGACCGCGCGTATTGCTAAGGCAGTACAGTCACAAGGGATTCACTTTTTAGGCGGTTATCAAGTATCCAATGTTACGCGTCATGATGATGGCACATTGCAAGTCAGCTATGCGCCAGTATCAGCTACCGACAGCGATACGGCGCAGCAGCCAGAGCCATTAATCGTTGATCATGTGATTGCCAGTACGGGCTTGACGGTCGATGATAAATTACCAACCGCTGCTGGGGTTGAGTTCAATCGCCGCACCGGTATCGTGGTTGATGCCACCACGTTACGTACCCATGCGTCCAATGTCTATGCGATTGGCGATTGTATGTCGATCAACGGCGTTGCCTGTCGTTATGTCGCGCCGTTACGTGCGCAGGCAGCGACGATTGCTGATGATATCTTGGGTCACGAGCACAGCGGTTATGATCATAAGCCACCGATGATTCGCTTAAAAAATAAAGCCATTTCAGTGATGGTCACTGGCGTGCCGCAGGCTGCTGGTAATTGGCAAGTGACTACTGAAACGGATGATGAGCTTATCATGGATTTGCTTGATGATAACCATGCCATCAGTGCGACGGTAACGATTAAAGCGCCGCCAATGGTGAAATCTTAATCAACGCTTAACCGTTGCAAGTTTAACTTTTAGCTTTAAATTCTAGTCTCAATGCTTATTAAAAGCCAGCTGTGTAGCAAATACATAACTGGCTTTTTTACCTATAATAATCGCGTGATTTTATGCTATCTTTTACTGGGTAATACTTTTTATTAATTAATTTAAATGATACATAATGTATTACTATGATTGACAGCCTTCGATTTAAGGCGGTATAGTAGCTTATGCTTGTTAAGACCTGTTCAAGGAAAAAAGAATAGGAGCAAGCGAAAAAATAGCGCCATTCAGGCGTGCTGTAAAAAGTAAAACGAAAGGACTCGTTATGACTCAAGTTTCTGACTTCGATAGCATTCTAAATAATATTCCCACCGTAAATATGGGCGCGCGCTCGGCAAATGCGCCGCTTACTCAAAGCTATGATAAAGGCCCTGATGTACCGCTGATTGAGGCGACTATCGGCGATTTTTTTGATGCTATTGTCTCCAAATATCCTGAGCGTGAAGCGCTGGTCGTCCGTCATCAAAATATTCGCTGGACATATCGTGAGCTGCAACAGCAGGTCAATCAATTAGCCAGCAGTATGATTGAAATGGGGCTTGAGATTGGCGATCGCATCGGTATCTGGTCGCACAACAATGCCGAATGGCTACTCATGCAATTAGCGACCGCAAAAGTCGGCGTTATCCTCGTTAACATCAACCCTGCCTACCGTACCTTTGAGCTGCAATATGCGTTAAATAAACTTGGCTGCTCAGCACTCGTCCTTATGCGCCATTTTAAAAGCAGTGATTATGCGCAGCTGATTCGTGAGCTTTGTCCTGAGATTTATCATAAAGATTATACCCAATTGGATTTGGTTGAGATTCCAACTATTGAGCGCATTATTTGGATTGATGAGCCAGACTCTGATGAAGAGTTTAACTTTATGCAGAAGTTTTCGGCATGGATGGCGGAAGGCGATGCCAATGATCCACGCGTCGCCGAGCGTCAAGCCCAGCTTAAAAACACCGACGCGATTAACGTGCAATTTACCAGTGGTACGACTGGCACGCCAAAAGGTGCGACCTTAAGCCACCGTAATATTTTAAATAATGGCTACTTTATCGGTGAGGCCATGAATCTCACTGAGGAAGATAGACTGTGTATTCCTGTGCCGCTATATCATTGTTTTGGTATGGTGCTTGGCAACTTAGCGATATTAACGCATGGCGGTTGTATCATTTATCCGAATGATGGTTTTGAGCCTTTAAGCGTCTTGCAAGCGGTTGAAGAAGAGAAATGCACGGCTTTGCATGGCGTACCGACGATGTTTATCGCCGAGCTTGACCATCCTGAATTTGATAAATTTGATTTATCGACCTTGCGGACTGGCATCATGGCCGGCTCTAGCTGTCCGATTGAAGTCATGCGCCGCGTCATTGATAAGATGCATATGAAAGAGGTGACCATTGCTTACGGCATGACTGAGACCAGTCCGGTTTCTTGTCAGACCAATGAGCATACGCCATTAGAGAAACAAGTATCAACGGTCGGGCTAGTGCAGCCTGCGCTTGAAGTCAAAGTCGTCGATACCGAAACGGGCGAGATTGTACCTTTAGGGGAAACCGGCGAGCTGCTAACGCGTGGCTATTCAGTGATGAAAGGCTATTGGGGCAGCCGCTTTAAAACCCGTGAAGCGATACAAGACGGCTGGATGCATACCGGTGATTTGGCGACGATGGATGAAGACGGCTATGTCAAAATCGTTGGGCGTAGTAAAGATATGGTCATTCGCGGCGGTGAAAATATTTACCCAGTTGAGATCGAAAACTATCTTTATCGTCATCCGAAAATTCGTGACGTCCAAGTCGTCGGTATCCCAGATAAGCGTTATGGCGAAGTACTTGCCGCTTTGATCATATCAAAAGAGCCGGGCTGCCTAACCGAAGATGAAGTGCGCCAATTCTGTAGCGAGCATATCGCCCATTATAAAGTGCCGACTTATTATCGCTTTGTTGAAGAGTACCCGATGACCATCACTGGTAAAATTCAAAAGTATAAAATTATCGAGCAGATGAAGGCGGAGCTAGGAATAGAGTAGTCAAAAAATCGGTCAAGATTTTAAGAAGTTATTGAATAATAAACACAAGTATAAAAAGGGATATCATGAGCGCTATCATAACCAGTAAACTGAGTCCGAACGCTGCCGATTTTCAGCAAAACCGTGCCGCCATGCAAGAAATAGTCGATGACTTATATGTGCACCTGCGTAAAGTCGCCCAAGGCGGTTCAGAGCGTGCGCGTGCTAAGCATTTAGCACGTGGCAAACTGCTACCTCGTGAGCGTGTTGAGCGCCTGCTCGATGTCGGCACGCCATTTTTAGAAGTGGCGCCAATGGCGGCGCATGATATGTATGGCGAAGATATTCCAGCGGCTGGGGTGATTGCGGGTATCGGCCGCATTAACGGCACCGAGTGTATGATTGTCTGTAATGACGCCACGGTAAAAGGCGGCACTTATTATCCGATGACGGTTAAAAAACATTTACGTGCACAAGAAATCGCCCAAGAAAATAACTTACCTTGCGTGTATTTGGTCGATTCTGGCGGCGCAAACTTACCCAATCAAGATGAAGTATTCCCTGATAAAGATGACTTTGGCCGTATCTTTTTTAATCAAGCAAATCTGAGTGCGGCCGGTATCCCGCAAATCGCCGTAGTGATGGGCAGCTGTACCGCAGGCGGCGCTTATGTGCCCGCGATGAGCGATGAGTCTATCATCGTCAAAGATCAGGGCACTATCTTTTTGGGTGGTCCGCCACTCGTTAAAGCAGCGACGGGTGAAGAGGTCACCGCTGAAGATTTGGGCGGCGGCGATGTGCATACGCGTCTGTCGGGCGTGGTCGATCATTTGGCGCAGAACGATACCCATGCGTTATCGATTGCGCGTAATATCGTTAGCCACTTAAACCGTCCTGCCAAGCAAATCCCCAATCAAATCAAACCGCGTCCACCGCGCTATGATGCCAAAGAGTTATACGGCATCATTCCAACCGATAAGCGTAAACCTTTTGATATCAAAGAAATCATCGCTCGTATCGTCGATGATAGCGAGTTTGATGAATTTAAAGCGCGCTTTGGCACGACGTTGGTTTGCGGTTTTGCCCATATCGAAGGTATGCCAGTAGGTATTATCGCCAACAACGGCATCCTATTTAGTGAGTCGGCACAAAAAGGCACGCACTTTATCGAGCTATGCTGTAAGCGTAAAATCCCGTTGGTATTTTTGCAAAATATCACTGGCTTTATGGTTGGGCGTAAATACGAAAACGAAGGTATTGCCCGTCATGGTGCCAAGATGGTGATGGCAGTGGCCAACGCCAAAGTGCCGAAATTCACCGTTATCGTCGGCGGCTCATTTGGTGCTGGTAACTACGGCATGTGCGGCCGTGCTTATAGTCCTCGCTTTTTATGGATGTGGCCAAATGCGCGTATCTCAGTGATGGGTGGCGAGCAAGCAGCCTCGGTACTGGCAACCGTCAAGCGTGATAATTTTGACCGTAAAGGTGAAGAGTGGAGTAGCGAGGACGAAGCAGCATTTAAAGCGCCGATTCTCGAGATGTACGAAGAGCAAGGTCACCCTTATTATGCGACTGCGCGTCTTTGGGATGATGGGGTGATTGACCCCGCCGATACTCGTAACGTATTGGCGCTTGGACTTAGCGCTGCCTATAACGCACCGATTGAAGAGACGACCTTTGGTGTCTTTAGAATGTAGCATTAAATGGTATATCGTCAGTCATTTAGCGCTCATAAATATATAAAAAATAGAGAAGGTTATGCAAAAAAATCTGAATAATTATAAAAGCTTATTGGTTAATGTTGAGCAGCATATCGCGACGGTAACGTTAAACCGTCCTGAAATACGTAACGCTTTTAACGATGAAATGATTGCCGAGTTGACTGAGGTTTTTACCACGCTTGCTACTGATGATAATGTGCGTGTTATCGTTTTAGCAGCTGCCGGTAAAGCGTTTTGCGCTGGTGCTGATTTGAACTGGATGCGCGCCATGGCAGATTACAGCTATGAGGAAAACCTTGCCGATGCCGATAAACTGGCACAAATGCTAAAGACCATTTATGAGTGCCCAAAGCCAACCGTTGCCGCCATTCAAGGCGATGTCTACGCAGGTGGTATGGGCTTAGTCGCCGTCTGTGATATAGCCATCGCGGTTAAGATTGCCAATTTTTGCTTAAGCGAAGTACGTCTGGGATTGGCGCCTGCCACCATTAGCCCCTATGTGATAAAAGCATTGGGCGCTAGAGCCTCACAGCGTTATTTTTTAAGTGCAGAGGTTTTTGATGCCAAAAAGGCGCGGCAGCTTGGCTTTATCCATGAGCGCGTTAGTGAAGAATCACTTAACGACACAGTTGCAGCCTTATGCGCCAAGATGGTTAATAATAGCCCCAATGCGGTTAAGACCTGCAAACGTTTATTGCACGAAGTCGCAGGTGCACCGATTACCGATAAGCTGGTTACTGATACTGTTAAAGGTATCGCTGATATTCGCTCATCAGCGCAAGGAAAGGAAGGCGTTCAAGCCTTTTTGCAAAAGCGTAAACCTGATTGGTCGGTTTAGGTTAGCAAAAATTAGGATAAGCTTAAGCTGTTTGTTTGAGAGCCAGACGTTATTCAAAAAAGGTAACACTATGATGTTAGGAAAATGTTTGTGTAGTGATATCGAATTTTCTGTGGATATACAGACTGGCTCTTTTAAGATTTATCAGTGCCACTGTTTATTGTGCAAAAAACAGTCAGGTTCAAGTGCTAATTCAGCGACCATTATCGAGGCGGCGCATTTTAGCTGGATAAAGAATGACTCAATAAAAATTTGGCAAAAAGAGACAGGATTTAGCTCGCACTTCTGTGCAAACTGTGGCTGTCCGGTTCCCAATGTCTTTGCAGGTAAGTATTACTGGATACCTGTGGGTTTATTAGAGCTTGATAATAAGTTGGACGCTATAAAGGTCGTCGCTAACTTCTGCTTAAGCTCAAAGTCCAGTTGGCATAATGTCTATAGAGAGGCAGACAACTTCGATGGGTTACCCGACTTTAAAACCATATTAGAGCTTTTATCTTAACTGATAAGAGCTTTTGCAGATAAGTTTAGAACCTAAATATCTCGAATGATATATAGAGAAATAATTAAAAAATAATAAAATTATCATTAGCTTTCTACAATTTTGCAAATGATAGATTAAACGATAAGGAATGTCATGTTTTCTAAAATTCTAATCGCCAACCGTGGTGAAATTGCTTGCCGTGTTGCTGCGACTGCCAAGCGTATGGGTGTTCGTACCGTCGCTGTTTATTCTGATGCCGACCGCGGCGCCAAGCACGTTGCTGTCTGTGATGAAGCGGTTTATTTGGGTGGTTCAGCACCAAAAGACAGCTACCTTAAAGGCGATGCGATTATTGCGATTGCCCTCGATGTTGGCGCTCAAGCAATCCATCCAGGCTATGGTTTTTTAAGTGAAAATGCGGACTTTGCTCAGGCCTGTCAAGATGCAGGTTTGATGTTTATTGGCCCATCTGCCGACGCGATTCGGGCGATGGGCGGCAAGTCTGAGTCCAAGCGTTTGATGGAAGCGGCTGGCGTGCCCTTGATACCGGGTTACCATGGCGACAATCAAGATGCAGGATTCTTACAACAGCAAGCAGACAGTATCGGTTATCCCGTCTTAATTAAAGCCAGCGCTGGCGGCGGCGGTAAAGGCATGCGTATTGTAGAAAATAGTAGCGATTTTATTGACTTACTAGATTCCTGTCGCCGCGAAGCGATTACCAGTTTTGGTGACGACCAAGTACTCATTGAAAAATACGCTCTAAAACCTCGCCATATCGAAATCCAAGTATTTGGCGATATGCATGGCAATTATGTGCATTTGTTTGAGCGTGATTGCTCGGTACAGCGCCGCCATCAAAAGGTATTAGAGGAAGCGCCAGCCCCTGGTGTTGACGCTGCCATGCGTGAAGCGATGGGAACAGCCGCAATCGAAGCGGCGCGTGCGGTCAATTATTTTGGTGCAGGTACGGTTGAATTTATCGTTGAGCAGCGCGAAGGGGCGATGAATTTCTATTTTATGGAGATGAATACCCGTTTGCAAGTTGAGCATCCGGTCAGTGAAGCGATTTCGAGTGTTGATTTGGTCGAATGGCAGCTATTGGTCGCCGCAGGTCAGCCGTTACCAAAAGCGCAAGACGAGCTGGTGATTAATGGGCATGCGATCGAAGCGCGTATCTGCGCTGAAAATCCTGATAACGGCTTTTTGCCAGCGACGGGTACTTTATTCACTTATCAAAAGCCTGAGCACAGTACCTTTAATATTACCGATGTGCGTATCGATGATGGCGTACGCGAGGGCGATGTGATTAGCCCGTTTTACGATTCTATGGTTGCGAAGCTTATCGTCCATGCGCCGACCCGCGAGCAAGCGTTAGCGAAGCTCGACCGCGCACTCGCTCAAACGCGGATCGTTGGTTTGCCAAATAATGTGGCGTTTTTGCGCTATATCTTGAATACTGAGTCGTTTAGCCAAGCCAATCTTGATACAGCGCTTATCGAGCGTGAGGCGGATGAGCTGTTTAATCAGCATCCGCTTGATTTATCAACGCTTGTGGTTACGGCTATTACACAGCAACTTGCCAGTGAAAGCGCACCACAAGGGTCAGACATCGATCCATTCAGTAAGCCGACTGGTTTCCGTGCTTATAGCGATTATACGCGCTCGTTTAGCTTGGTTTACGATGAGCAAAAGTACCAAGCACGTATCAGTAACTGGCACAATGCAAATAGTTCTGATAGCAAAAAAGGTAGCGATAACCTCAGCAGTTTCGCTCTTACCCTTGAAAAAGAGGTCGCCAATGACGATACTCAAGAAAATACTAATGTCGCCGCTCAAACAGAAATGGTTTATGAAGGTCAAGTGGGCTACACCAGTACTGACGCACACAATCATACCTTATGGTTAGATGGTGCACGTATTAACGCGCAGAGCTGGACAAATAATGAAACCGTTTATGTGTTCACCAATAGCGGCCGTGACGAGATTACGCTGATTGATATCATGGCACATGTCGGTGAAGAGACTGCCGCTGTCGGTAGCTTGAAATCACCGATGCCAGGACAGGTCGTTGCCTTCAAAGTGGCCGTTGGCGATAGCGTGAAAAAGGGCGAGCCGCTTGCCGTTATCGAAGCGATGAAAATCGAACATACCATTACTGCACCGACGGATGGGATGGTGGCAGAATTATTATTTGCCGCGGGTGATTTGGTTGCCGATGGCGACGAGCTACTTCGCATCGATAGTGAGACGAGTGAAGGCTAGTAACTGAGGTGCTGATAACATAGCCAATTCAATATAAAAGTGGTTCGTTTAAAATAGCGCTCTACTGGTATAAGTTTTCCTCGCTTGCTGTGTACTTCGCACTCCAGAGGCTTCGAAAGATTTATTCCAGCAACCCTATAATATTTCTAAATGGAATCTACTATAAAAAGGCGCATAAAAAAGGACGATAAGCATGAAACTCTCGTACCCAGACCACGTCAGAATCGTTGATGTCAGTCCACGTGATGGCCTGCAAAATGAGTCCATGACGGTACCGACTGCAGTTAAGCAAACGCTGATCGATGATTTAATTGCAGCTGGTGTCAAAAAGCTCGAGGCGACCAGTTTTGTTTCGCCAAAATGGGTGCCACAAATGGGCGACAATAGCGCGCTACTCGAAGCACTTGCACCTACCCGTCATGATGAGGTTTGCTATTCGGTACTGGTGCCAAATATGCGTGGCTTTGAAAATGCTATTGTCCATCGTCCTGATGAAATCGTCATTTTCGGTTCAGCCAGTGAAACCTTTAGCCAAAAAAACATCAATTGCAGTATTGACGAAAGCATTGAGCGTTTTGCGCCCGTTGCCGCTGCGGCAAAAGTGCAGGGCATCAAAGTGCGCGGCGTCATCTCTTGCACAGTCGGTTGCCCTTATGAAGGTGAGGTTGCTCCTAGCCAAGTGGCTTATGTGACCAAGCGTTTGGTTGAGATTGGCGCTGAGCAGATTGGTATTGCTGATACCATTGGTGTTGGTACGCCATTAAAAGTACAGCGCGCCCTGCAAGCCGCTTTAGAATACGCTGATATCAGCATGCTATCAGGTCATTTTCATGATACTTATGGTCAAGCCGTGAGTAATACCTTAGCTGCCTTACAAATGGGCGTTAGCGAATTTGATACCTCAGTGGCTGGGCTTGGCGGCTGTCCCTATGCCAAAGGCGCAACGGGCAATGTCGCCACCGAAGATGTCGTCTATATGCTGCACGGTATGGGCATCCACACGGGCATTGATTTGGATAAACTGGTGACAGCAGGCGAGCGTATCAGTGAATTCTTGGGTCGCCGCAATGGTTCAAGCGTGGCGCGTGCGTTGATTAATAAACGTCAGTCTTAACTAAAAAATAAAGCCAGTCATAAGCTAAATGAACAGAAATAAATGAATAGATAGCTGGTATACATTTTTGAAGCCTCTAGATTGACGCAGTCGCACAGCAAGCGATAAAAATTTATACCCGCTATATGATCGCTTTTTAAATGGATCTAAATTTTTAAGATTTAAAACTTTTACATACAAGGAATGGCTATGAGTTTACTTGGATTAAATTTTCAGCTTGGCGAAGATATCGACGCCTTACGTGATGTGGTACAGCAGTTTGCGGCAAAAGAAATTACCCCACGCGCAGCCGAAATCGACAGCAGCGATGAGTTCCCAATGGATTTATGGCAAAAAATGGGCGAGCTCGGTCTACATGGCATTACCGTACCTGAAGAGTACGGCGGTTCTGACATGGGCTATGTCGCGCATATGGTAGCGATGGAAGAAATCAGTCGTGCTTCTGCTTCTGTGGCGTTAAGTTATGGGGCGCATTCAAACCTGTGTATCAACCAAATCAAACGTAATGGCTCAGAGGAACAAAAGCAAAAATATCTGCCCAAGCTGATTAGTGGTGAATTCATTGGCGCATTAGCGATGAGTGAGCCGGGCGCTGGCTCAGACGTGGTTAGCATGAAACTCAAAGCCGAAGAAAAAGACGGTCATTATGTGCTAAACGGCAGCAAAATGTGGATTACCAACGGTCCTGATGCTGATGTAATGGTGGTTTATGCCAAAACCAATCCAGAGCTGGGCGCTAAAGGTATGACGGCCTTTATCGTTGAAAAAGGCATGGCAGGCTTTGGCACGGCACAAAAGCTCGACAAACTGGGCATGCGCGGCAGTCATACCGGTGAGATGACTTTTGATAATGTTGAAGTGCCCAAAGAAAATATCTTGGGCGGGGTTGGTGAAGGCGTCAAAGTGCTGATGAGCGGGCTTGATTATGAGCGCGCGGTACTCGCCGCAGGTCCTATCGGTATCATGCAAGCGGTGATGGATAACGTCGTGCCTTATATTCATGATCGCAAGCAGTTTGGGCAAGCAATTGGTGAATTTCAGCTTATCCAAGGTAAAGTCGCTGATATGTATACCATCCTGCAAGCGGGACGCAGCTTCTTATATACGGTCGGTAAAAACCTCGATATGCTCGATCAGCGCGGCGCTGGTCATAGCCGCGAAGTACGTAAAGATTGCGCCAGTGTGATTTTATGGTGTGCCGAAAAAGCCACCTGGATGGCAGGCGAGGGCATTCAAATCTTTGGCGGTAACGGCTATACCAATGAATATCCACTTGGTCGCTACTGGCGTGATGCCAAGCTGTATGAAATCGGCGCGGGTACCAGTGAGATTCGCCGGATGCTAATCGGCCGTGAGCTATTTAACGAGACTAAGTAGAGATTATAGAGTGTTCTTTATATACTAAACTCTTACTCATGGGTTAATTCTTTCTTGCTTGCTATTCGTAGGCGTAACAGAGGCTGCGAAAAAATCATCCCATGAGCACCTAGCATCGCTTTTAAATCGAATAAACTAAAACAAAAAAAGCAGGTCGCTTAAAACGTCCTGCTTTTTTTAATTCACAAATTTATAATGCTCTAAACCTGTTTGCTATGATCAAAATAACGAGCCAGACCGTTTAATAATAAATCGTCACGCAGGCGCACAGAACGATTGATATGTTGCGCAATGATATGCGCATCACCGCCGGTCATGATGAGCTCAAAGTTTGGATAACGGTTACTGATTTCATTAATCGCGCCAACGATGGACAACATAATGCCGCGATGGACGGCGTCTTTTGTGTTGATGCCGGGGCTCACGCTATCAAAAGTGCCATTAGAGATGGTAATTTGCTTGGTACCAGAAAATAACGACTCACGTTGCAGATAGATGCTGGGGAAAATATAACCGCCTAAGTGCTCAGCGTGATCTATCAAATCAATCGTCACCGCCGTACCGCAGCCAATCACGCACTGGCGTTTTTTCTTATCCACCGCACCCAGCATCTGTAGCCAGCGATCGCAGCCGAGCTGTTCGTCATCATAGGCGCTTTGCATCAGGGCATGCTCAGCATCGACGTGGACAAATTCAAACGGGATATTCAGACGGCTCAAGGTTTCAGATACTTTCACATTTAAGTCATCGCCCAATACCGAGGAAATTCCAATAAAATCCGGCGCATAACGTGCAAAACGATCGGTTAGACCTATGAGCAGTTCGGCAGGCGCTTGCAAATGCTGCTTGGCATCGTGCGCGACTATCTGCCCGATATCATCGGTAAGCCAGTATTTAAGACGGGTATTGCCAAGATCTAACCAGAGCATAAAAATCCCTTTATTTGGTGCTCGTTCAGTATAGTTTTTTAAGGGTGAGGCTGAAAGGTTTAAGCATCACCAATCACATCAATGCGACCGGTAAAAAGCGCAGAAATCTTACCGTTATATTCACGTAATTGCAAACATCCATGTGTATCAAGACCGCATGCATAACCGGTCAGCGTCTCGACATTGCCGTTGTAGTCTTGGGTGACGCGCAAACGCAGCCCTGCCAATGCATCCATCGCGTCAAACTGCGCTAAAAAACTGTCCAAATAATAACGCTGCCCGGTTGGCTTCTCCAATCCTAAATACTCAAAGCGGGTCATCGCTGCTATTAAAGCTTCACTCATTTGCTGATAAAGTGTTTTTAGGTCTGGAAGTGAAATAGGCGGCGCTTTTGGCTCAAGCATGGCACCAATATCTCGTAAGCTAATCGCTTGATAACTCATACCCTCGCAAGTTTGCGCCGTAAGCTTAGGCGTAGCTTGCACGTTTAGACCTACGCCCATCACCACGCCGACCAATTTACCTGACTTCGTTACGGGTTCTATTAAAATGCCAGCAAGCTTATGAAAGGGTAGGGTTTGTTTGGTAGATTCAAGTGGCTTTAAAGTAGCATTATTCAATTCAGGTTCAGATTGTTTTTGAAATGAATGCTGCTGCGAATATTGTTTTGAATAAAAGCCCAAATCATTGGCCCATTTTACCCCGATTGTTGCCAAGCCTTGCGCGCGCAATTGTTCGTTTAGCACTTGGATAACGGGCATTTTTGCCAGTTCAACGCCCATAATCAGCGACAATAAACCGCTAATCGGCAGATGCACCGGATGATATAACGACAAGTAGACATTGCCGCGTGGCGACTGCCATGAGCGCCCGTGTTGTCCGCGTCCAGCACTTTGAGTTTCCGCTGTTAGTAGATGCATCTCGGCTGCATTTAGGCTGCCATGTTGCAGCGCTGTTATCAGCTCACTATTGGTCGAGCCACTACTCGCAAGGTGGCGATGGTTAAGTTTAGGTAAATGCTCAAGCTCTAATGACTCAAATGCATCAGAAGAATAGGCAGACAAAGAGTCAGATGATGAATCAAATGGCGGCATAATAAGTTTCGTCGATGGGGTAAATTGGCGTGGATAAACTTTGATATACTGAGCGATTGTTGCTCATTACCAATACAAAGCAAACAGCATAAAGGTCGGATTATGATTTGGCAAATGCGATTGAGCAGGTAAAATTCGAGTGACTATACAATTAGATGATTATACGATTTTAATAAAAAAGACGCAGGATAAAAGGCCGATTTAATGATGTTATATGTGTGGTTTGTGATAGCGGGGGCGTTTGCGGGTGTCAGTGCGGGTTTATTTGGCGTTGGTGGTGGCATGATTATCGTACCCGCATTGGTATGGATTTTCACCGCTTATCATTTTTCACCCGAAGTGGTCACCCATTTGGCGATTGGCACGTCACTTGCGACGATTGTGGTGACCTCTATCAGCTCACTCACGGCACATAATAAGCGCGGCGGCGTACGCTGGAAAGTGTGGCGCAAAATGGCATTGGGTTTGGTCATCGGCAGTTTGGTCGGCGCCGGTATCGCCGATATGATTGATGGGAAAGTCTTGCAAGCCATTATCGGTGTTGGCGCGTTATTGGTCGCTTTAAAGATGCTGTTTTTGTCCAATAAAGAACAATTGGGTAAGCCGTTACCGTCAGCTGGCATTCAATTTGGGGCAGGGACAGGCATTGGTCTGGCGTCATCTATTTTTGGGATTGGCGGCGGTAGTTTGACCGTGCCGTTTTTAAACTGGGCAGGATTGCCGATGAAACAATCGGTCGGTACGTCTGCTGCTTGCGGCTTACCGATTGCATTGGCAGGCGCGGCAGGCTTTGCCTGGTTCGGTCAAGACGTGGTCAATCTGCCTGAGGGCACGATAGGCTTTGTCCATATCACGGACTTTTTATGCATATCTGTCGCTAGCTTTGCGATGGCAAAAGTTGGCGCCAAACTCGCCCATGTATTGCCCGCACAGACGCTGAAACGCGCTTTTGGCGTGCTGCTGTTATTTGCAGGCGGGCAGCTTTTGTTAAGCGGGATTGGGGTGATTTAATACTCTCAAATTTAAATAAAAATTAGCACGCCAATTTAGGAACAATTTTGAATGAAAGCAGCAGAAAAGTATCGCCGTGTATTTGGTTCAATTAGTCATCTAAAAGATGAAATACCATGGACGACTGGTTTATCCAATATGGTAGAGTTTTTAGTATGGGAGCCGCAACGTGTTCTTGGTATTAGCAAAAAGCAATATGTACGACAGATTATTGAATGGGCAATGGTTCCCGAGCTGAAAGATAAGAGTTTGCAAGAAATCGAGCAAGCTGTGAGTAAAGAATTGAATCAAAAAATGAGTGAGTCTGAGCAATTAGAGACTTATTCAACGCAAACGATAGGTATTTGTAATGCTAGGGAAGCGGTGCGTCGCGTAAAGTTCTTTTCTGAGGATTATCTAAATAAAGAGTTCGATATTTTTCTAAGTTTATGTAGTGATATTTATCTAAACTTATTTTATGGGCAATTCATCGAATTTGATCAAATAGGCTCATGGTCAACTCATGGTAATAGCGGCATCTTTGAATTTAGTACCGAACTAAAAGCTATGTTCATGGATAATTTATCTTATAACCATAAGGCAAATATATTGATTGCCAATGAATTGAAGCTTAATGGCAAGAAAAACCCTGACCAAATATTAAAGTACTGCTTAATGTATAAGTATTTATTAGAAATAGGCTTTATTGATCAAGGTGCAAAGTTTTTACTACTGTTTATCGGCGGCAGTGTGATAAAGGGAGATAAGCAAAGTATGATTAATCAAGAAATAGCTATGTGTCAAAGCAAGCCACAGAAATACCAACACTTATTACAGCCTGAGTTATTGGAATTAGCTGCTAATTTAGAAGTTACTAGTATCTCTTGGCAGTTACTGATTGAGTTTAATAATCATTATTTGAATGACAATGAGGTTTGCCAAGTCGAGCAAAAACTACTCAAGGGTTTCAATCAAAGCCTTCAATCAAAATCGTTTATGCACTTATGACTCTAATTCTAAAGCTCACCACGACTTTAGATGAAATGGCTGCTTATTTGTTATCAATCGCATCAAGCCCCAAACGCATCCACTTTCTGGCGAGCTCATCGTGGTCGCTGAGCATACTCCATAGCGCATCTTCACTAAAGATTGAGTGCGCTTTACCTGAGTGCTCAATGAGCAGATCTGCTTCACGGTCTGTCATCCATTGCGGATCAAGATAATACTCTTTCAACTCATTTTGCAAGGCTTCCGCTTTTAAGAACTGCTGCTGCGCTTCAAGCTGCTGACGATGCAGATCACACCATTCTTCATATTTTTGTTGTAGTTCTTGCGGATGGTATTTATCAAAATTATCTTCAGTCATTGTCATAGCCTTAATTGTTATTATTTAAATGCATCATGCGAATTTTCACCACTATTATAGCATCCTTCACAAACCCTAAAAACTCGTCACAATTTGCGGTAGAATAGCCGCCTGTTTTTGCTAAGTTTATCGATATTTCATGCGCCTAAAATCTCTTAAGCTGGCAGGCTTTAAATCCTTTGCCAATCCAACCACTTTTACCTTCCGTCATGGTATCACCGCCATCGTCGGGCCAAACGGCTGCGGCAAATCCAACGTCATTGATGCCATTCGCTGGGTATTGGGCGAAACTTCCGCCAAGCAATTACGCGGCGGGGCGATGAGTGATGTCATCTTTGCCGGCACGCAAGATAAAGCCGCCAAAAGTGTTGCCAGCGTTGAGCTGACCTTTGAGCATACGCAAGACGAACAGACGGGTATTCGCCATGAATTTAATCTCTATCACGAGCTGTCTGTCCGCCGTCAGGTAAATTTGGATGGCCGCTCGGACTACTTTATCAATGGTACGCGCTGTCGTCGCCGTGATGTGGTCGATGTGTTCTTGGGCACAGGGCTTGGCGCGCGTAGTTATGCGGTCATCGAGCAGGGCATGATTGGGCGTATTGTTGAGTCTAGCCCGCTGCAGCTGCGCGAATTTATCGAAGAGGCTGCTGGTGTTTCGCGCTATCAAGCGCGCCGTGAAGAGACGCAAAAGAAGCTTGAGAGAACCCAAGATAATTTAGCCCGTCTACACGATATGCAAAGCGAGCTGGTCAGCCAACAAAAACGCTTATCTAAGCAAGCGGCCAGTGCTGAGCGTTATGAAGCGCTGGCATTAACGCTTGCGGATATCAAGCAGCAACTTGCCATTCAGCAACTCTATCAAGCCAAGCACAATCAGCAGCAGCAAAAAATAGCCCATGAGCGCAGTGCTAATGAAGTTGCCATATTGCAAGCCAGCTATGAAACGCTAAAAGCCAAGCAAGATAAGCTTGCTGCCCATATCAACCAAGAGCAGTGGCTAAAAGACGATGCGCAAAGCAACCACTATCAGCAGCAGCTAAGCTATCAACAAGCGGAGCATGAGCTTAGCGACGCAAAATCACAGTTAAACGCTATCGCCCAGCAACTTACCAGTTTAGAGCAGCAGCGTCAGCAAGCGGTGAGCGAGATTGAGCGCTTAAAAACTGAGCAAGCTGAGCAGCATAATGTGCTAGAAGAGTTGCGCCCACAGCTAATTGAGCTAACCAATAAACGCGACAGGCATAAACGCAATGAACAACCGTTGCAGCGCGCTTACCATGAAGCGCAAAACCAGCTATCACGCCTGCGAGATAATGCGCGCGCTCTTGAGCAGCAGCAAGCGATTAATAACCAAGCACAAAAACGCCAGCAGCAAAATCATGAGAAATGGCAGCGCCGCCAGCAAAACTGGCAGAGTTTATGGCAGCAATTACAACAGTCATTACCACTCATTGAAGGTACTGATGGACGCGAGAAAAGTAATTCGAGCAATTTACAGCAGACGTTAAATGCACAAGTGACTGAGCTCAATAAACAGCTCCAACAGATTGAGCGCCAACAAGACAGTATCGATGAGCGCCTCTCCGAGCTACAACCGCAAGCGCATGAATTACAGCAACGCTTAAACACTCAACGGCGCGAGTTAAGCGAGGATGAAAAACGTCACGCGGTCTTGGCAGGTGAATACGACACCTTGCATCAGATATTACATCCGAAGCCTTTACCAAAACCACAACAGCTTGCTAACGTAAAAACCGCCGATTTAAACAATGATTTAGAAAACGAATTATCGATTACTACCTTGCGTGAGCAGATTGAGTTAAGTGCCAAAGGGCAGCAGCACGCCGAGCTACTCGATAGTGTGTTGGCGTTATGGCTGGATAGCCATGTACTGATTTCTAAGCAGTCAAGCGATAAAAATATTAATGGCAATTCTCAAAACTCCAATAGCTTATGGCAAGCGCTCGAGCAGGATTTAACAGATTTATTTACTTATCAAACCACGCAAAACGAGAACGACAATTCAAAGAATAAATCGCAGCTAGAAACTGGTCATAGTTTATGGCTATCTGCTCAGACAAATGATAAAGGCGCAAAATCATTTATCAGTGCTTTGCCAAATCACTTAACGGATAAAGTCTTGTCTTTATCAGAGTTGATTACTGCACCAAATTTAGCGTTGTGGCAGCACTGTTATCTATATATCGCGCCATCTAAAACGACTCATCAGCAAACGTTAGAAGATTTGGCTGAGACTTTAAAAGTGTTGCCAGCATCAGCCATTTTACTAACCTCGGACGGCTGGATTATCAGTCGTCAGGGTACGATTAATCTGAGCAAGTTTGCTGGCGCGCTAAATGGTCAAAATGAGAGCAATAGTCAATTTTTAAGCCAGCGTTTACAGCAACGCAGCCGTTTACAAGCGTTAGAAGATTTGCTGGATGAGTGTGAAACTAAAATACAAGCCCAGCAAAAGACGATTGCTAATAACCAACGCAACTATGATGCCCTAACGGTCAGCTTAGAGGAAACGCGCGCGCAAGCTGAGCAATTAACCCGCGATAAGCATCAATACCAGCAACAGCTCACCACTAAGCGCGCCAATGCGGAACGATTACAAGCGGACAGTCAGCGCCTAAATGCTGATAAAGTTGCCCTTGAGCAGGAACAGCAAGAGCTTGAGCAAGAGCAACAAACGCTGAATCAAGAACAGCAGCATATCCAAAGCGAGATAGCCACGCTGACACCGCAAATAGCCGATGCGCGTTTATTAAGTCAGCAATTGCAGGCCGAGCGCAGTGAGCTAAATCGCACGCGGCAGGCGGATGATGACGCTTGGCAAGCAATGCAGCTGCGTATTCAGCAGAGCGAGATGCGCTTAGAGCATAGCGTTAGTAGTCTTAAGCGGGCAGGCGAGCAGTATGAAAAGTCGCTACAAAGCGAGCAGAGTTTAAAAACGCGTCATGAGCAGCAGCAAGCTAAGCTGCCAGTACTGCAAGCAGCATTACAAATTGCGCAAAGCGCGCGCGATGAGCAGCAGGCCGTATTAACCACACGCGAAACGGCATTAACAGCGCTTAAAGAGGAATATAATCAGCAGCAGAATGAATTAGATACGCTGCAAAATACCTTGCAAATGCAACAATCTGAGCTTGCTCGTCTAGCCACTGAGCTGGCATTAAGCGCTGCAAAATTAGAGGATGCCAGTGCTCATACGCAAGAAGCGCTAGAGGCTTATTATAAGAACAGCCATAAATATCAAAAGCAGTCGGACATAGCTCAGCCGCAGCATCAGCAACAAGTGATGAGCGTCTCAAATTTATTGGCGGATTTTATCGCCCATGATCGCCGCGTCCGCCCAGATAAAATCGCAGAATTAGAATCTGAGCGTGCGAAGCTTGAGCAGCAATTAAGTAAAATTGGCGCGGTCAATCTTGCCGCTGTAGCAGAATTAGCAGAAGTTAATGAGCGCTTAGAGCCACTCGCGCAGCAGACCGCAGATATTGCTGCGAGTATGCAAACGCTGACGGAAGCGATTGCTTCGATTGATGAGACGACCAAGACGCTATTTATGCAGACGCTTGATGCGGTCAATAATGAGCTTGCCAATTTATTTGCCAAAGTCTTTGGCGGCGGGCAAGCAAGCTTAACGCTTAATACGGACGATATGCCAGCTAATGCACCAAAGTCAGAGCAGTGGCGGGCAGGGCTGACGTTGATGGCACAGCCAAAGGGCAAACGCAATAGTCGCCTTGCGGTACTGTCCGGTGGCGAAAAAACCTTGACCGCGCTGAGCTTAATTTTTGCGATATTCAAACAGCATCCGGCACCATTTTGTGTGCTCGATGAAGTCGATGCACCGCTTGATGATGCCAACGTCGCCCGTTTTACCAGCTTGATAAATGAGTTGGCAGATGACTTGCAGTTTATTTTTATCAGTCATAATAAGCTGACGATGCAGATTGCTGATGAGTTAAAAGGCGTCACCATGCCAAGCGCGGGGATTTCTACCTTGGTCAGTGTGTCGCTTGATGAGGCAGCAAGCTACCTTTCTGATTAAGAGTAGCGCCCAGTAGCA
>NZ_DAINDI010000029.1:32700-39171 GCF_036731945.1 Psychrobacter sp.
CAAGCGCTTGTCAGTGGTATAGTTAGGGCTAGCATTTAAAGTCAGGCGAGTAGTCGGAAAATTAGTCAGTGAAGGCTTCAGAGCCAATGATAAACGCTGACTATATGGTGACGATATGCATTAGCCATGCTAGACTATTGCCATTTCTTCATACTTGTGCTCTCCCTTTTGTCATATATTAGGATGTATTTCTCATGACCGCTATCCAGTTTATCTTGATCGCCATTGCCGCATTTATCGTGCTTGCAGGGCTATTTATGGTCATTCGCAGCTTTAAACGGCGCAAAACTGCTGAGGCTGCCGCGGTCAATTATGATAAAAACGGTATTCCCATTATTCCGCGTCATGAGCGCAATATCGTCGAGCAGTCAGACTTGGATGATACGGTCGCAGGCGAAACCAGCATCGCTCCTGATCGTAGTTATCTTAATGCCGTGGTTGAAGATGCGCCATTGACAGAGGCGCATAGCAATGTCGATGCCCAACTAACTGCTGCCCGCTATGATAGTAATGAGGATAATGGTGTGGTAGATGAGGTTGATTTTGCCCGCTGGCAAGAAGAGCAGCAGCGAGCAGACAACAGCGAGTTTACCGAAGTAGCTGAGCAGATGCATATCGAGCAAGAGCCGGACGCGTTTTCAAGCCTCATGTCAGCGACGGACAGTTTGATGCCAGTTATTGATACCGCTGACGAGCCAAGCTTTGATAATAATAGCCCGATACTCGATCAGCATCTCTCAGAGCCGGTTGATGAAGCGCAAAACGGTCCGTTAATCAATGCCAAAGACAATATCAATATCACTATTTTGCCGCATCAGTATCGCGACCGCCCAGCAGCAGTAATTCGTGGGCGTGACTTGTTGGCGTTAGTAGATAAATATGGTTTGCGTTATGGCGCGATGAATATGTTCCATCGCTATGAGCAAAAAGACGGCACCGGTATGCTGTGGTTTAGTATGATGGGCATTACGGATAGTGGCATCGCGCCTTTTGACCCGCATAGCGTGGCAACCAATACTTACAATGGCGTAGTACTATTTTTATCGTTGCCGCATCCGCAAGCGCTACGCAGCTTTGATAGTATGATGAGTATTGCCTATATGATGGCAAGCGATTTGGACGCCGTGATGCTCGATGAAGAGAACGACCCTATTACCCCTGAATATAAACAACAGCTGCGTAATCAAGTTCGCGATTATGAAGGGTAAAATCTGAATAGATAAACAGTTAAAATTATTTCTAAAGTATTGTAAAAGGCAAATAGCGCTTGACGTTATTTGCCTTTTTTAATTTTTAAGCTTTGATTGCAGAGCATTGCATTCGCTCGATTTCCTATAAATTTGGTTTTCTATAAACCTAGTTCTCTACAGAAGCGGCTCTCTACAGGATGAGATTTCAACAAAATCATATCCGACTAACCTGCAAACTTGTTATCATATCGGCATCTTGAATTGCAAAAAAAAGACGCCGACTATGACTGATTCTATTGTACCGACTGCTTCTAAAAATGCTGTTTCTAAAAATACTGCTGATACCCAATCTGCAGACAATGCTGCTACCATCGTTGCTCAAATGCGCACGCTCATTGATAATTTAAAAACGCATAATTATGCCTATTATGTGCTCGACAATCCGATTTTAGAAGACAGCGAATACGATCAGCTGCGACGCTCTTTATTGGAGCTTGAAGAGGCGTACCCTGATTTAATACAGCCCGATAGCCCAATCAATCAAGTTGGCGATACGCCGCTATCCGCCTTTACCCAAGTCAGACACGACGTACCCATGCTATCGCTTGGCAATGTCTTTGATTATGACGAGCTGCATGGCTTTATGCGCCGCGTCAATGATCGTCTCAATGACGCGCAGAAAAACCCTGAATACGAGATGGAGCTAAAGCTTGATGGCTTGGCGGTGTCACTTAAATACGAGTATGGAAAGTTTGTGCAAGCGGTGACGCGCGGTGATGGGCAGACGGGCGAGGATATTACCCAAAATGCCAAAACTATTCGCAATCTGCCGCTTTGGCTTACGGCGGCAAGCGAGATTCCATTATTAGAAGTACGCGGTGAAGTACTGATGCCAAAAGCTGGTTTTGAGCGCTTGAACCGACTCGCAGAAGAAAAAGGCGATAAAACCTTTGCCAATCCTCGTAATGCCGCCGCTGGTAGCTTACGTCAGCTTGACCCCGCTATTGCTGCTAGCCGTCCGCTGGCCTTTTATTGTTATTCAGTCAATCAAGGTTTACCGGAAAATATAGAAACTCAATCAGCCGCCTTGGCTTGGCTTGGTGACATAGGTTTTAGCGTCAGCGCGGTGAGAGTGGTAAAAAACCCACGTGAAGCACAAGCATATTATGAGTCGATGATTGAAACCCGTAGTCAGCTGCCGTTTGAAATTGACGGCATGGTCATCAAGGTTAATAACTTAGCATTGCAGCAGCAGCTTGGCTTTTTATCGCGTGAGCCGCGCTGGGCAACGGCGTATAAATTCCCTGCCGAAACGGTGATGACGCGTCTAAACGATATCGAATGGCAAGTTGGACGTACGGGGCAAATTACCCCAGTTGGTAAGCTTGAACCTGTCAAAGTCGGCGGCGTCACCGTCAGCAATGTCACCTTGCATAACTTTGGTGAAATTCAGCGCTTGGATGTGCGTGCAGGCGATATGGTCAGCGTCCACCGTGCAGGCGATGTCATTCCCAAAGTCACCCGCGTTTGGGTTGATCAACGTCCAGCAGATTCAGAACCGGTTAAATTGCCAGCGATTTGCCCTGTCTGCGACTCCCCTGTGGTCTTGCCCGAAGGCGAAGCGTTGGCACGCTGTACTGGCGGATTGTTTTGTCCCGCGCAGCAGCAAGAAGCCCTCATTCATTTTGTCTCGCGTCGGGCGATGGATATCGATGGCTTAGGCGCAAGTTGGTTGATTAGCTTTTTTGAGCACGGTTTGGTCAAGACCGTCGCCGATATCTATCAGTTGCACAAGCATACGGACGAGCTGATTACCCTTGAAAAACTAGGGGAGAAATCAGTACAAAATATCCTCAGCGCCATTGAAACCAGTAAGCAGACCACACTGGCGCGCTTTATCTATGCGCTCGGTATTCGCGGCGTCGGTGAAACCACGGCGCAGAATCTGGCGCAGCAATTTGGCGACCTTGATAGCCTGATGGCAGCAGATATCGACAAGCTGCTACAAACGCCTGACGTTGGCGCGATCACCGCTGAGCTTATTCATGAGTTTTTCCGCGCTCCGCACAATATCGAAGTCATCACCGCATTGCGTGAAGCGGGCGTGCATTGGGATAAGGTTGAGCAAGTGGTGTTAGAGGGATTGCCGCTCGATGGGCAAACGTGGGTCATTACGGGCGCGCTTGATAGCATGGCGCGTGATGAAGCCAAAGCCAAACTGCAAGCGCTCGGTGCCAAAGTCTCAGGCAGTATCTCTGCAAAAACCACTGCACTATTGGCAGGTGATAAAGCTGGCTCAAAGCTCACCAAAGCGGAAAAATTGGGTGTGAAAGTGGTGGGTGAGGAAGAGTTTTTGGCGATGGTTAGGGAGTAGGTTGTGACAGACAGTGATAGAAAAATTATTGATAAGTTAGAAGAGATTCCAGATGAATATACTCGTGGAATAGTTAAGAAATTAGCAAGAATAATAATAAGAGGTAATGGGAATAAAATAAGTATAGCAAATACGAAATTTCTCATAGCTACTATTTTGTTGAATAAAGGTTATAAGGAAGAAGCGCTAGAAGTGTTCAATAGTATCAGACTTGAAGAGAATAAAAGTATTTACGAGAATGCTCAGTTCTTTATAGGAGATATACTTTTAGAGAGTAGTAGCTTAGAAGATATAGAACATGCTAAGAGCAGTTTCGTCTTTGTAAAAAATAAGTTCCCTTACGAAGCAAAAAATAAAATAGATATATGCGATTTAATTTTAGATAAAAGTTCTGAGGAGTTAGGCAGAAATATTTTTGAAATATCTAATCTTGTATATAAGATATTATCGATATTAAAGATTGATATCAACAGTATAGGAAAGAAACAGTTGCATGCAGAGCGTAAGCTTGCACATTATACTTCAACTGAAGTGGCCAACATTTTACTACATAATCCAAA
This sequence comes from Psychrobacter sp., assembly GCF_036731945.1. Classification (GTDB taxonomy): domain Bacteria; phylum Pseudomonadota; class Gammaproteobacteria; order Pseudomonadales; family Moraxellaceae; genus Psychrobacter. The sequence continues at coordinate 36,825 of NZ_DAINDI010000029.1, forward strand.
TACTAATTTTTTTCGATTAAACACTATTCATAACGTTAATGACCCTAGTGAAGGTAAGTTACTTGAGAGTTATTTAAAGAACGATAGTAAAGAGAGAAATCGTGAAGTAAGGTTTGATGGTGAATATCAGACATTTATTGGATGTTTTACTTTTAATCATGATAGTTTAAACCAGTTTAGACTTTATGGTAAGCAAGACTATAAGGAAGCTTCTGGTATTAGTTTGATATTCAATAAAAATTTTTTTAAAGAAAATGACCACCCTGATCAAATGTCATTTATCGCAACTGAAAGAATCTTAGATGAAGAAGTATCTGAGGAAAAAATTAGCCAGCAGCCAGTAATACGTTGTGTTTATATAGATCCTAGTTCTCAATTTATACACTTAGCACAACGAAATCAAATTACCTTTTATAGAGAATTTAGCGACCGCGTTGAAGCTGACATAAAATGGATGAAATATAAAAAGTATATCGATAAAAAGACAAACGAGTTTTTGATATGGTTTGAGTGTTTGAAAAGTGCATATCAGAAAGCTATGGACATTGTAAGTGAGCTAGATCAATCGAAAGCTTCAGAAATAAATATTTTACTAGATAGGATTTTACTACCAATAAAGTATTTAATTAAGCATATAGCTTTTCAGGAAGAGCAAGAGTGTCGAATGCTTTATATTACTTCACTCAAAAATCCCAAAGTAAAAATGGATTTTGGTAAATTCTTATATGTTGAGTATGATGCAGATGTCAAAACACACCTTGATAAAATCTACATTGCCCCAGCAGCTACTCAGTATCAACCCTATTTAGCTAAGTTACTTTGGGATACGAATGTCAAAATTGAGCTCTCAAACAATCCATATCGACAGACTTCATAATGAATAATAGCGTGTGCCATATAAATGAACACACACGCTATTAATCTTTACTCCACCACCTCTCCATGCACCTTAACCTCACCTTTTTTACCATCCGGCTGAATCACGATAGGCAATACCAATCCTTTAGCAAAGTCATCGGATAGCACGTAATCATAGCGACTGGCAGCGACATCGGACGTGGTATGAATGATCAGTTTCATCTCTTTATCATCGGTTAGCTCGTGCGAAGTATAGGTTTCGCTAAGCTGATCGAGCACTTTTGAGAGCGCTTCATTGCTTGCCATACTTACGGTCAGATTGTGCTGCGCGGTGGCATTATCCACACCGAAATACTCCGCATAATCGCGCACATTTTGGCTATCAAGCGCAAACGGATATTCATAATTGGCAGGGTCAACAGCTTTTTCGCCGCTTGCGACCAGTGACCAGTCGATAGTATGCACGTCTGCCTCGTCAGCTGTTTGCGCAGCAGAAGCTTTAGCAGTGCTATCAGCATTGTTGGCGCTATTATCGCAGCTCGTTAGTGCCGCCAAGCCTATGCTAGCCATTATCATCATACTTATGAGGCGCTTAACCATCGAGCTATCCTTTTATTATTGATTATCATGCAATTGTTATCAGCGCTATTTTGCCAGTTTTCGCGTTGCTTCTCTAGCATAATAAAATAAAGCGTTAGCGAGTACGCTTTTAAATTTCCAACCATAAAAAAACAGCCATCATTCGATGACTGTTTATATAATGCTAGGTTTAATAGTTATAGGTTTAACAATGATAGGTTTATTATTATCAATGAGCAATTAAACCAAAATCATTATCTGCCTATTTGGCAGTTTACTTGATATTCTTTACCGTTTGCCCATTTCATTGCAAGGATACCTTTGTCGCCTTTCATGTGCCAAGCATAGACTACTTCTGGGTTTGACTCATTGACATAGCTTGCCGTATCACCTTGGACGCCGCCATTTAAAATGATAGGTTGGTCGGCCCAGTTTACTTTAGGTAAAGTCGCATTTAGCATGACTTGTTTTTTATTGATTGACTGTTTTGCCAAGATTTTGCTGTCATCGGTACAGGTATAAGGCGCTGGTGCCATACGGTCATAGGCGACATCGGTCACGCTTTCTGACGCAGGGGTTTTGTTTGGTGTGGTAGGTGCGGTGGTCGCACAGGCACTAAGTAGCGCTAGAGCAGGTAGAGCAACAGCAACTTTGGTTAGGGTATTCATGGTATTCTCCAAAAATTTAAAAATTAGCAGGTATTTTTTGACTATGCTTTTTCTAATCGTGCGCTTTTTAACGGCGCCTTATGCATATAGCGCCTATGTTAACGAAAAGACTTTCTAGAGAATGTTAGAAATTGTTTGTTACATGTTCGTTAAGTTACTTAAACACTGATTAATGTAACCCTGACCTTAATAGCCTTTGTAAAATAACTATAGTGAGTGAAAAGTAATATCGATACACCACG
>NZ_DAINDI010000030.1:0-14664 GCF_036731945.1 Psychrobacter sp.
GGCTTTCGCACCGCGCGAGACAGTGGCGATACCGACGCCGAGCTGCTCAGATATCTCACGCTGGGTGATACCGCGCTCTAACAAATCAAAAATACGGATGCGGTTGGCGATTTCTTGTTGTTCTTTATCGGTCAATAGCGCCGTAAATAGCTCGTCGATAGCGCTGCTGTCATGACAGTTGGCCAAATGATTAAGTAAACTCTGATAAGGATTGGCGCTCATAATAATGTAATCTTAGTAATAGAAAGGATAATAAGCAAAATATTGGTTCGTTTCAGTATTCTAGTACAGTAGTACAAGAAAAACAAGTAACGTGTTTGGACGTTTAGCATTATTTGTTTAACGCTTGACGTTGAAAGTTAATTTGAAAATAAAAATAATAGCCAGCGCATAGTGTTTCGCTGGCTTTTAGGCCATTTATAAGCTTAAATAAATTAACGCTGTGGGCGAATAAACGGCATGTGTCTATTTACGTCTTTATATAACAAGTATCTAAATGGACCGGGTCCGCCGGCGTAACAAGATTGTGGACAAAATGCGCGTAGCCACATAAAGTCACCCGCTTCCACTTCTACCCATTCACCGTTTAAGTGATAGACGGCTTTACCTTCTAGCACATATAGACCATGTTCCATCACATGGGTTTCATCAAACGGAATCACGCCGCCCGGCTGGAAAGTGACGATATTGACGTGCATATCATGACGCATATCAGACTGTTCGTTAAACCTCGTGGTTTTCCAAACGCCATTGGTTTCTGGCATCTCAATGGCTTCGACATCATGATCGCTGGTGACAAAGGCTTCTGGTGCGTCGAGCCCCTCTACAAACTGATAAGCTTTACGAATCCAATGGAATTTAACAGGCTTATTACTATTATTTTTTAGCGTCCATTGACAGGCAGGTGGTAAAAATGCATAACCACCGGCTTCAAGATGGTGCGCCACGCCCTCAATAGTAATGTCCATCTCGCCTTCAACGACAAACAGCACCGCTTCGGCATTAGTGTCGAGCTCAGGCTTGTCGGAGCCGCCATTTGGGGCGACTTCAACGATGTACTGTGAAAAGGTCTCTGCAAAACCGCTTAAAGGACGGGCAATCACCCACATGCGCATGCCTTCCCAAAACGGTAGGTAGCTAATCACAATATCGGTGAGTACCCGTTTAGGAATAATGGCATAAGCTTCGGTGAAAATAGCGCGGTCGGATAGTAGCTGTGTTTGCGGCGGCAAGCCGCCAGTTGGGGCATAATAGGTACTTTTAATTGGCATTGTTAATAATCCTTAGGGGTTTTTGCCATGAAAATTGGTGTCTGTCTTTAAAGAGCAAAGAGTGAGTATGTATTATTAGCTAGGACTTTCTCTTTATAAATGGCTTAAAAGATTAAATTGACTTTAAGCTTTGTGTATTTGGATCGACTTGCTTATTTTCTACTTCAATACTCACTTGCCAATCATCAATGGCCAGCTCGTAGCAGTTATTACCCTCACCATTGATACGGTCAATGACCAAAAAATCTGAGTCGCGACCAAGTGCCAACAGTGGATGGTGCCAGACATTGGCGTCGTATTGCACGCCTTGATGTGACTTGGCATAAAACACAGCCAAATCAGCTGCTGAACGTGGCGGTTCACCAGCTGGTGCCACGACGACAATATAATTTTGACCATTCATTGAAAAAAACGCTTGCGACCCAAAGGGGTGATACTCCATCACCGATAAGGCGATAGGCAGTTCGCGCTTTTTGGCCCGAAAGATACTGAAGCCAACATCGCCGCCGTCAAGCGTAGCCTGAGTAATCGCATGATGTCGACACGCATAGCCTTTATTAATAAAGAAGCAGTTTTCAGAGGTTTGCTCTTCTTTGTCATAGGGTTCAATCACCGTACCATAAGGTGCAAATTCGGCCTTGGTTAAAGGCCTCGCGATGATTGTGGTAGTCATGATGTCCCCTTTTAATTAATGAGTAGTTTTATGCATTTAGTTTAGCTAGCGCCAGATGATTACATCCAGTTGGCGCTATTATCAGCCGTTGCCGGATGGTTTTCATACCAGTGTTTGGCAATCTCATCGCGGCGGCATATCCAGACATCGGGCTTACCAGTGATGTATTGCAAGAACTTTTTGAGGGCAGTGATACGGCCAGCACGGCCAATGATGCGGCAGTGCAAACCAATGGTCAGCATTTTGGGTTCGTTTTTACCATTTTTATCGCCTTCTTCGTATAAGGTATCAAAGCTGTCTTTTAAGTATTGATAAAAAGGCTCAGCATTGGTAAAGCCGGGACTTGAGGCAAAGCGCATGTCATTGGTTTCTAAGGTATAAGGAATGACCAAGTGCGGCTTGCGAGCGATGGTTTGCCCATCTTCTACCTTGACATTGAGCCAGTAGGGCAGCTCGTCAGCATAAGAATCTGAATCGTAAATATAACCGCCTTGTTCGGCGACCAGCTCACGCGTGTTGGGGCTATCGCGGCCGGTATACCAACCAAGCGGCTGACGACCAAGCATACGCTCGAAGATTTCGGTGGCGCGGCGCACGTGTTCGCGTTCCGTTTCGCGGTACATATACTGATAAGTAATCCAGCGTAGCCCGTGACTAGCGATTTCGTGACCATCTTCTAGCACGCGCTCGATAATATGCGGCGTTTTTTCAGCGGCGGCGGCGCAGGTAAAGGTGGTGATGGGTAAACCATACTCTTTAAAGGTATCTAACACGCGCCAAACGCCCACGCGGCTACCATACTCAAAGGCGGATTCGATAGATTGGTGGCGGTTGTTAAATTCGGGCGTACCTAGTACATCCGATAAAAAGCGCTCTGATTGGCCATCGCCATGAATGACGCTATTTTCCGCGCCTTCTTCAATGTTTAATACAAACTGCACGGCAATTTTTGCGCCGCCCGGCCAATTGGGTTTTGGCGGATTGCCTGCATAGCCTTTTAAGTCACGTAGGTAGGTGTCGTGATTAAAATCACTGGTTATTTTTTGACTCATTTTTAAACTATCCTAAATACAATAAAGCAAATTAAAGGTGAGTAGTTCTTCTGTCGGCTCATTAACTAATTATCTGACTAAATAACTGTTTTATTAAAATAACTTTCTCATTAAATAACTATAGCCCTGAAGCGTAAGCAATCAGTTGTTGGCGTTCTGCATCGGTCAATTGGGTGAGATTGCCCAGTGGCATATAGCCAGTTTGTACCGCTGTGACAATTTTGGCTTGATGCACTTTCATATCTGCTGGCGTCTGCAAAATGATGCCCGCTGGTGGTGCGGCAAATCCTTGCTGGGTTGGCTGCGCCGCGTGGCAAGTGGTACAACGGGTATGGACGATATTCATAATGGCATCATCTGCGGAAGCGGTTACAGGTACGACTTCGGTAGCCGCTTCATTAGCAGCGCCAGTTTCGGTAGCAGCACTCATTTCCGAGTTATCGGCTGAACCAGCAGTAACTGGTGGCGTAGTGTCCGATGTAGTGTCTGGTGTAGCGTTTGCCGTAGAAACAGAGGCGCTAGCAGCGGGTAATGGCTCAACAGGGGCAGGACGCATCCAAATAATCAATAATACCGTTGCTAACGCCGGAATCCAGAGGAACTTTGGTTTATGATGCCCCAAGTGTTTTTGATTAAAATAATGACGTACCGTTGCTGTGATGATACCGACAAATACCAACACCAACCAACCGTGCGCATGTGAATACATCATCGGATAGTGGTTGCTAATCATGGTAAAGATAAGCGGCAAGGTGAAGTAGTTATTCATCAGCGAGCGGTTTTTTGCTTGTAGCGCCAAATCTGCCACTTCTTTGCCCGGTTTTACGCCGCGGCGCACACAATCTACCAGTGCGCGCTGAGCAGGCATAATACCAAAGAAGACGTTCCCCGCCATTACCGTCCCTAAAATGGCACCGATATGGATAAACGAAGCACGGTCACTAAATAGCTGATAAGAGCCCCAGCAAGCAATTACCAATAATATAAAGATAATGGTGCTAAAAATCAGCGAGTTTTTACCAAGACGACTACGAACAATCACTTCATACAGAAAGTAGCTACCAAATAAAAACAATAAGCTGGTCGAAATCGCGCCGATACTGCTGCCAAAAGCGACTTTGCTGGGATCAATCAGATAGGCAGTCGCATTGAAATAATACACGATAGCCAGCATCGCCATGCCAGTAAGCCAAGTGGTATAAGCTTCCCATTTAAACCAATGCAGGGTTTTTGGCATCTCTTCTGGTTCAAGCTTATATTTGGCAATTTCATAAAATCCGCCTCCATGTACCGCCCATAAGTCACCGGAGATACCTTTGTCCGCCTTCCACTGTGGCGGCTTACGCAAACTCATGTCTAGCCAAACAAAGTAAAAGGAGGCGCCAATCCACGCCACGCCAGCGATGACGTGAAACCAGCGAAAAAATAAAGCGACCCAGTCGAGAAGATATGCACCCATGCGCGAATTGTCCTTTTCTTTGCAATACTTTTTTATTCAATATTTGGTTCAGCGTTTTGTCGTTAATTGAAAACGGTAAAAAAGACAGCTATAAATCCATTAAGCTATTCAGTTATGAACCGCGATAGGTACTATAACCGTGTGCGCTAAGTAGTAGCGGTACATGGTAATGACCGCCATCACTGATCATAAAATCGATGACCACTTGCGGGTAAAATGCCGTGAGATTTTGTGCGTCAAAATAGGCTTGGGTCGCAAACGTCAAGGTATAACGCCCAACATCTAAATGATATTTAGCGATATCGATACTAGTATCAAATTTCCAGCTGTCAGCGGCAACTCGACCATCGGCGTTGGTGACCCCTGTTGCCAATAGATAGGTCTCACCGTTTGCAGGCACGCGGTGGAGTGTGACTGCGATATCAGCGGCAGGTTTGCCAAGATGGGTATCTAAAATGTGGGAGGAGAGAGTACCTGACATGATCATTCCTTTTATATAGTAAAAATAAGCACATTTGCTTTAAGCAGCGCCGAGTAGTTTTTGTAAGCGCAAACGGGTGATTTTATTTTGCTCAGTAGCCGCATTGCGCAGCTCAGTGGCGCGGTCATTTGGCAGGCGTGCCAGTAATAAATCCAACATTTCTTGCGCGCTTTTGCCGGTCGCAAAGACGATAAAGATAAAGCCAAATTTAGCGAGATACGCTTGATTGCCTTTTGCCAATGCTTCAATAACATCCATGTCAGCATTATTGGCACCAGATTGCTCATGCGCCGCGCTGTCTTGCGTATTGCGGTATTTTTCTTTTAATGAGTCAACGTTGCCGATTTGTGGATGACCATCAAAGGCCTCAAGCAAATTGGCTTCTTGGGTTTGCGCTTGCTGCCAAGCTTTGTCGCTACTGGCAAGTAGGTCGTCTATATCTGCAAAAGGGCGAGCGCCTGCTACGTCATGCGCCCATTTGCTGCTAGTGCAGCAGGTTAATAGTTTTGAGAGCGCCTCAGCTGGCGAGAGGGCATTAAATTGCGCTAATGTTAAGCTCACGGTGACATCCTTTTCATTTAAATTTAAATCTCTTTATTCTTATATTTAATTGAGTTGTAAGTGGTTTAATAACATCCATTCTGCTTAAACCTGACCATTTGGTCAACTGTTTTATACAAATTATTTTTATACGCTGGCGAAAACCCTGCTATATTTTCGCTAAATAAAAAATAAAATTGGCTTATCATTGCTGTTATATGTTGCAATATAGCTACTTATTTATCCTCCTATCCAATGGTTTATCTTATGACCCAACCTAATCAAACATCTCAAGCGTCCGATTCTGAGACGCCTATTCATCGTAATCAGCAAGATATTCGCGCCCAAAATCAAGCGGTTATATTGGCAGCTGCAGAAGAAGAGTTTGTATTACAAAGCTATCGCGGCGCCACGATGCAGGGCATCGCTGATCGAGCAGGATTGCCAAAAGCCAATGTGCATTACTACTTTAAAAATAAAAAAAACCTCTACAAAATGGTTTTGCGCTCTATTATTGAAGAATGGAACGACGGCTTGGTGACAATGACCGTCGATAGCGACCCAAAAGCCGTGATAGAGAAGTTTGTACGCACCAAATTACACCAAGCGTTTGCGCATCCAAACCGTCATAAATTGTTTGCGTTAGAGGTCATCGGCGGCGCCCCATATTTACATGACTTTATGTCGACAACCATGAAAGAGTGGGCGCTTGATAAATCACAAGTAATGAAAACCTGGCATGAGCAAGGCAGAATTGGCATCGCTGACCCATTGCAGCTGTTGATTTTGATTTGGGCAACGACGCAGCGTTATGCAGAATTTGAAACAGAAATCGTCGGTCTGCTGCAAAAAGACGCTTATGATAAGCAAGATGAAGCGCGCGCGGCTGACTTCTTAATACCATTTATTCTGCGCGGCTGCGGGCTTGAATAGCGGATTTTAAATAGCGCGCCATTTATTCAACCAAGCCCGCCGCCGTTATAACGGCTGACCTTCAACCTCACTTTTCGGCAACATGCGCACAGGTTTTAGGCCATCTTCTATATGTTGATCAGAAGTATCAAACTCGACGCCATAGTTCTTTGGCAAAATCATATCCAACGTGATAGCGACGATACCTGACATGGTCACCGCCGAGCCAAAGATATTGCGAAACAGCTGCGGCGTCTGGGCAAAGACATCAGGAACAAACGCGATACCCATCGATAAACCAAGCGAAGTCGCAATAATTAAGATATTACGGTGGGTAAAATTCACTGTGGATAGGATGCGGATACCCGCAGTAGCAACGGTTGCGAACATCAATAGCGTCACGCCGCCAACCACAGGCTTTGGCAGCTGTGTAAAGACAGCGCCAAGGATAGGAAATAGCCCCATGGTAAATAAAATCGCCGCCACATAAAAACCCACATAGCGGCTGGCGATACCAGTCATTTGAATGACGCCGTTATTTTGGCTAAAGGTAGTGACCGGAAAGGTATTAAATACCGCGGCAATCCATGAATTGACGCCATCACCTAGTACGCCGCCTTTGATACGCTTTTCGTAGACAGGACCTTGAATAGGTTCGCCTGAAATCATTGAAGTTGCGGTCAAATCGCCTGAGGTTTCGATACTGGTAATGATATACATAAAGGCAATCGGAATAAACGCTTGCCAATCAAAGCTTAAACCGTATTTAAAAGGAATAGGGACGGTAAGTAATGGCGCTTCGGAGACTAAAGAGAAGTCAATACGCCCCATCAACATCGCCGCAAATAAGCCAAGCATCAGACCGATAAAAATAGCGCTTGAGCGAATCACTTTATTATTGACGATGCTAATCAGCACCACGCTGACCAGCACCCCGCCCCCCAGTAGTAAATTCTCCATACTACCAAAGTTTTCGGCACCAACCCCGCCCGCCAAATCAGTCAGCCCCGTCTTGGTTAAAGACAGACCAATGGTGACAATGACGCAGCCAGTAACGATAGGGCTCATCAAAGATTTAAGTTTGGTGATGAATTGGCTTAAGCATATCTCGACAAATGCGCCGAAGAATGACACGCCAAAGATGACAGAGAGTATCTCCTCTGGGCTACCGCCTTTATTTTTTACCACAAAACCTGCGGCAAGGACGGCAGCCAAAAAGCCAAAACTGGTGCCCTGTAATGCCATCAGCCCCGAGCCGACGGGCCCTACTTTACGGGTCTGAATAAAGGTGGCGACCCCTGATACCATCAGTGACATGCTAATCAGATAGGGGATGTGCTCTCCCAATCCCAAAGCGCCACCAATGATTAAAGAGGGCGTGATAATACCAACGAACGCGGCAAGTACGTGCTGTACCGCGCCTAAGAATGCTTTTGCAGGAGCGGGGCGGTCATGCAGTCCATATAATAAATCAGGGTTTCCTTGAGTAACTTCACTCATTTTGGCTTTCTCCTAAAGTGACTTTTAGTCCAATCTCTGAAGGTAGACCTAAACAGCGTAAAAAAACTGATGATTTGAGAGTTGAGTCCGTGACTTAAAAAAGCCTTTCAGTAAACTCTAAAAACTCTAAATCTTCATCTTGTTTATCTAGCTATCTAAGCATTTACCAATTTTCCAACAGAGAGTCGCACTTTTCCGTGTGCTAATAAATAAAAGCAGCTCACCATTATTTATCAATATTGCCAGTTATGGTGATTAAAACCTGACTAATTAGTCAGCTATCTAAGGGTATAGCGAAAGCCTTGCTTATTGCAATGTTTTTTTTGCGATTAAAATATTAATTTTTTTCATCTCGGCGATTTAACAAAAACCTTAACGCACTTATGACAAATAAAATTGCGACTGCTATTAAGTACTTAATAGCAGTCGATGTTAGGTGCTGCTTAACTTTCACGATGCCATCTAGCTTGTTGACTTAAATTCTTCACTTTATTTATTGCCAAATTGTTAATACTTCGTTATTATGCCTGTCATATTTCAAATGCTAATCATTATCATTAGTATTAATCATGTTATTTCTATATGTGTTTATTAACTAAGTAGGCGTGGTCAATCAATAAAACACAAAAGTTTTAATAGAGAATAAAAAGCAAAATCCCAAATTTTTTTTCGGACCATCTTTTCAAACTGTCTTTCTAAAGTGGCACTTAAATCCTTCAATCCTAATAGTAAGTAAAGTGAGTGTGTTATGCGTGAAGTTAAGTCAGCAACATTTTCTAATCAATTAACGGTGTTATCGGTCGCTGTTTCAGCAATCCTGTGTTCACAGCTGGCGGTTGCGGCAACGGATGTGCCTAGTACGACCTTACAAACCATCACCGTGACGGCCAATAGCTCGGTACGTGAAAAGGTGCAAGAGGATGGCGTCGATGTCGAAGACTATACGCCTGCACAGCAAGCGAGCCATTTAAGCGATTTCTTAAATGTGGTGCCAGGCGTGACCATAGGTGGTACCTCGTCGGTCAACCAGCGCATTCGTATTCGCGGTCTTGAAGATAGCAACTTAAAAGTCACCATTGATGGCGCGCGCCAAGAAGGCAAGCTGTTTTATCATATGGGCGATATCACCATTGATCCTGATTTGCTCAAACAAGCGGATGTGGCAGTGGGTAATAATTCTGTCACGCTCGGTAATGATGCACTTGGCGGTGCGGTTGCTTTTAAAACGGTCGATGCCGCTGACTTACTTAAACCCGGTCAAAAGATTGGTGCCAAGCTAAAAGCAGGTTATGCCAGTAATAATGATGAGCTACTGACGTCTGCCACGGTTTTTGGCGCACCATCTGATAATGTCGATTTATTGGCTTATTATGGCAAGCGTGATACCAGCTCGGGTGAAGACGGTGAAGGCCGTGAGTTGTTTGAAGACAGTGAGAGCGAGAGCTTCTTATTAAAAGCCGGTGCCTATGTTGGTAATGACCATCATGTAGGTGCAAGCTTTAGCCGTACTGATAAAGAAGGGATTTTCCCATTCCGTCCAGATTTTCCGAGTCGCTCTGAGCCACCAATTCCGCAACAGGTGAAGCGCGATACTTATGGTATTGATTATAAGTTTAATCCTAGCAATCCGCTGATTGATATAGATACCAATGTATATCAGACTAAAACCCGTATTTTGCGCGATTCTGAATATCTTACAAATCCAGGTTTCGATTTTAACGCTGAAGTCCAAACCACAGGCGCAAAAATCCAAAATACCAGTGATATCGCTACCAATGTTGGCACGCACAAGCTGATATCTGGAATTGAGCATTATAAAAAAGAGTCAGAGATGGAGCGCGACTTCGTCAAAAAAGGCTCAGATGAAGCAACCAATACTTCTGTTTATCTAGAAGACCAATGGCAAATGGGCAAGTTTAGCTTAACGCCAGGCGTGCGTTATGACCGCTACAAATCTCCTGAGTTTATTTCTGGTGGCAAAACCTATGATAATGTCGTCGGTGCACTTGCTGCAAGCTATGAGATTGCACCACTAACGCAAGTATTCGCTAGCTACACACAGTTATTTAATGGTCCGGATTTAAGCCAAACAATCTTTAATTCGGATGGTGATAAAACGTACGTTAATAATGACTTAAAAGCAGAAGAAGGATCTAACGCTGAAGTAGGTATGATCACAACCTTGCGCGACCTAACAGTAGCTGGTGATGCACTGCAACTAAGCGGTAAATACTTTGAAACTGATATCGAAAACTATATTGAGTTTGTGAGATCAGGTGGGACAAGACCGGGCTTGAACTGTGCAAATGGACAACCAGGTGGCGATTGCCAAGGTGTCATCAATAAAGATGAAGATTATAAGATCAAAGGCGTCGAGCTGGCTGCTGACTATAAAATGAATGACTTTAGTATGGGTTTGAGCTATTCGCGAGCGCGCAGTAAAGGCGACAAAACAGGCTATAGTATTCCATCAGTGACCGGAAGCAGCTCAGAGTCGGGTGATAAATATATGGTCAATTTGGCTTATAGTCCAACGGAGACCACAGATATTGGCTGGCGCAGTACCTATGTCGCTTCAGTAATGCCAAATACTAGCGCGAATGATATTGAAAAACCAAGCTATGACGTTCATGATATATTTATGAACTATTCGCCAAAACAAATTGAAGGACTAAAAGCGACGGTTGGCGTTTACAATCTTTTCGATGAAGCTTATGCTAGCCACTCATCTCGCCTAAACCCGATTGATGATGTTGCTACTGACTTCGAGCCAGGTCGTAATATCAAAGCTTCTTTAACCTATCAGTTTTAAGCCTGCATTTATTTCTTAGTAGCAAAAGAGCCAGCTTTTTATAAAAAAGAGCTGGCTTTTTTATCGCCATTTTTTGGCACTTAAGCTTTCTTTTTAAACATTACGCTTCGGCTCTACCACCATTAACTCTATATATTCATAAAGAATCAGCACTCATGACTTCACTTTCCTTCTCTTCTTTTGCATCGAATCTGCGCCTTATTTGTCTATGGATTCACCGTTATACTGGACTTGTGATGGCAGGCTTTTTAATCATGGCTGGCATTACTGGCTCGTTATTGGCTTTCCATGAAGAGCTAGATGATATGTTTAATTATAAATTGGCTCAAATTGAGCGGCAAGATGGGCCACAGCTTCCTATTGCAACCTTGCATGATAAGGTGGTCGCCACCTATCCCGAGTACAATTTTTCTAGTATGCCAACCTCATTAGAAGCGGATAAATCTGCGGTATTCTCGGTTGATCGAGTCCGAGGTAAAAGTACCAAAAATCAGCCTAAAGCTCCGTTTCAAGAGGTTTTTGTCAATCCTTATAACGGCGATATCGTAGGAACGCGTGATAAAGACGCATGGGCATGGCGTAATACCATGTGGAAGGTGTTTTGGTTGCACCGTGATTTATTGCTCGGTGATATTGGTAAGTTGCTGCTAGGTGTGATTGCCCTTATTTGGACGATTAATTGCTTTATTGGCTTTTATTTGACCTTTCCTAGAGCGGTTAACAATAAAAAAGTGCCGCAAAAAACTGTACCTAAAACTACGCCTAAAAAACGTGCGTCTTTTATTAAGCGCTGGCTACCAGCGTGGAAAATCCGCCGCAAAACCAATACCTTTAAGCTCAATTATGATTTGCATCACGCTTTTGGTTTATGGCTGTGGCTGATGCTATTTGTCATTGCGTGGTCGAGTGTCGGTTTTAATTTAAAATCGGTGTATCAACCTGTGATGCGAGCAGTGGTCGGGTTTGAAGGTAGAGAGGGTAAAGGCAGGGAGAAAAACCAAGCAAAAATAGCAGGTAAATCGAACGAGCAGGTTATGTCAGCCGTTGCACCAATGAGCACTGAAACGGGTAGTGAAGCTTTTGCTAATAAATCCAAGATCAATAAAGCCAATAGTATTGCGTATTTAACTGAGCAAGCGCATATTGCTGCGCAAAAAAACGGCGTAACCGTACAGCAGACATTGGGTATCCGCAGGCTTACAGAGGAGGGGCAATGGCAAATGCGTTTTAAAACCGACAAAGATGTCGGCACTCACGGTGGTGCCTCGTCTATCACAGTATCTGCGGCGACTGGCAAAGTTGAAAAGGTTAATTTCGGTTATCAAAGCGCATTTGGCAATAAAATCGACCAATGGTTCTCAACCTTACATATGGGGCATATTGGACAGGGTAACGCTCATTTACTGTATCAAATGTTTTTAGCAATGATAGGGTTGGCCGTGACAGTCTTGTCCGCTACCGGTGTGTATTTATGGGTCAAAGGTCGTCAAAGCCGATTGAAGCAAAAGCAAAAATTGACGGTTAAAAATGACTTTTCAAACCATTACGGAAAACCAGCTATTAAAAAACATCTATAAAACACCCCGTACTTAAACCGTATCGACAATCACGGGTCGGCCTTGATGGTTAAGGACAGTCACATCGACTTTGTACAGCTCTTTCATGGTTTCATGCGTGAGTACATCAACAGGCGCACCGGTTGCCAGTACGCGACCCTCTTTCATCGTCACTACCGTATCGGCAAATTGCGCTGCTTGATTGATGTCGTGCAAGACAATCACCACCGTTTTTTGCTCAGTATGGCTCAATTCGCGCAGCTCACGCATCAGACGGCCAGCATGATACATATCTAGATTGTTGAGCGGTTCATCAAGGAGTAGGTACGGTGTATCTTGGCAGACAATCATCGCAATCAGCACGCGTTGACGCTGACCACCTGATAACGTCGATAAAAAGCGCTCCGCTAACGGCTCAAGCTCAAAGCGTTCGATAATTTCCTGCACTTTTTGCTGATCATCAGCAGTCGGTTGTCCTTGATGATAAGGATAGCGCCCAAACATCAGCAGCTCATGCACACGCAACCGACCTTGGACTTGGTTGTCTTGCCCAAGCATGGCTACGGTCTTAGACAGCGTGCGTGCAGGACAGCTGACAATATCATGCTCCTCATTCCCTATAACGAAACTGACCTGCCCTGATTGTAGCGGTTGCAAGCGCGCCATCACCGAAAACAGCGTCGATTTACCCGCACCATTTGGTCCTATTAACGCAATCACTTGCGAGGGCGGTAAAGACAGGCTGATGTCATGCAGGATTTGCTGTTTGCCAATATGGTGGGAGACATTATTTATTTTAATCATAGCAGTTCTTGTTTTTAGAAAAATTTAACCGTTGCGCTTTAAAAAGTCATCATTAGCGGCGATAGGTCATAAATATGAGTAATAAAAATACCAAGCCGCCTGCCAGTTCAATCACCACTGACAATACACCCGCCATACCGAGCACTTGCTCAAATATGGTTTGACCGAGGACCAAGCAAATCATCGCCACCAAGCTGACCAATATCAGACGCTCACTGTGATACATATGGCGCGCGATACGATTGGTCAAGGCGCAGACCAGTAAGCCAAAAAAAGTCACCGGACCGACCAATACCGCAATGACGGTTAATAGCCCGAATGCGAGGCGTTGATAGTTAATGCCAAGGTTAATTGCTTGTGGTTTGCCCAGCATCAAGACATCGCATTGATAGCGCCAGCGCCAGATAAATAGCGCACTGATGACGCAAATAACAAAGCTAATGCCCAAAAGCTGCGGATTGACCGTATTAAACTGCGCGTAACTGGCCGATTGGACAACCACAAAGTCATCGGGGTTAATGAGCCGTGCAACCAGCGCCGATAAGCTGCGAAACAACACGCCAAAGATAACGCCTACCAGTATCAGCCGCGTCAAATCCTGACTGCTTTTTGAAAATAACAGCCGAAACAACAATAACGACGCGCCAAACATGAGGACGATTTCAAGGGTAAACTTGGCAATGGGATTGATGCTGGTAAAACTAATGGCGCCCAAAAAGAACACCAGTAAGCTTTGTAATAACACATACAGTGAGTCAAAGCCCAATAGCGACGGCGTCAAAATAGGATTGTGGGTTAAGGTTTGAAAGAGCAGGGTTGATACGCCGATGGCATAACCGACGACCATCAGCGCCAGTAATTTTTTACCGCGTAATGGCAGAGCAAAGTCCCAATAGCCGTTGACGTTAAGTGTCAAAAACAGTGTCATTGAGATAAGTAAGATAATCGCGGCAATGGATTTTGGATGACTGGCGATAAAGGTCCAAAGTTTTGCTAAAGGGTTGTGACGACAAGTATCTTCAAGGCTGTCATTTTCTAAAGTAGCATTTGCTAGAGCGCTCTTTTTTGCCGAGCCAGTCTTGGTAGAATTGTCATTTATAAAATTATGCTTAGACGATGAGAACATGAATAAATCCTACTATGCTACCTTTAATAGTAACAACGCCAAGCTTATCTAATCAGACAACAGGACGAATAAATTAAGAAAAGTGTTAATAATCAGGCAGCGACAAGATTGCGCTAGGGCTTATTGCTCAGCAGGCGCACGTAATAACAACCATAAAAATATCACCGTGCCGACCACACCAAAAACCGTCGCCACAGGCACTTCAAAAGGATAACGAATGGAGCGCCCGATAATATCACAAAGTAGCACGGCTGATGCGCCCAAGAGCGCGACTGCAGGCAAGCTGCGACGTAATTTATCGCCCATGATGCGGCTAACGATATTGGGTACGACCAAACCGATAAAGGGAATCATACCAACGGTTACGACGACCACAGCGCTCATCATCGCCACCATGCCAACGCCAAGCCACGTCACTTGCCGTTTACTAATCCCCAAGTTTAGCGCGATATTTTCGCCTAAACCAACGATGGTCAGT
>NZ_DAINDI010000030.1:14674-24556 GCF_036731945.1 Psychrobacter sp.
GCCAGCACGCACAGTGCGCCCGTCAACCAAAGCAGCTCGTAACGTCCGGCTAATACCGAAGAGAAGTCGCCAAATTGCCAAACGCTGAGCATCTGTAGCGATTCCGTTTGGTAGGCGATAAAAGTGGTTATCGCCTCGATAATGCCACCAAAGACAATACCAATCAGCGGAATCATCAAAAAATCTGTCGGCGGAACGCGATGTATCAGCAGCATAAAGAGCATCATGCCCGCAACTGCCGCAAGGGTCGCGACGCCCATTTTGACCAGTAGCGCGCTGGCTGGGAACAGTAAACTGACTACCAGTAATCCCAATGCGGCGCTTTGGGTTGCCCCAACCATCGAGGGTTCCACGAAGCGGTTTTTCAGCACCACTTGAATAATCATCCCAGCCACCGCCATCGCGATACCCGTCAAAATAATGGCAACGGTGCGTGGAATACGGCTCACCAACATTAATGAGCTATCAGAGTTGGCGCTTTGACTAATAAGGCTTTGCAAAATACCTGACCACGAAAAATCTGCCACCCCAATGGATAAACTTAATAACACCAAAAGCCCCATAATAATGAGGCTTGCTGTGTTTATTAACCACGGCGGTATCGCAGCGCGGCGTTGTTTATCGCGGGCGTAGCGGCTGCCACTACTTGCACTCGGCTGCCAGCTTGATGGCGCAGCTGGCAGAGTAGAGCTGGTTTTAACGCTGGCTTGAGCACGAGGTGAAAATAATGGCATAACGGCTACTGGCTTACGAATAGGGTTTGAAAATTTTTATGGATAGCAACTGTCATAAGCAACAGCTGCTACTTGTATCTTGTGTAGCGTCAAAATTTATTTTGCCTTAGTAAAGGCGTTTTTAATCGTCGTTAAATCCTGTAGCCACTGATAATAACCACCAAAGGCTAAGTAAGAGTCTGGGCTTAGATACACCACTTGGTCTTTATCCCACGCAGTGGTTTGCGCCACCAATGGGTTGTCCAATACGGCTTTGGCACCCGCACCATCTTCACCAATTGCAGCGCTGCGATCGACGACGAATAACCAATCTGGATTGGTCTTTTGTATGTATTCAAATGAGATAGGCTGACCGTGACGCGCATCAGTGATTTTATCATCTGCCATTGGAATATTTAATACGCCGTGAATAAAACCATAACGTGACTTATCACCATAGGCTGACAGTTTATTGCCATTGACCATGACCACCAAGCCTTTGCCTTTATTTTCTTTGGTTAAGGCTTTGGTCTCGTCAATCAGCGTGTCAATATTGCCTTGCAATTTTATTGCTTGATCACTTTTGCCAAATAACGCACCCAAATCGTGTAAGCGCTGCTTGCTTGACTCATAGATATTTGCCGTATCGATGCTCATATCCAGCGTGGGTGCGATACTCGATAGCTCATTGTATTTTTCTGCCATACGCGAGCCGATCAAAATTGCTTGCGGCTGCATGGCGTTCAACGCTTCAAGGTCAGGCTCAAATACCGTGCCGACTTCTTTAGGATCAGGATGTACTTTTGACTGTAAGTTATCTAAATGTAGCCCACTTGGCATACCGTCAAATGCCACGTCAAGCGCCGCCAAATCTTGCATC
Organism: Psychrobacter sp.; assembly: GCF_036731945.1. Classification (GTDB taxonomy): domain Bacteria; phylum Pseudomonadota; class Gammaproteobacteria; order Pseudomonadales; family Moraxellaceae; genus Psychrobacter. The sequence goes on from NZ_DAINDI010000030.1 coordinate 16,268, forward strand.
AAGGTCATATCATAAACGACCAATGGTGATGGATTCATGGCCAAATCGACTTTACCTTTTACCGTATCAACTGCGATGGTCGCAACAGAAACGTTGTCATTTTCAGCCACATTCGAAGCCGCATCAGCCGTTTGGTTTTCAGCTTTGGTTTCTGTTGTCTCGTTATCACTTGAATCAGGCGAGCTACAACCCGCTAAGCCAACACTAGCAATTAACGCAGTCATCATGGCAGTCAATAATGGACGTTTAACAAGGGGGCTTGCGGTACGATTAGAATATAAAGTAGTAGACATAAATAACTCGGTATATCAAAGGTTTGGTTGGTATTGTTATAAGAATGCTAAAAAACAGCAGAATAATGCTAAAAAATAGCGGCTTTATAATTAAAGTTTTACGATCATTTGCTATTTTTACTATAAAAACAACTGCCATGATAAAGTAATTGAGACTTATTATCAATATTAACGATAATGGTTTTTATTAACTGACTTTTCATTCATTAACTTTTTAGTTTTAAACAACTTTGCGCAGGAACTTTGCTTAAGATAGGCAACAAAAAAACAGAGGGATTAAAAAATTACTATTGATAATAGTTATCGTTTGCATTATTATCTACGCCATTCTATAACGGTTAAATGTTAGGGTGTTATGAGTTCAACGGATTTAGAGGCGCCATCACTTAGATTGATACTTATCGCTATTATTTTAGTAGTCGGGCTACACCTGCTTACCGCAATCGCTTTGGTGATCATCAAAGCGCCTACGCTTAAAGATGAGCCCATTAAAGAGACGCCGCCGCTTGAAATCCAAATGGTCACATTACCTACTGAACCCATCGAAAACGTGGTTACTGAAGTAGAGGAAGTGCCGAAAAATAAAGCTGAATCTATACCAGCGCCTAAACCCAAGCCCAAGCCTGAACCGAAACCGCAGCAAAAAATGAAAGCAGTTACACCAGTAGATCCAGTAGTAAGAGAAGAAGAACCAATCGTTCAGAAAGAAAAACCTGTAAAGACGCCGCCTATAAAAGAACCACCTGTAAAGAAAAAAATAGAAGACAAGCCACCAGTTATTGATAAGTCAGTCGCTGACGAACAGCGCCGTATAATAGCTGCGCAGGCAGAAAAGGCAGCGCAACAAGCGGAAAGACAAGCGCAAGCAAAAGCGCTGCAAGAAGCGCAGGCGCAAGCGGCTCGTGACGCTCAAGCGCAGGCAGACGCCAATGCCGCCAAAGAGGCTGCGCAAAAAGCAGCGCAGGCAAAGGCTGAAAGAGAAGCTGCAGCCGCTGCTCGAGCAAAAGCAGAGGCTGCAGCCAAAGCAGAGGCTGCGGCAAGTAATGAGCCTGTCAATTTTACCGCTAGTGCTGCGAACTGGGCATCGGCGCCAAACTTTAGCTTTCCGGACCGCGCCGCTCGCCGCGCCCGTTCGGGAGATACGCTCAACGTGGTGTTGGTATTAAGAGTCAATAAACAAGGCGGTATCGATAGCGTACGTGTGGCCCAATCGTCAGGAAACCCGCTGTTAGATAAAGAAGCACAGCGCCAAGTGCGTTCAGGTAAATTCAAGCCCTTTACCAAAAACGGCGCGCCAGTGGTCGGCAATGTCACCTTGCCAATTGCCTATGCGGTTCCTTAAATATAAAAGACTGGGTGTAGAAAAGCGCATTTATACAAGCAGATATAAAACAACCGACACATACAAAATATAGTGAAACACAGCGAAATATAGCAACGAGGTACGAAAATAGATATCAAAAATCGTACTGCTAACAATCATAAAATGACAAGTAACGACATCCCACATTAAGGAGTCTGATATGGACTTTACAACCTACTGGCAATATAGCGATATGGTGACCAGAACCTTATTCTTTTTGCTTCTTGTTTTATCTATTGCCTCTTGGGTGACGGGTATCATTCGCATATTGCAAAGTCGCAAACTGGCAGCTAGCGTCGCCGATGATTTGAGTGCGCAGATTCATAGTAAGCAGGCCAGTTTGGTTGAAAGCGATGCCGCGTCTCGGCGTTTGGTGATTGAGCAGACGTTACTCAAGCATATCGGTCGCTATCGTTTTGCCAGTGAGCGCGGTTTGCCGATACTTGGTACGACAGCAGCAATCGCGCCGTTTATCGGTCTGTTTGGCACGGTGTGGGGTATTTTCCATGCGCTGCATAATATCGGTGTCAGTGGTCAAGCAGGATTAGGACAAGTCGCAGGACCTGTCGGTGAGGCCCTTATTATGACCGGTTTAGGGATTGCTGTTGCGATTCCGGCGGTGGTGTTTTATAACCTTGCGATACGTATCAATCGCCGCGTCATGTATCACGCCAATGATAGAGCGCATGATTTATTGGCACAATCTAGCGAGCTTGCTGCAGTGCAACAAGCGCCAATTCAAAAGCCAGCAGTCCAACGTGATACTACTAATCAAGTAACGCAGTTAACGAAGCAGGCAAATGCAGATAAACAAGCTGAGCATTATCATAAATCCGCACCATCGCAGTTGTAGTGATGGTTCAGTAGAGATAATAAGCCAAAAAAGCACGAGCAGAAAAGACGACAATTAACGGTATTGAGAACAATTATGGCATTTCAATTGGGTGACGATGACAGTCAAAGCATGAATGAGATGAACCTTATTCCGCTTATCGATATCATGCTGGTATTGATGATTATCTTTTTATTGACAGCGACCGTACTAAATCCAACGGTGCCATTAGATTTACCGAAAACCAGTGCCGAGGTCAATGAAACACCGCCCGAGGCCATTCAAATTAGCATCGATAAAGATGAAGGTTTGTTTTGGGATGACAAGCCTATCAGCATAGAAGCATTAGAGGTGCGTCTGCAAGAACAGTCGGCGGGTGGCAAGGATCCTTCTATCCAGCTGCGTGCCGATAAAGAAAGTAGGTATGATACCGTGGCGCAAGTGTTGGCGGCGGCCAGTCAAGCAGGATTAACGAAGGTGGCTTTTGTTAATGAGTAAGGTTTAAACGACTAATAATTAAAAAGTAAATGAGCAGTAGAAACAGCTTTTAAAACAATAAGCTAGCAAGATAAATAAGTAAGCTTAGTAATAAGAAAATAACCACGACAATAACAAGAATAATTAAAATAATAAACTTTCTCTCCCGCCTCGCTTGGGTAACCTTGCGAGGTTATCTTTTTTTAGCAACCCTCAACCTAGTTTAGTAGATTGTATGGCAGTCGGTAGGTTATATAGCGAGTGAAAAGTAGTATCGATACATGGCGCACTGCTGTTATCAATTTTTCTTGCCTGCTGTGCCTACGCAGACAGAGGCTACAAAAAATTGATATCAGCAATACCGTCGCATTTTCAAGATATTTTGACTATATAGCGAGCATCAACTATAACGCTTACCAAGCATAACCAAACGGGCGATAACCATAGCCAAAGCGTCCAGGTCCATAACCGAATGGATACGGCGAGCGCAGATAATCAAGGTCACGCTGACGCATATAATAGTAGCGTCCTTGGGCGTAAGCTTCTTCAAGCTTTTCGATGCCTTCGAGCGGACAAACAGGCTGCCAATCATAACCTTCGCGGCCAAGTTTATAAGCATTGAGCTCGGTACAGTAGTTTTTTAGTCCTTGCTGACGACCTTGCTCCCACAATACGCGGTTTGGCGTTGCGCCAACGACACTTGAGCATTGATTGGTATAATTGCCAAAGTAAGCACCTGAGCGTCCATGAAGTCCATCGACATAGCCGACTTCTTGCCAGTTACTATTTTGGCATTGTTCAGGCGTCAGACTTTGGGTGGTCGCGCAGCCCAATAAAGTCAGTAAAGCTACGCCTACTAGCGAGATGGTCAGCCCAGATTTACCGATAAGTTTGCCGACACTTTTACTTACTGATGCAGCAGTCGATGAGTTTTGTTTAAGAAGATAATTCATAATAAACCTGCGCGCGTTTAAAATTATGGTTTATCATAGCACCTTTTTAGGCGACCAACTTTTTGCATCTTGTTATCGAATCAGTGGTTTTATGTACTAAGTATTTGATATGCCACTATAAATAGCAAGGCGTTGGTAAATATCAGGTGTGCCTAGCAGCTAGCCCTTTATAGAAGATAGTATTTACGATTGCTTGATTTTTAAAGGTTTACGCTCATTATAAGCGACTAGATAGTCGCCGTTTATATTTAAGCTGTTATATAAAGAGCCCCGCTGATAGGTTCTTCAGCCCGTTTTAATCACTAGCACACCATTAATTTTGTTAAAAGGTCAGACTGTTATGGGAATGTGGATTGCGATCGCCATTGTACTATTCGTATTAGGGAGTATGATGGCGCTCAAACCTAGCGGTATCGACCAGCGTTTGGATAAGCTGCGTATGACGGCGCGCCGTTTGCAGCTCAATCCCAAGTTAGTTACTTGCCCTGATTGGGTAAAAGGCCGTGACAATGATTCTGGTCGCGGTATGATTGGCCAATATGGTTTGGTGCTCGATAATGTCAAGCTGCCATTAACTCGCTATCAGGTACTAGATGGACAATGGCGTCCGGCTAGCAATGCTAACAGTAACAATATCAATGCCAGCAGCGACAATAAAAGCTTACCCGTACAAGCCAATTTTAGCTTGGATAAAGAGCCTTTAGCGCTGCCCGCTAGCATCGAGCCATTTGTAAAAGCATTATTGGTTAAGTCGAATAGCATTATTATTTATTGGGAAGATATTGCTTATGTGCGTCTGGCGACCAATCCTACTTATCAGCAACAAGCGATTGAAAGCGACTTATTAATCATGAAAGAGAACCTTGAGAAATGGGCATTACAGATGCAAAAGTCGGCATAAAAAACGCACGGTGCTAGTAAAAAATTTTTTCGTCTCCATAAAGAGGCAATATGCAAGTCCTTTTGGCAAACTCTCAGTCATTTTAAGTTGACAGCTTAATGCTTAGCAGTGTAACGTCTTTATAACTGTATCTATGCGTTATGGTTATTGTTTGTTTTATAACCGTTTTTATCGGCAGCCATTACTACAATAATTCGCTGAGCCATTATAACTAACTATTATAAATTGCCAGCTGCCGAGTTTATCCTTATTTTAATTTACTTATTATGGTGTCGTCACTTATGGCAAAAACCGCAACCAAAAAAAGCCCAACCACGGCAAAAGACCAACCCAAAGGCAAGTCTTTGGTAATTGTAGAATCACCTGCCAAGGCAAAAACCATTAACAAATACTTAGGCGACGACTTTATCGTCCGCTCAAGTATCGGTCATGTCCGTGATTTGCCAGTGGGCGCGAGCAAAAGCGCGAAAAAGCCAGCCGCGAGTAAAAAAGATGACAGCCTAAGCAAAGAAGAAAAAACCCAGCAGGCATTGGTACGGCGCATGGGCGTCGACCCAGAACATGACTGGGCGGCTGTCTATGAAGTATTGCCGAACAAGACCAAGGTTATCAAAGAGCTAAAAGCCTTAGCCAAAGATGCTGACAAAATCTATTTGGCAACGGATATGGATAGAGAAGGGGAAGCGATTGCTTGGCATCTCAAAGAAGTTATCGGCGGCGCAGACAGTAAATATGAGCGCGTGGTCTTTAATGAGATTACCAAATCCGCTATTCAAAATGCCTTTAAACAGCCCTCAAAGCTCGATATCGACCGCGTTAACGCGCAGCAAGCGCGGCGCTTTTTAGACCGCGTCGTCGGTTTTATGGTATCGCCGCTACTTTGGCAAAAAGTCGCTCGCGGTCTGTCTGCAGGTCGTGTCCAGTCGGTCGCCATGCGTTTGGTGGTCGAGCGTGAGCATGAAATTCGCGCCTTTATCCCAGAAGAATACTGGCAGATTCATGCTGATACTCACGTTGCTGATAGTAAAGCCGAGAAAGCGGCAGACGCTGAGCACATTGCGATTCGTCTAGAGGCAACCAAGCAGGGCGGCAAAACGCTAAAGCTTGTTAATAAAGAGCAGACCGATAAAGTCCTAGAAGTGCTTAATTCAAACGACTTTATCGTGAAAGAGCGCGAAGAGAAGCCAACACAGTCGCGTCCAAGTGCGCCGTTTATCACCTCGACATTGCAGCAAGCCGCCAGTACGCGACTGGGTTTTTCAGTTAAGAAAACCATGATTTTAGCGCAGCGTTTATACGAAGCTGGTCATATTACTTATATGCGTACCGATTCGACTTTCTTGTCTGGTGATGCATTAGCCGCCGTACGTGGTTATATCGAAGACAACTATGGCGATAAATACGTGCCAGAAAAGCCAAATTTCTATGGCAATAAGCAAGGCGCACAAGAGGCGCATGAAGCGATTCGTCCGTCTAATGTCAATATGAAATCAACGCAGCTAAAAGGCGTTGAACGTGATGCCATCCGTCTATATGAGCTGATCTGGCGTCAGTTTGTTGCTTGTCAGATGACGCCTGCAAAATACTTATCCGTGAATTTATTTGTTGCGGCAAGCGATGTTGAGCTAAAAGCGCGCGGTCGCACCTTAGTGTTTGATGGCTTTACTAAAGTCATGCCACCGGCGAAGACCGACGATACTTTGCTTCCAGAGGTTAAGAAAGGCGATAAATTAACGCTTGATAAGCTTGATCCGAGCCAACACTTTACCAAGCCGCCTCCGCGTTATACCGAGGCAAGCTTGGTTAAAGAGCTGGAGAAAAAAGGTATCGGACGTCCATCAACTTATGCTTCTATTATCTCAACCATTCAAGATCGCGGCTATGTAAAGCTTGAGAATAAGCGCTTATTTGCCGAAAAAATGGGCGATATCGTCACCGACAGATTGACGGCAAGTTTCCCAGATTTGATGGATTACACCTTTACTGCTGCATTAGAAGACAAGCTTGACCATGTTGCTGAAGGCGATACTGACTGGAAAGATGTCCTTGATAATTTCTATGGCGACTTTAAAAAGACCCTAGATCGTGCCAAAGAAAAAGACGGCATGCGCCCAAATGATCCAACCGATGTGCCAGACGTCCATTGCGATATTTGCGATCGTCCGATGCAGCTACGTACTGGCTCAACCGGTGTATTCTTAGGCTGTACGGGCTATAATTTACCGCCAAAAGAGCGCTGTAAAGGCACCAAAAACTTAATGCCAGTCGAAGCGTTTGCCAATCTTGATGATGGCGACAGCGATGACGAAGCGGCCGAAGTTAAAGATTTGATGGAGAAAAAGCGCTGCCCGAAATGCGGTACGGCCATGAATGGCTATATCGTCGACGGTGGTCTCAAGCTGCATATCTGCGGTAATAACCCAGATTGCGACGGCTATATCTTAGAAGAAGGTAAGTTTGAAGTACCGGGTTCAGATGCGCCAACCATCGATTGTGATAAATGTGATGGGCAAATGGAGCTAAAAACTGGACGTTTTGGGCCATACTTTGCTTGTCAGAAATGTGACAATACCCGTAAGGTGCTTAAAACCGGCGAAGCGGCACCGCCGCGTATGGAGCCAATCCATATGCCGGAGCTAAAATCGACCAAGCATGATGATTACTTTATCTTGCGTGAAGGCGCGGCTGGGATGTTCTTAGCAGCGTCTAAGTTCCCAAAAGTACGCGAAACCCGTCCACCAAAGCTGGCTGAGCTACGCGAAATCAAGGATAAAATGGAAGACAAGTTCCAGTATCTGTTTGCAGGTCCAGACGAGGATCCAGACGGTAATCCAACCATTTTACGCTGGTCACGGAAGAAAAAAGAGCAGTATATTGGCTCTGAGAAAAACGGCAAAGCCACCCGTTGGGGCGTGTACTGGCGTAATGGTGAATGGGTAGAAGAGTAAAATATTTTACCTTTAGATCAATAATGTATAGCCATAAAAAAACCTCTTAGATTATCTAAGAGGTTTTTTTGCTATTAACTTTTAGGCTTTTAGTTCTTCTCGATAATACCGCAGGCGACGCGCTCGCCTGCATTACCAGCTGGCTGACTCTTATAATCATCAGCACCACTATGAACGATAAAGGCTAGACGGTTAACACTGTATTTACCTGCATCGGCCGCAGAGATTTTCTTATTCACATAATTAATAGTAGCTACGCCATTCGCATCGGCGGTTAAGTTCGGCAAATCCCCTGGATGACCATTCATATCATCAGGATGAGAGTGCGGTTTATTATCGGGATTAAAGTGACCACCAGCCGCTTTACCCATATCGGCACAGCTACCGGTTTCATGAATGTGCAATGCCACGGTTTTGCCGGGCTGCAAATTCATCAGCTTACCGTAAACTTGGACACCGCCATCGACTGGGCGTAAGAATACTTGACCCACTTCATTTTTATTACCAGCGACTGCATTGATG
>NZ_DAINDI010000030.1:24566-30973 GCF_036731945.1 Psychrobacter sp.
AGCGCAGGTTGGCTCAGTGGATTGCCAGTTTGCATTTGACCTTCGACGGTTTGGCAACCAGTCATCGCTAACGCTGAACCACATAACAGGGCACTTGCAAGCATCGTCTTATTCATTATTATCTCCATTTATATTTATTTGTTGTGATGAATTTCTGTCATTTATTAAAATAGTCAAACATTGCTTAATGTCGCAATCAGTATAGCCAAGGTTTAAATATAACTATTCATCAAATGCGCAACAATCGGTTAATAAATGTAAGTATCGTATGGATTTGAAAAGGGTTTATGGTGTTTTCTTTACTTCGTTTTGCCATACTAAGGTTTCGCCTGTTGCCATCGTTTGCAATAAATTATAACGAGGCATATCGCTCTGATTGTCTGCTGTTGGCCATATTGGCTGTGAGGGTTGTAAGCTTAATGTTAGCTGACTGCTGCTATCACGCATCAAATCAAACAAAGCGGACTCGATTCTATTGCCTGTCTCACCGCAGCCCATTACAGTGCTAATAATAGTGCCGACTTTGAAAGTATTATGATTGAGTAAAAAATAAGGCGCGCGCGAGCCGTTACAGCCTGAGCTAAAGGATGCGTACTGATTGTTAGGCCAACTTTCAAAGCTCGCTGAAATAGGATGATCTGGGTGATAAAAATTGCCCAAAGGTTTTCTAGTTAATTCCTCTTTTGCATCATAAGTATTACTGACGGCACTCACCAGCGTCCAATGATACTGCTCTAATAACTCGTTAGTAATGGGCAATCCAGCGGGAGTTGCTAATGCTTTAGGTGAACCTATAAAAATTAAGCGATTACCGTTTTCGATATTAAGTGCCAAACGTTTAGGGGCAGCTTGTATGGCGACTGGCGATAATTCTGGTGTTAAATGCGAAGTTGGCAATAACTCAAAATTAAGCCTAACAGGTGCGTACTTAACAAATAACGATTGAATACTATTATCCTCTGTAATCACAGTGTCAGTATAAGTACCAGCATCAGAGTCATTGTCATCGTTACAAGTCGCTGGAACTTTAGCAAGATGAGAATAATAGGGATAAGGCGGCGCGGACAGCGCATGAAAATCCATTCTATATTGCTCACAGCCTTGATACAGACTGATTGAACTGGGTTCTACTTGTAAGATAATCGGTGCAAAATTATTTATATCGACAGTTTTACCGTTTTGATTAATCACTTGCGCCAACTGCCAATCATAATGAGCTACCCATTGCATTACTTGTGATTCTTTAATTACTATCTCGTCAGTAAAGTTAGATTTATCTTTAGTAATAGGTGTGTTGACGATAGTGGTCTGCTGGATACTATTCAATGGCGCAGACTGGCAACCCATTAATCCCACTGCTACAGACAAGCTGATAATAGTTAATGAGCGCTTTATAGTTGGCAGCAGCATTGTAAAATCCTTTTTAAAAAATATGAAAATGAATAGAGGCTAAGGTGTTTTCTTTACTTCGTTTTTCCACATGAGTGTTTCGCCCGTATCGAGTTTTTGCGTCAGTAGATAATAGGGTAAGCTTGAGGGATTGGTATTTGGTAATCTTTGTAAGGTTAATTGGCTTTTGCTTAACTGTTCAAGCTCACGAATTTTATCTTCAGCAGCTTCACGTTTAGGACTACATCCCATCATAGTTTGCGGGCTTGAACCGATTAACAATTTATTATCAGGCGTTAAAATGTAAGAACCACCAACACCATTACAATCAGAGCTAAAGCCAACGTGATGCTCATCGTTATATAGTGGGTAAGCAAAGTAGGCAGTCACTGGAAAATCTGGACGACTAAGCTCAATGATGGTGTTTTTATTGCTATTGACCGCGCTTACTAGTCGCCATTGATATTCTTTTAGAAAATCATAAGTAATGGGTGGTCCTGTTACTGGTTGTAGGCTCTTAAGTGTACCTTCGAATATAAGCTGCTTGTCCTGTACATTTAATGCTAATTCATAAGGTTTAGTCTTTGTTGAAATGAGTTTATTCAAAAAGGAGAATGATTTTGATGGTGTTTGTGGAGATGGTGAAATGATTCTAAGGTTAAAACGTCCTCTGCCGTATTCAGGAAATAATCGTTCTAAATATTGAAAGATATTGCTAGCTGCTTGTTTATCATTTATTAAGCAAGAAGGCTGCGTAATGGTAGTTACGCCGTATGAGCTGTAAGTGTAATCTTGATAACCATCATGGTTTAAGCGATAGCGCTGGCAGTCATATTTAAACACTAAATTGCTCGGACGTACATCAAGCATTAACGGCGGCACGGTATCGACATCGTTAACAATACCTTGATTGTCTATCCGGCGCACCAGCTTCCAATCAAAGCGATTGACACTTTCAACATTTATCACTTGCTCAGATAGTATGGGAGCAGAAGTGCTAGAACCAGTCACCATTGAGTTAGCAGAGGTAGAGTTATCTTTTGCAATATTAGACTGACAACCTATTAGCGCTACCGGAAGCGAAACAACGAGCAATAAGGATAGAGTTACGCGCTTTAAAATCAGGTGGTTTAACATTATGGCTATTACCAAATAAACATTTGTCTAAAATATAGCACAGGGTTTTAGAGAGATTGTTGTTTATTATTGCCAAAAAAAGCTGCCCATCATAACGATGAGCGGCTCTTTAATTTGTAAGACTGGATTAGTAACTAATCAGATTAGTTATGCAGCGCTTTACTTGAGGTTTTATCAACTGTCACTTTGGCAGGTTTCAGCGGCACTGGCATACTGACCAATGCTACTTTTAATATCTCATCAATTGTCGCTACTGGCTGGATGGTCAAGCCTTCTTTGACATTATCAGGGATATCGGCCAAGTCGCGCTCGTTGGTTGCTGGAATCAAAACATGCTTGATACCACCGCGATGCGCAGCTAGTAGCTTCTCTTTGAGACCACCGATACGTAGGATTTTACCGCGTAAGGTAATCTCGCCTGTCATCGCAATATCTGGACGAATGGCAATGCCCGTCAAGGCAGAGACCAGCGCTGTGGTGAGCGCACCACCAGCCGATGGACCGTCTTTCGGGGTCGCGCCTTCTGGCATATGCACGTGGACGTCAGTGGTTTTAAAGGTCTCGTAATCAATCCCTAAGCTATCACCGCGGGCACGAACCACGCTCATGGCAGCGCGAATCGACTCTTTCATCACATCGCCAAGTGAACCGGTAAAGCTAAGCTCGCCTTTACCTTTCATCGCCACCGCTTCGATGGTTAATAGCTCGCCACCGACTTGTGTCCAAGCAAGGCCAGTCACACGACCAATCTCAGGCTCTTCTTCTGCTAGACCATAATCGTACTGATGCACACCTAAATAGTCATCGATGTTTTTGTCATCAACTACTACTAGCTCACGTTCGGCTTTCTTCGGAGCGCGTGCACCATGGGTTTCAACCGAACCGCGAACCACTTTGCGGCAGATTTTATTGACTTCACGCTCAAGGTTACGCACACCTGCTTCACGCGTATAGCTGCGAACGATGCTGTGCAATGCCGCTTCAACAATTTCAATCTCACCTTCTTTAAGGCCATTATTTTTAATCGCTTTTGGCACAAGGTATTTCTGCGCAATATTGACCTTTTCTTCTTCGGTATAACCCGGTAGACGAATGACTTCCATACGGTCAAGCAGGGCAGGCGGAATATCCATGCTGTTAGCGGTACAGATAAACATCACTTGTGATAAATCTAAGTCCATATCGAGATAATGGTCGTTAAAGGTATCGTTCTGTGAGGGGTCTAACACTTCAAGCAAGGCTGACGCTGGATCACCGCGGAAGTCTTGCGCCATCTTGTCGATTTCATCCAACAAGAATAGCGGGTTTTTGACTTCGACTTTCGCTAATGACTGGACGATTTTACCTGGCATTGCACCGATATAGGTACGGCGATGACCACGAATTTCCGCTTCATCGCGGACGCCGCCAAGCGCCATACGCACGAACTTACGACCCGTTGCGCGCGCAATCGACTCACCCAATGACGTTTTACCGACACCTGGAGGACCGACTAAACAAAGAATTGGACCGCGCAGTTTTTTCACCCGCGATTGTACGGCGAGGTATTCTAGGATGCGGTCTTTCACATCTTGCAAGCCATAATGGTCTTCGTCTAAGACGGTTTTCGCTTTGTCTAAATTGATCGATACTTTGGTCGTCGCATTCCACGGCGTATCCAAAATCCATTCAATATAGTTGCGCACCACTGATGATTCACTCGATGCAGGCGGCATCATTTTAAGTTTTTTCAGCTCTTGCTCGGCTTTTTTGCGCACATCTTCTGGCAAGTCAGCATCTTCTAGGCGTTGTTCAAGCTCAGCCACATCATCTTCATCGAAGGCGCCGTCATTCATATCTGACAGCTCGTTTTTGATGGCTTTCATCTTCTCGTTTAAGAAGTACTCGCGCTGATTGTCTTCCATTTGCTGACGCACGGCATCTTGGATATTTTGCTCAGCGCTTTGTTTAACGAGATATTCGGTCAAGGTATTGATGTGGGTTTTGATATCGTCTTCTTCTAAGAACGATTGCTTAATATCCAAATCCATCGACACACGGGTTGAGATAAAATACACCAACTCAAGCAAATCATCGATGCGTTTTGCCACGCGAGTTAGCTCACGAGCATTACGCAGACGAGCATCGGCATAGCCTTCAAATAACGTCGTTAAGGCCTGAATGGTGTTTTTTTGTTGGCTCTCACTCATGCTGATATCGAGATCAGCACGCGTAAAGCTTGCCATCAATAGCTCGTCGTGATTTTCAATATTATCAACGCGCGCACGGTATTGACCTTCGATCAATACTTTGATGCAATTCTCATCGCTATCATGCGGCATGGTGCTGACGATGCGGCACACCGTTCCGTACTGATACAAGTTATCTTGATCAATATCTTCGGTTAGCGAGTCTTTTTGCGCCACGACCAAGACTTTATTGCCGTATTCAGCCTGTGCCAATTCCACGGCTTTTACCGACGGCGCACGGCCGACAAATAAGGCAATTTGCATATGCGGATAAACAACCACATCACGCAATGCTAAAAGTGGTAGATAACTCTCTTCACCGTCTTTTGCCTTAACGTTTTCAGCTTCGATGTCTTCAGCGCTGTCCTGAATAGTTTCAGACGCCGAGACGTTTTCTAACATATCGTCAGATGAAGTGTTTAGCGCATTATCATCAGCAACGTTAGATGAAACGTCGACATCGATGTCGATATTGTCTTGGGCAATTTTATGTTCACTCATATATTCTTCCTCGTTCACCAGACTTGTAAAGTCAAGTTAGTGGTTCATGTTTAGATAAATGGTGCTGCTAAATGAAATTGCAAGGCTATATGACGAGCCGTCATGACAATATTGCGTCTTTATTTGCAGGGTCGCTCCTGTCTGCTAAGTTTTGCGCGTGGGATTTATGGCTAAAATCAGGTAAAATGACGCGCGTCTTAAACGCTCCGTTCAAATAGTAATGGTATAAATTGAAGTGTGGGTTAAAACGCTAGGGCGAAATAAATAGGTCGGCAATGTGATAATAGCGTGCCAATAGTCAATAGCGGACCAAAAAACATAGGGTAAGGGGCGAGAATATGACCATCAATGCGGTGCTACTAGCGGTAGTCATCATGCTAGGCCTGTCTTTGGCGCGGGTACACGTGGTACTCAGTTTATTAATCGGCGCGCTGGCAGGTGGACTGATTGCGGGTCTTGGTATGACCGATACTTTAAATGCCTTTCAAGAAGGTATCCGTAATGGCGCGCAAATCGCCTTATCTTATGCGCTACTTGGAGCGTTTGCGGTCGCGATTGCGCATTCGGGCTTGCCGCAGTCTTTGGCAGGGGCGGTGATTAAACGCATTGATGCTGGTGGGGCAGGTATAGGTACAGGTGGCATGATTAAATACATGCTGTTTGCAGGGCTCGTCACCATGAGCTGCTTTAGCCAAAACTTAATTCCCATTCATATCGCCTTTATTCCGCTGCTTGTACCGCCTTTATTGCTCGCTTTTAACCGCATGCACATTGACAGACGGCTGATTGCTTGTCTGTTGACCTTTGGTCTCGTGACCACTTATATGTTTATCCCGTATGGCTTCGGCGATATTTATCTCAATCAAATCATGCTAAAAAACGTCGGTGAAGCCGGTATTGATGTATCGAATATTTCGGTCACCAAAGCCATGGCGATTCCAGCGCTGGGTATGCTCGTTGGTTTGCTAGTGGCAGTATTTATCAGCTATCGTAAGCCGCGTCAGTATGCCCAATTAGCCATTGATAAAGAGGCTCGCGATGCGGTAGTAGAAAAAGATACGTTAAGCAAAACAGCTGCCGATGCCCAAACGCAAAGCAAGATGAAAACCATCGTCGCGCTTATTGCTATTGTGACTGCCTTTGTCGTACAGC
>NZ_DAINDI010000030.1:30983-37782 GCF_036731945.1 Psychrobacter sp.
ACCGATTCATTATTGCTCGGCTCGATGTTTGGTTTTGGCGTGTTTATGGCAACGGGCGTGGTCAAATGGCGTGACGCCGATACGGTCTTTAATGACGGTATCAAGCTGATGGCGATGATTGGCTTTATTATGATTACCGCCCAAGGCTTTGCCGAAGTAATGAAAGCGACCGAACAAATCCAGCCGTTGGTTGATGGCGCGGCGTCGTTATTTGCAGGTAATAAAGCGATGGCTGCATTTATTATGCTACTCATTGGCTTGATTGTGACCATGGGTATTGGTTCGTCTTTTTCGACCATTCCTATTTTGGCGGCGATTTATGTACCACTATGTATCTCTTTAGGGTTCTCACCTTTAGCAACCGTTGCGATTATTGGTACAGCTGGCGCGCTTGGTGATGCCGGTTCGCCTGCGTCAGACTCGACGCTTGGACCAACCTCTGGTCTAAACGTTGATGGGCAGCACGATCATATTAAGGACAGTGTGATACCGACATTTTTACATTATAATATTCCGTTGTTAGCGTTTGGTTGGATAGCCGCGATGGTGCTTTAATCAATAATCTAGACTCTTAATATTGATATAAAAAAGGTGAGTGATTTAATAACCATTCGCCTTTTTTGATTTTTTATAAAAGCTTAATTTATATTTTTCTCAGTTGCGTAGGGCACACCCTACAAATTGCTCGATATTATTCATTTGCCACTATCAGTATTATCCTCATCAAAATCCCCAATCTCACCAGTTAAACTATTTAAAAAAGCATCACTGTCAGCCAGTAATTCATTTAAGCGTTTCTCATTAACCACCTTTGCCAATTCGTCGGAGTTGAAGGCTTGTTCTTGACTGTAGTAGAGTTTCTCTCTAGCGTCATCATTTCCCAATGCTTGTAAGTACGTATCAACACTATCAGCGCTTTGATCTGATTTCTTTTAAACCACCTTAAGCCACTTGGCGTAATTAAGCCATCTAGCGGCACATCCCACACTTGGCGCTCAAGCTGCTCAACCATCTGAAAGTCGTAGCACCAGCCAATTTTTAACGGTTTTTTTAACCCTGCTTGATGGCTTTTACCAAGGGTTGTATCATAAAAACCGCCACCCATGCCCATACGATTGCCGCTATTATCAACCGCTACTAATGGACAGATAATTACATCTAACTCTCGTGCCCAAAGTAACCTGCGATGATGGTTTTGTTTCATCCCTAAGCTATGAATGCGCGTCGGTATATTCAGCAGTTTCGACTGATGAATAGGCACAAAGCGCAGGTGTTTATCAACGTTACCCATATCGTTACGTCCAAGCGAACCAACCACTGGCAAATAAGGCTGATAATTTAAGCGTATGATCCAGTCTAACAGTGGCTGAGTGGGCAGCTCACCAAAGCCATCATAATATAAGCCAATACGTGCATGCGGCGGTAAACGCTGTTGCAACTTGATTAAATGCAAACTTGCCATGCGCGCATATTGTCTACGCTCGCCAGCTGTTAATTGCCGACGCTGGCGGGTAAATTGTCGTCTGGGTGGATTAGCCAAGCTATCAGCGACTTTAACCTCCTTTTTAGAGCGAGCGTCATCAGCCGATAACTTAGAAAGCGAATCAGATAATGCAGTAGCAGAATGTTGTTGGCCGGTGTTTTTAGACATCAGTTAGCCTCACGGACTTGGAGAAATTTGTGATAAGTCATGCTATCATAACGCCACTTTACATCGTATTTTCCTTTATGTGCAGCGTGTGCTGCACTTTTTTCAAAGCAGCTATACAACAAACCATCAAAGAGGGTAGTTATGTCGACACAGAATCAGGCAACTCGTACCGAAAAAGATACCATGGGCAACGTGGAAGTCCCAGCTGACGCTTATTGGGGTGCGCAAACTCAGCGTAGCCGTGAGAACTTTAAAATTGGTGGCGAGACGTTGCCACGTCCGATGATTGAAGCAATGGCGCTAGTGAAAAAAGCCGCTGCCATTACCAATGCCAGCCTTGAGCGTATCGAAGGCGATAAGCGCGATTTAATCGTGCAAGCTGCTGATGAAGTTATCAACGGCGGTCTAACGGATCAGTTCCCATTGGTGGTATGGCAGACGGGTTCTGGCACCCAATCAAATATGAACATGAACGAAGTATTGGCCAACCGTGCTAATGAGATTGCTGGCAATGAGCGCGGCAGCTACACGCCGATTCACCCGAATGACCATGTTAACCATGCGCAATCTACCAACGACAGCTTCCCAACCGCGATTCGTGTTGCTGCTGCTCGTCAGATCAATAGCCTGCTTATTCCAGCGGTAAAAGCATTGCGCGATACACTAGACGCAAAAGCCAAAGAATTCGATAGTATCGTTAAAATTGGTCGTACCCATTTGCAAGACGCGACGCCTTTGACCCTAGGTCAAGAATTCAGCGGTTATGTTAGCCAACTTGACCATTCATTAACTCGTATCGATAACGCGCTACAAGGTCTGTATGAATTGCCACTAGGCGGCACGGCGGTTGGTACAGGTCTAAATGCCCACCCTGATTATGCGGTAAAAGCTGCTGAGCAATTGGCTGAATTAACAGGCTTACCGTTTGTCACTTCACCAAATAAATTTGAAGCGCTAGCCGCTCGTGATGCTGAAGTATTTGCTTCTGGCGCACTCAAAACGCTAGCTGGCAGCTTAAATAAAATCGCTAACGACGTCCGTTGGTTAGCATCAGGTCCTCGCTGTGGTCTAGGCGAGTTGACGATTCCTGAAAATGAGCCAGGCTCATCTATCATGCCGGGTAAAGTAAACCCAACGCAGTCAGAAGCAATGACCATGGTTGTCGCTCAAGTGATGGGTAACGACGTCACTATCAGCATGGCTGGCGCGTCAGGTAACTTTGAACTTAACGTTTATAAGCCAGTGATTGCCTTTAACTTATTGCAGTCTATCAAGTTATTGGATGTTGCGTTCAACAGCTTTAACGAAAATTGTGCCGTTGGTATCGAGCCAGTCAAAGACAAAATCGATGACTTCTTGCATAACTCATTGATGCTAGTGACTGCTTTGAACCGTCATGTTGGTTATGAAAACGCAGCAAAAATCGCTAAGACTGCTTATAAAGAAAACAAAACGTTGAAACAGGTTGCCGTTGAATTGGAGCTGCTAACTGAAGCGCAGTTCGATGAGTGGGTAACCCCTGCTGATATGGTGCATCCTTCTTAATATCAATCCAAAAACCTGATTAGCCTAGTCTTCCTCGCTACTTAGATTTTTAAATTCGATATTCTGATTGATAGAAAGACCTTGCCATCCTTTATAGAAGAATGAGCAGGGTCTTTTTTTGTCTATCAATTGAAGTACCTACATCGCGCGCAACAATGTCTTACGCGGAAACAACAAGCAAACCAATACTTATAACAGCGCAAACAAAAATTTTGGTTATAATGAGTGCATAGATAAGGGCTCGTGAATGAAAATTTAAATCACGACAAAGACAATAAGAGCAAACGATTAGACTAACTAAAAATAGTTCGCCGCTAACGTCCATATTTTTCTTATCTATGACCATTCTATTTATATCATTGAGGTAATTTATGAAAAAGTTAACTGCCGCTCTATCATCAGCTGGCATTATGATGGCGATGTTGGGTTCTGGTTCTGCGATGGCTTACTCGGACCAAGTGATGGAGCCAAGCGAGAGTTATGATACCGCTGTTAAAATCAGACAAGTCAACTATACTTGCCAAAGTAACAAGAAAGTCAGCGTGACTTACGGTTTTAACAAAGAGTATTTACCGACCTTTGCAGAAGCCAATCTAAATGGTAAAAAAAGATTTTTACCGATTAACTTAGGTCGTTCTGACAATGTTGATACCGTGTTTGGTGACGAAGACAACTTTAGTATTATGACGGGCGCGCTGCGTTTGAATAACTATCATAAATCATCGGCTAATATCCAAAACGCTAAGAGTGAAATCCTTTATAAAGGCTGTAATGTTGCCTCTATCAAAAAGCTTAAGGGCTAGTTTTTAGCAGGCTGACAGAATTAGATAAAAAAGACCTTGTCACGTTATGTGGCAGGGTCTTTTTTTAGTATGTAACGCTAGTTTTGGAGCTAATCCCGCTTTTCGCTACTATCTTGCCTTCCCACTGGGGCGGTGGCTAAGGTTAGAGATGTTCCAACGTTCGAGCTACCTCTAGCTAAGCCTCCGTAGCCCAGTGACCAGACAAGGATGTCCGTTGTAATCGGAGCTAGCGGTTGCATCTCACTATTACATATATTATTTATAATTCAAGACTCAAAATTGTACTTTCAGATCTTCTCATATATTTCATCTTTATCTAAAAATCCAAATATTTCAAGTTGTGGCAATATCTTACTCGCTAATATATCATTTTCTACTTTCAATGCATTTATTTCTTCTGCTGCCAAATGATGCTCGCTTAAACATCTTCTGATTTGATACCAACCTGCATCCCAAGTTTCAATTTTCCAATCCTGCGTCACCATACTATTTGAATGAGAATAGAAGACTTCATAAACTTTTTTAGCTTTTGATAAGACATTTCGTGCTTCTTCTGATAATTCACTTTGCTTAATCCAGTTAGCGACAAATCTATCTTTATCAACTGATAACTGCTGTCTAAAATCGGGGTCTTCAATCTTCCAATCTTTTAGATCTCTAATTAAAAAAGGATAGAAGTTATTTATTATGTTATAAGTTTTTCCTAAATACTTAATATTACTTAACGAGGTTGTTTGATTAGAAGAAGAGAATAAGCTCCAAATTATGCAGTCATTAATGAACTCTTTCGTAGGTTCTTTATGAGGCACTAAAAATTGATTCCTATCATTTAACCAAGTTGATTTTGGTATTTTTCTCACTGCATGAAGAGTAACAGCATGCTCAAAATTATCTTGATTTACAGTAAATGCTCCTGCACTAACACTTGGCGAAGATAGAATCACAACATATTTAGAGTTTTGAAAATCATTGCCTTTGCTACAAATAGAGGCTAAAAAATCTGGTCTTGCTCTGTGCCTAGAGTCAGTGTTATCATCTTTTACTTTTATTCCATTACTTAAAGGGGGTAGTATATAGTCGTTCGAATTCTTAGGTCTCTCAAACCAATTGTTAATAACATCCTTCTTCTCTATCAATCTGAGATTTTTAACACCAATGTTAATACCTTGATCATTTGCTATATCTATTTTAATTATCTTCGATTCACTCTTTTTTGATAAATTCCATACTATGAAAGCTATTGGAAAATTTCCAACAACACCTTGAAAACATTTTGAATGAAATAAAAATCCCTTTTCATATTTATGATTAAAGTATTTATTCCTGTACTCAACACTATCTGGAGCGTTTACATACTTTAATGTAGAGAACATACCTAAATATGTTTTCTTAGGCATTTCTAGACTAATTCTAAACATGAATTGAGCGAAAAGCTCACGTTTTGCATGACCTATTTCTTCTTTATTCATTAATATTTCAACTTTAGTTTTGCTAATTCCAGTTTTAGATTTTTTTTGTTTGGCATCTTGAGCAGTAGCAAAAGGTGGGTTTATATAAACTAACCAAGTTATTGATTCATCTTTTAAGTCATCTCTTAGTTTCTTTGGCAGTTTCCAATTAGGTTCAAAAGGTAAGTTGTCTTTCGTTAAAAGATATTCAACATCATCATTCAAGTAGTCATACTGAAAACAAGTTGCATCACGAAAAACTTTACTAAGATGGTCTGCTTCACTTGCATGAAGTGTAGACATATATAAGTACTTATAAGCTTCTTGTGGTAAGTTATATTCAAGATTTCCTGTGCCTGCCGCCATATCCCAAACTCTATATTTCCCAGACTTGTACCAGTTATTACCTAGCACATCAGAGATATAGTGAGTAGCTTTTGTTGCCAATATCAACGGTGTATAAAACTCCCCTTCGAACCTTCTTTGATTTTCATCTGTTAATCTATCTAACTTTGCGTGAATACCATTGATAGTTTCTTGACTATCTACATAATCATAAATTCCCCAAAAGTACTCATAGTCTTTCATCAAAACCTTTAGTGTTCTTGATTTATTGTTCTCAAAAGTGAAGACAACCCGTCCATTATCTTTATCTACAATAATTTTATCTCTTTGAATATTTGCCAAAAAGTAAAAAGAATCTTTATAGCCATTTTGAATATGACGACCAAGAATATTTTTCCAATGATCAAAAACTGCTTCAAAATTCTCTTCGTTAATAACTTTTTTATCACCGAAATCCATTATTAGTTGTGGACTTAAAGCGTTCTTAAGCTTTTTCTCAAATGTAGAATGTTCGCCTTTGAGATTCATTCTGTATGTATGAATTTTTCTAGTTTCTGGTTCTTTAACAAGATGATCAATTAATTTTGGATCAGGTCTGCTGGGTGGGTTTTCCCAGTTATATGAATCATTTGAGTAGTAACTTGACCACTTATTAGTTTCAGTTAGAGAGGCTTCATTTTTATCAGCTAAGCATAGGAAGTAAGGGATAGTTTTTTCAGCACTACCGTATTTTAGTCTGCGTACATAATATAAAGACTGTGCAAGAATGGTAGCCAAAGCTTTTAAATTTTGAAGGTTTTTATCGTACTTAAATTCAAATAGTACCTGTGGTGTATATAAATCATGCATATCAGAAGTATCATAATCAATATCGAAGTATTTGGCATATATTGCTTTGACTGTTTCTTCAGTCTTGGCAGCTTTCAACTTAGTCTTAAATTCCTCAAATATCATATAGTCAAGCCCACCTAAAAGTGTTATAAATTAATTATCAAACTTAATTGTTA
>NZ_DAINDI010000031.1:0-15787 GCF_036731945.1 Psychrobacter sp.
GTTTGGCAAAATTTAGCCATTTTTAGACCATTTAGATGTCCATCGATTGAATTGAAGACACGCCCTTATAACACTTAACGACTAAAATTTAACCAGTCATCTTTTACTTTACGGTATTTAAGCATCACGCGGTCACTCAGATAATTATTGGTGACCCGCCAAGGATAAATATCGCCTTGTTTCGGTAATTCGTGTTGCGCGCGCTGCACGTAGCCTGCCGATAACGCGCCCATGACTGTATCCGGCTGCGTATGCGCCTCGCTATGCGCAGTTTTTGCTTGTGGCACTGCCACCTGATAACCGTGCTTATGCATATGGTTGAGCAAGCGCAGCACATACTGACAAGCCAAATCGATTTTGAGCGTCCACGACGCATTGGTATAACCAAATATCAATTGCCTGTCCATCGATATATAGTTTCGCGCCGCCAAGCATTTGCAGCTTTAACCCCGTTGCGGTAACGATGATATCAGCGTCAAGGTGTTTACCAGAGTCAAGCATGATACCAGTTTTGGTAAAGTGGCTGATTTGATCGGTCACGACGGCAGCGCGCTTACCGTGTAATGCCTTAAACAAATCACTGTCTGGCACCGCGCAAAGTCGCTCATCCCACGGATTATAAGTAGGCATAAAATGCGTAATATCAACCCCGCTGCCTTTTAACTCGGTTTTAACACCACGTTTTAATAAGGCTTTTATCACCTTGGGCGCAAACACCGCCGCTCGATACGTCCCTTGTTGCATCAACACATTACGCGCGCGCAGTAGCTTATAAGCTTGCGTTTTTGATAACGGCGAAAATTTACCTGCCAGCCAATCAAGCGCATAATCATCGCCCGGTACGCTTGCCACATAGGTTGGCGAGCGTTGTAGCATAGTAACGTGCTGCGCGCATTGCTCGCCCGCTTCATCGACCATGGCAGGCAATAGCGTCATCGCCGTCGCCCCACTACCGATTATGACGACTTTTTTATCGTCATAAATCACATTTTGCCAATGCTGCGGATGGATGATTTCACCTTGGAAATCTGCTTCGTTTTCAAAAATAGGACGATAACCTTGCTCATAATCATAGTAGCCTGTAGCACCGACGACAAACTTTGCCGTTAAGGCAAATACCTCGCCGCTTACATGATTTTTTACCGTTGCCGTCCACTGCTGACTATGGCTTGACCATGATAGCTGCTGTACTTCGTGCTGATAGCGAATGTGCTCAGAGACGCCAAACTCACGCGCGGTATCGGCAATATAGTTTTTAATATCACCGCCTTTTGCCAATACTCGATGGTCCAACCACGGACGAAAGCTATAGCCAAAGGTTAAAGCATCAGAGTCGGAACGAATACCAGGATAAGTAAACAAATCCCACGTACCGCCCAAATCTGCGCGTTTTTCTAATACCACAAAGCGCTGGCTAGTTTTTTGCCGCTTTCTTGTTGCTCGCTGTTTTAAGCGACTCGGGCTTTTCTGCCCAAACAGCGCTTTATGCTTTTGCTGCTGTAATCGACATGCCATACCGATACCGGCAATCCCTGCGCCGATGATAAGTACCTCGCAATCGACGGGCGTCTTTGAGGTAGATGACGACGATTTAGGTTTAAAGCGCTGTTTAAGCGTCTGTTTAGCGGTATTGATATCAAGCATAATACGATCCTTGTTTTTGCATGATTGATTTAAAAAAAGCTATTTAGAATAGGCTTATTAAAAAGATTTGTTAAAAATAGCTTATTAGAAAGGAGTTGCTAAAAAGGGCATGGGCTTTCCCAATCCATCCAAGCACCAAGGGTTGGATGTTTAAGGCGCAATTGCTGGGCATGTAAATTCAGCCTTGGCGCAATCGTTAAGGCGTCACCTTCAGCATAGATTGGGTCGCCAATCATCACATGACCGACGTGCACCATATGCACGCGCAGCTGATGACTACGACCAGTCACGGGCTTTAACAGCACGCGAGTGACGGCCTGACCATTGCATTCTTCATGCGCCAATACCTCATACAGCGTCAATGCATGCTTTGACCAATCATGGTCAACGATATGTCGCGGTTTGGTCGTGGGCTCATAGCGTACCGGCACTGATATCTCACCTTTGGCACCAACATGCTGCCACCCCCCAAAGACGCGCGCTTGATAGCTTTTTTGCGGCAGCCGGTCGATGAATTGCTTACTAATATGGCTTTGCGCGGCGGCATTTTTGGCAAAAATAAGCAGCCCTGAAGTATCCATATCTAGACGATGGATCAACTTTACCGCTGGATTGGCACGCTCAAGCCGTGCCAATAAACTTACCTTAAGGCTTTTACCATCGACGCTTAACAGTCCGGCGGGCTTATCAACAACCCAAATGTCATCGTCTTCATAGACAGTAATGTCTTGGGCGAATTTTTGGAAAAACGCAAGAGGATAGGCGTTTTCTTGGGCATTTAAGGCGTTTATTGCTTCATCGGTAAAAGGCATAAAAATGGGCTACTTATATAAAAGGTTGGTAGTTTAAAAATAGATTATTCTAATAAGGCAATAAATGATATTAGGGTTTAGAAATATTAACGGCGCTACACGGTAAACATGCTAGATGTAGAATAATGCTCGCAAGAGATTAGGGTGACAGATAAAACATAACCTGTGTCATTATGTGTCGATTTATTGTGCTAATAGTAATTGTTAAACATTTTAACCCGCCTGCATCTGTCAACTTTGAGCAAACATGTTAATATAATGGCAGATTTTCACCACCTTCCAACCATTCTTTAACCACTCATCGCTCGAATATGACAGCCGTATTTTATGATGACTGGTGATAGAAATAATAAAACAAGAGAGATAAATTATGTCAGACCTTATTGTTAATACTACTGATGCAAACTTCGACCAAGACGTCCTACAATCTGATATGCCAGTGCTAGTAGACTTTTGGGCAACTTGGTGTGGTCCTTGTAAAGCCATCGCGCCTATTTTAGAAGATTTGGCGAGCGAGTACCAAGGTAAAGTTAAAGTCGACGTCGATAACAACCCACAAGCAGCGAGCCGTTTTGGTATCCGCAACATTCCAACGCTATTTGTCTTTAAAGATGGCGAAAAAGTCGATTCAGTCATGGGCTTACAGCCAAAAGCTGAACTTGCTAAAGTATTAGATAAACATCTATAAGTTCGGTTAATAAACGCCATTTAATAATCGCTAAAAGGCGTTTGTTAAAAATAGCGATTTTAAAGAACGCGCTATGATATTTATAAAGTACGTATTGAAAAAGCCATTATCTTTTTGAGCTAATGGCTTTTTTGCTGCTTTTCTGAGCAAAAAGCTGGATATTATAGCTTTTTTGGCAAAAATTATTGACAAGGCTGTCTTGAACGCCGTATAGTCTGCTGACAAGAGAAAACTAATCATTTTCCTAAGTGTCTTGTCGCTATTCTCCTCGTGTTTATCAACAAAAACACAATCGTCATTATAAAACACCACTACTGAACGCAATGACTAAACACAATTACTGATATTGAGTTTTTGACGCAGACTCTTATGTAGACTTCTTTATCTTCACTTTTTATAAACCTGCCTGACTGTCTTGTAAGGCGTTTATAAGCTGGCACGTAAAACAAATCCTACATAAGCCCCAAGCCCTGTGTATATACCCTCTATCGCCCTACACTCACTGTTTAATCCTTGTCGTGATTTGTGCTGATAATGGCATCTCTCATCTGATCAACTGCTAATGACCTATCTATGAATCTTACTGAACTAAAGAAAAAATCAATCGCTGAGCTATTGGCCATCGCCAAAGAAATGGGCCTTGATAATATGGCGCGTAGCCGTAAACAAGACATTATCTTTGCTATCTTAAAAACCCACGCCCGTAACGGCGAAGCCATCTACGGCGACGGTGTGCTTGAGGTACTTCCTGATGGTTTTGGCTTTTTACGCTCATCAGAGGGCTCTTATTTAGCAGGCCCTGACGACATTTATGTCAGTCCGAGCCAAATTCGCCGTTTTAGTCTCAAGACAGGCGACAGTATTGCGGGCACCATTCGTCCGCCTAAAGATTCTGAGCGTTATTTTGCGCTACTAAAAGTTGGCGAAATCAACTTTGATACCCCAGATCGCTCGCGTCATAAGCTGATTTTTGAGAACTTAACGCCATTATTTCCAACTGAGCAATTAAAGCTAGAGCTTGGTAATGGCACCACTGAAGATTTGACTGGTCGTATCATCGACCTGATTGCCCCGATTGGTAAAGGACAGCGCTCGATTATCGTTGCACCGCCAAAAGCGGGTAAAACCATGCTCTTGCAATCTATTGCTCAGTCTATTACCCGCAATAATCCTGAATGCTATCTTATCGTCTTGCTCATTGATGAGCGTCCAGAAGAAGTGACCGAGATGGAACGCACTGTGCGCGGTGAAGTCGTTGCCTCAACCTTTGATGAGCCACCGCAGCGCCATGTCCAAGTCGCCGAAATGGTCATCGAAAAAGCCAAACGTTTGGTCGAGCACAAGCAAGACGTGGTCATTTTGCTTGATTCTATCACCCGTCTTGCCCGTGCTTACAATACCGTTATTCCATCATCTGGTAAAGTATTGACCGGTGGTTTGGATGCCAACGCCCTTGAGCGTCCAAAACGCTTCTTTGGCGCGGCACGTAACGTCGAAGAAGGCGGCAGCTTAACCATTATTGCCAGTGCCTTGATTGATACAGGTAGTAAAATGGACAGCGTTATCTTTGAAGAGTTTAAAGGCACGGGTAACCAAGAAATCACCCTTGAGCGTGACTTAGCCGAAAAACGCGTCTTCCCTGCGATTAATATCAAAAAATCCGGTACCCGCCGCGAAGAGCGCCTGCTTGATGAGGACAAACTACGTAAAGTTTGGATATTGCGTAAACTGTTACAACCGATGGATGGCGTGCAAGCGACTGAGTTTTTGCTTGATCGTTTAAAAGAAGCCAAAACCAACGATGAATTCTTTGAGCAAATGAAACGTAAGTCACAAAATTAGACCGATAGCATGACTTATAGATTAAAAAAGACCACTTTATGTGGTCTTTTTGGTTTTGCAATTACGCAATTGCAAAAAACAGTTAGCGGACTATCATTATAAATACAATAACTATAAGCAAAACCCCTACCAATGATACAGCGAAGTAACATAATTTACCGTATATTTGCAAAGCTTAGCGTTTCTACTACGGCTTGATAGAGACAAACAAGCTATTATTAAAAGTAGTACAGACATATTTAGATACATCCTGTATATTGGATTTCAAATTTGACAACTTAATAGGTGATACCATGAAATTTGCTAAAACTTTTGCACTAACTGCGATTGCAAGCTCAGCTTTGATGATGGGCGGTTGTGCTAACAATGGTTATGGTTATAACAGCGGCTTGAGCAACACTGCTAAAGGCGCAACTGCTGGTGCAGCGGCTGGCGCAGGAC
Source organism: Psychrobacter sp. (assembly GCF_036731945.1). Lineage (GTDB taxonomy): Bacteria > Pseudomonadota > Gammaproteobacteria > Pseudomonadales > Moraxellaceae > Psychrobacter. Next base: position 5,428 of record NZ_DAINDI010000031.1, read on the forward strand.
GCCGCCGCCCACCTGGCACTGTTGACCGAAGACATCGCTCGCGGTGCAATCGGCGGCGCAGCAATCGGCGGCGCAGGTGCTTATATCCTTGACCAAACTCGTTAATTACTATTCGTTAGCTATGATTAAATCATTATCTTAATTAAGATGATAGATTCTATGAGTATTGAAAGAAGATAGCTGACTATTAAATAGTTAGCAAGAAAAAAGCCTGCAATGGATTTGCAGGCTTTTTTACGTTTATAGGGTAAGTAATACCTAAATATTCCTATAACGCCCTACTAAACTCTATAGCGCGCCGCTAAAAGTATCGCACGCTTGCACATTACCGCTCTCTAAACCACGGGTAAACCATTGCACGCGCTGTTGACTGGTTCCATGAGTGAAATTATCTGGTACCACCGCCACTGGCACGCGCTAAACGGTCATCACCGATTTGACTGGCCGCATTGATGGCTTCATCAATGTCTCCCGCTTCTAAGAACTGTACGCGCTCTTGATTGCGCTGCGCCCAGACGCCTGCAAAACAATCGGCTTGTAGTTCTTGCATGACGGATAATTTATTGGCCTGCGCGCGTGTTACTTGACGACTGGCTTCATTGACTTGCTGAGTAATACCAAGCAAAGTCTGCACGTGGTGACCGACCTCATGAGAGATGACATAGGCTTGCGCAAAGTCTCCCGCTTTACCTTGATTTTCACTATCGCCTGAGCCTTGTTCATCGCCAGTAATACCCAAACTTTGACGCATTTCTACAAAAAACGACGTATCCAAATATACCGTTTGATCGCCGGGGCAATAAAAAGGCCCGGTGGCGGCGCTGGCACTGCCGCAAGCTGAGCTGACCTGTCCATTAAATAAAATCAATGACGGCTCTTTATAAGTGCTCCCCGCCTCGTTAAATATCTGATGCCAAACTTCCTCTGTATCCGCCAATACAACTTTTACAAAGCGTGTATCACGGTCATCACTAGTGGCAGGTTGGGTAGACGTATTGCCGCCGCCCGTAATCACTTGCCCCGTTTGCAAGGCGGTCATCGGATTGACTCCAAACACTAGCCATAAAATACCAGCAATGATAATACCGCCAATACCGCCACCAATCATTTTGCCGCCGCCACTGGTGGTGCGCACATTTGAGCTGCCACGTCTGTCTTGCCACTTCATAATGTTTCTCCTAAAAATCCAATAGCATGCCTATCACTATCGTAGTAAACCCTATTATTTGATTATTAATGTTATAAGATACATGACTCATTCCGTTGATTTTATATTCTAGCTTTCAACCATAATCGCTTCTATATTTTTGCTTTATTTTAATGTCAATTTTATTGATAAATAGCCTATCAATAATCTCAAAACACGCTTAAAATCCTAAAGAAAATCCTTTTATCAAAAAAGCGCTAAAACGTCCTGATGTCATTGATTATACGTCGATTAATTTGGCATGTTGTATTAAAAAGTATATTAAATGAGCAAGTTAAAAGTCGGTTTACAATTTTATTGTTACTTAATTGTACAACCTCTTTCCATGCAGAAAGAAATCATATAGAATGCGTGAAAGCTGAGTAGCTGTAATTAATACTAGTTGAATTCTGGGACATCTCGGATATTCAACCTTTTTTGCTGCTACTGATCATTTCATTTTCCCGGAGAAACCCTATGAAACTTAAATTACTTGCTCTAGCTGGTATCATGACTGCAACTATGGGCCTTACTGCCTGTGATAGCAACAAAGAAAACGCTGCTGAAGATTTATCTGACGCGCAAGAAGAAGTGCAAGACGCTTCTGAAGAGCTAAACGAAGCTGCTGCTGAAGGCGAAGCGGTACCTGCAGAAGCTGAAGCTGCTGTAGCTGATGCTGAAGCTGATATCGCTGATGCACAAGCTACTACTGCTACTGACGAAGTTGATGCTGAAGTACCTGTAGACGGTACTACTACTAGCGTTGATGTAGCTAGCGAAACTCCAGCTGTTGACGCTGCTGACGAAGTTGTTGTTGAAGAACCAGCTCAGTAATTTTTATTTTTCATAATAAAAGTACTGCAGTAAAAAAAAGAGAGCCTATGCTCTCTTTTTTTATGTCTACTATTTATGTTTTATAAAAAGTAGTATGATATAAAAGCGCTACATAAAAAATGATGGTTATCACAGTAATATATTCAATAGACTGTGATAACCATCATTTTCACTTACTGCCGAGATTATTATTGGTCAAATAAGCGCTCATCCACTTGCTGGCGAAATTTCTGGCCAGTTTTAAAGGTGACGACGCGGCGTGCTGACACGGCAACAGGCTCGCCTGTCTTTGGGTTGCGCCCAGGACGGCTGTTTTTATCTTTAAGCTCAAAGTTGCCAAAGCCTGACAGCTTGACCTCTTTGCCATCAATCAAACTCTCTGACAACTCGTCAAAAAAATTCTCCACCAAACAGCGGCCTTCTTGGCGTGTCAGGTTAAGATGACTCATCAAATGCTCAATCATGTCAGATTTGGTTAAGGTGCTCACAGTACGACTCCTATGCTATGTCGTGATGTCGAATATCATGGTTTAGCGGTATGAGAATTAATGTTAGTTATTATAAAGGTTTTTTGTCCTCTTTTTCATAAAGTCTGCATGAAAATCCTTTATTAATAACCACTTAACTTTTTTAAAGATGAAAATTTATCTAAGATAAACATTTTTATAAATAGCAAAACGCCATAGCCTCATTTATGCAGAGGCTATAGAGCGTTTTAGATGGTTGTATCTTGGTTTTAGCTATCACGCAACTGAGCGGCGTGCTGTTCAGTTAGCGCTTGCACGACTTTATCTGTCGCCGTTTTTACTGCGTCATCAGATAAGGTCTGTGCTTTGTCTTGCCATATTAAAGCAAACGCTAAAGAGCGTTGACCGGTCGGTACTTTGTCGCCTTGATACACATCAAATAACCATAAATCTGTCAGCAATTCACCAGCTGTGGCACGAATCGTCGCCTGCAGGGTCTGTAAGCTGATGTCACTATCGACTAAGATGGCGATATCGCGGCGCACTTGTGGGAATTTGCTTGGCGTGGTGATAGCGTGTTGTTCACGCACCAAAGTTAATAATGGCGCCAGTGACAATTGCGCCACCCACGTCGCTGGCAAGTCTAGCTGTTTAGCGGTATTAGGATGGAGTTGACCCAACCAACCGACGTATACCTCATCGATATAAAGCTTGGCGCTTTGACCCGGATGTAAGAAGGCAAGCGCACTACGCTCATAGCGGATACGCGCACTGTCGATTTGCGCAGGTAATAACTGCTCAATATCATGTTTAAGATCATAAAAGTCTAGCGCACGGTTTTGATACGCTTGCTCATCCCAAACATCGCCAACTGCGACTAACGCAATACTTGGCGTTTGTACCAACTCGCTAATACTTTGACCGACAAAGCTTAAACCCGTTTCAAAGAAACGCACGCGCGGCTGCTGACGATTGAGGTTATATTGCACACAAGGCAATAAGCTTGATAGCAAAGTACGGCGCATCACTGCCAAGTCGCTAGAGATAGGATTGGCCAATGCCAACACTTCGCCCAGCGCTTTATCATCGAGCAAGGCTTCTATTTTTGCATCACTAAAGCTAAAGCTAATGGCTTCCATATAGCCATTATCGACTAGCGCGAGCTTCATCTCGTGCGTCAAGTCTGCGGTATCGTCATAATCCATACTGACTTGCAAATGTGGCAAGACGCTTGGAATATTATCATAACCGTAAATACGGGCAATCTCTTCGATTAAGTCTTCCTTAATACTCATATCAAAGCGATACGATGGCGGCGTGCAAATCAGTCTATCGGCTTGCTGCTCTACCTCAAAGCCTAATTGAGTCAAAATACGCACCATCACGGATGGGTCAATCTCAATTCCGATGACCTCACGGACCTTGTTAATTGGCAAAGTAATCGGCGTACGTGCTGGCAAGTGCTCGCTATTTTCTACTTTTACTATTTGCCCAGCTTGCGAGTTCGTGACACTGGTAATCAAATCAACAGCACGCGCTAGTGCTAACGCTGGCAATTCAAAATCAACACCACGCTCAAAACGTTGTGAGGCATCGGTATGCAGACCAAAACGGCGAGCGCGTGCAGCGATCGCTAAGGGGTTAAAAAAGGCACTTTCTAGGACAATATTGGTCGTACTATCAGTCACACTACTGCGCTGACCGCCCATGATACCAGCAAGTGCCAATGCGCCTTTCTCATCAGCAATGACCAACTCATCGCCGGTTAGAGTAATGGTTTGCTCATTTAATAAGGTAATGGTCTCGCTAGGCTGCGCCAAACGTACTACGATATCACCTTCAATGGTATCAGCATCAAACGCATGTAGCGGTTGGCCGAGTTCCATCAATACATAGTTGGTCACGTCAACTAAGAAGTTATGCGAGCGCAGTCCCGATTGGACTAGCGCATCTTGCATCCATTTCGGCGTATCGATGCTACGATCAATGTTGTTGATTGATTGGAGTAAATAGCGTGGGCACGCTTCAACCGCACTTACTGTTACTGCTGGCGTAGTATTTTCAGTACCGTTAGAGTCAGTTGGCACGTTGGCAGGAATCTCAGGCTGCTGCATCGGCAAATCGTTAATGACTGATATTTCGCGCGCGATACCGCGTACGCTGAAGCAATCTCCGCGGTTTGGGGTGATAGAGATATCTAGTATTTGATTGTCTAAACCCAGATACTCACGGATATCCATGCCAATCGGTGCATCACTTGGCAACTCAAGCAGGCCATCGATGCTATCGATTAAATCAATTTCAGAGGCACCGCAAAGCATACCGTTAGAGTCGACACCGCGTAGGTTGCCATTTTTAATTGTAAAGCCTTCTGCGTCGTTAGATGGTAAAACGGCACCAACGGTCGCAACCGGCGCTTTCATACCAACCGTCACATTGGGCGCGCCGCAAACGATTTGTAACGGCTCAGCGGCACCAATATTGACCTGCGTGACGCGCAGTTTATCGGCATCGGGATGCTGTTCAACGCTGATTACCTCACCTACTACCACTCCGCTAAAAGCACGAGCAACTGCAAAGCGATCGTCAATCTCAAGCCCTGCCATTGTAAGCTGTTCAGCCAATTGCTCACTGCTATTGTTGGGGTTTACCCATTGACGTAGCCACTGTTCGCTAATTTTCATAAATATCTCGGATCTGAATTTTATAATAAAGATTTTAGAATAAAGGGTGACGTATTAATAACGACCATCTAGCCAAACTGTTTTAAGAAGCGTACGTCGTTTTGGAAAAACAGGCGTAAATCGTCAATACCGTAGTACAGCATTGCAAAGCGCTCAATACCCATGCCAAAAGCAAAGCCGGTGTATTTTTCGCTATCAATACCGCAATTGGTCAGCACCTGTGGGTGTACCATGCCGCAGCCCATGACTTCGAGCCATTTACCATTATCATCGAGGATATCAACTTCAGCAGAAGGCTCGGTAAATGGGAAGAATGACGGGCGGAAACGCACGGTTAATTCTTTAGCAAAGAATGCTTCTAAGAACTCGCTAATCAAACCTTTTAACTCAGCAAAGGTGCTCGATTCTGTCACCATCAGCCCTTCCAACTGATGGAACATCGGCGAATGGGTTTGATCTGAGTCATTACGATAGACGCGGCCTGGGCAAATAATACGAATCGGCGGCTCATTCTTTTCCATGGTGCGAATTTGCACGGGGCTGGTATGGGTACGCAGTAAATAATGCGCATCAAAATAAAAGGTATCGTGCATCGCCCGTGCTGGATGATGCGATGGGATATTTAGCGCTTCAAAATTATAATAATCGCTCTCAACTTCAGGGCCAGTCGCAACATTAAAACCCGCTTGGATAAAATACTGCTGCATACGCTGGGTAATCATGGTCACTGGATGCAGATGACCTTTTTGACCACCGCGCGCAGGCAAAGTAATATCAATGCTCTCGCTGGCAAGCTTGGCATTTAATGCCGCCACTTCTAGCTCTTGCTGCTGCGCCGTCAATGCATCTTGAATACGGCTACGCACTTGATGTAACCAGCCGCCGTAATTTTTTTTGTCATCGCTGCTAAGTTTGCCCATCTGCTTTGACCAGCCGGTTAATGGGCTTTTTTTACCGGTCAGTTGCACACGTAAATCTTGTAGCGCGCGCACATCGGTTACTTGTAAAGCTAACGCTTCAGCAGCACTGGCAAACTCATTTAACTGAGCTTCGTTTAACTCGCTGAGCTCGGTGGACAAGGTCGGTAGCGCCGACAAATCGGTGGTAGCAGCAGGGGTAGTCATAAGACGCATTCTTCCTGATTTAAACGGACTATTAAGGATAGTGATTTATAATTGTAGGGATTTGACCAAATATTGCAAACCATTTACCCATTCATTTTCAACCAAAGGCGTGTGATATAAATGGCTTGAATATTTAGACAATAAAAAGTGCAACTTCACTAAAAACGTTTTACGTTTTTGCGGTGTAAAACTGGTCGTAAAATAATTTAATATAAAAAAAGCCACCGACCAGCGGTAGCTTTTATTAATATCGTACTATTAATCAATATTAGTGCTATCCATCTAAGCAATCACTCAAACAAGCGGAATACTTAAAGGATAATTAATATTTAGGCTAATTCCGCTTTTGCTTTTTCAACTAAGGCGGTGAAAGTCGCTGCATCATGCATGGCGATGTCAGCAAGTACGCGACGATCGATAGCGATGTTTGCTTTTTTCAAGCCGTTGATAAGGCGGCTATAGCTTAAGCCGTTTAAGCGTGCACCAGCATTGATACGTGCAATCCAAAGACGACGGAAAGTACGTTTTTTGTTGCGACGGTCACGATATGCATATTGACCAGCTTTGGTCACTGCTTGTACCGCTACGCGATAAACACGTGAACGAGCGCCGTAGTAGCCTTTTGCGCGCTTTAAGATTTTTTTGTGACGGCGATTTGCCTGTACACCACGTTTTACACGGGCCATAAATTACTCCAAGATTTTTTAATCATTATTAAACGAATCACGATGTCATCAAATAATTGACTAATAGACATCGTTATCAAATTGCAAAATCAAATATCTTTAATTGATTAAAGCTAAATGACGTTAGGCTATTAGATGTATGGGCACATACGACGAACTGCTGCTTCGTCAGACTTGTCCACCATCTTTAGACCGCGCAACTGGCGAATACGCTTAGCTGATTTCTTGGTCAAGATATGGCTTTTGAATGCTTGTTTACGCTTAAAGCCGTTCGCTGTTTTTTTGAAGCGTTTAGCGGCGCCGCTTCTGGTTTTCATCTTAACTTTCATGATGATTTGCCTCTTTGTCTTTGATAGAACCTGGTCGTCAAATAGTAAAAACGAATAGTCGCTTTAAAAACAAGCACTAAACGGCTATTTGCCTCGAGGTGGGAGGCGCTATTTTAGCAGATAGTACGCTGTTTTGCCAAGGAAAGTTTTTATCGCTATTTTATAGGGTGCGTTAGTTGCTATTAAATAAATACAATGCGTATAAAAACGTGCTGCTGTTATAATTGCGCTTTATTTCCTGCATTAACATATTGAATGTCAGTGATAGCTGTGTTTAAGTAGAGATTGAGCGCTATTTTTAATACTTTCTTTAATACCGTTTACCCCTTTCTCATTTCTTTTATAAGACGACTGATAGATTATGACTTTACCTGCTTGGCTTGCTGCCGTAAATTTTAATGCTGATGGTTTGATTCCTGCGATTGCTCAAGACTATGTATCCGGACGTATTTTGATGATGGCGTGGATGAACGCCGAATCCCTGCAATTGACTGCCGAAACGCAGACAGCGGTGTATTTTTCGCGCTCGCGTGGCAAGTTATGGCATAAGGGCGAATCGTCTGGGCATACCCAGCGCGTGCATGATATTCGTCTAGATTGCGACGCTGATGTGATTGTACTGAGCGTCACGCAAGCGGGCGGTATTGCATGTCATACTGGCCGCGAGTCTTGTTTTTATCAGCGTTTGGATTTGTCAGGGCAAACACCTGAATGGCAAACCGTCGATAAAGTATTAAAAGATCCTGCAGAGATTTATCAGACAAACGCCGCAGCAAAAGCCACGCCTAAAATTAATGAAGCGGCGGCGGAAGATATAGACCATTCGCACACCCGTCAAAATAACAGCCTTGTTACCACTCATTCTATTTTGCAGCAGCTTGATAGGGTATTGGCCGAGCGCAAAAAAGCGGACGCTGACAGCTCTTATGTGGCAAGTCTATATGCCAAGGGTCTCAATAAAATATTAGAAAAAGTAGGCGAAGAAAGTACTGAAAGTATCATCGCGGCCAAAGACTTAGCCAATTGTGATGAAAATAGCGACAAAGCCCAGTATGACGAAGCGCGTCACGAGCTGATCTATGAGGTCGCTGATGTCTGGTTTCATAGTTTAGTTGGGCTGGCATGGTTTGATATAGAATCAGAAGCGGTATTAAATGAGCTAGGCCGACGTTTTGGTCTGTCAGGCATTGATGAAAAAGCCGCTCGATAGCTTTTTATAGGATTAGCTATTACCCTGTTTGATTATTGTTGCTTTCACCTTTTTACCCTGACGGCAGGTTATAATATAGCTCTGTTTTATTTCGCATAAGATGTCGATACTTTTTGTTTACGATAGCAACTTCCTATACACTCAAAGTATTCATATAAAGACTAAAAACCAAGACAGAAGGATAGCATCATGGGTAGTTTTTCCATTACGCATTGGCTGATTTTATTGGTGGTGGTGGTGGTCGTATTTGGCACCTCCAAGCTAAGAAATGCCGGTAAAGATTTGGGCGGCGCGGTCAAAGGTTTTAAAGAAGCCGTCAAAGATGAAAATACCGAACATGCCAAAAAGCAAGTCGTGCTTGATCATGATGGCAATGCGCACACTGAAGAGCGAACAACCACTAAGGTTGATGACAAGCATAATGTATAGCATTTAATAGTGGCATTGGGACATTATGTTTGATATCGGGTTTTCTGAATTATTGCTTTTTGGCGTCATTGCCTTAATCGTTTTGGGGCCAGAAAAACTGCCCCAAGCGGCGCGTACGGCTGGGCAGTGGTATGCCAAAATTCGCCGCACGGTGTCTACGTTGCAGTCTGAAATCGAAGCTGAGCTTGACTTGGCAGAGACGCGGCAACAGATGCAAAAAGAGCTGGCTAAAATTCGTGAGACTGAAGCTGAAATGCGCCGTGAGATGGCAGAAATGCGCGGCAGTCTGCAAGAGTTTGAATCCTCGCAAAACCAGCATCTTAAAGCTGCGCATCAAGTTAATACTGCTAAAGTGGATAGTGATAGTAATAAAATCGATCATGAAAAAGACGAGCATTCATTAGCAACGCCAAAAGAATTTGACTACGCTTATGACAGCTATGACTCCGATAAAAAATTAACAGCGCCTGAACCATCAGAATCACAGAACTCAAACAATGACGCTAGTCTAAAAACTGATGTTAACGACAATGCCCATCAAATGATCCAAACCGCCATCACCAAACCGTGGGAAAACATGTGGTTCCGTCTGGGCGCTTATGATAAAGCAAGGCGTCTGCCGCAGCCGCCCTACCTGCCCAATTATAAAGCCGATACGTTATTAAATAACCATTTAAATAAACCATCGATTAACAAATCATCAATTCAGCAGGCTTCTGCCAAGCAGCAGGAGAATGATTAGTGGGTTTATTTAAGCGTAAAAAAAGTCGTCAAGAAAAAGTAACGGCTACAGACATCGATGCTATTACAGATGCCGCTGCGCATGATGACTCTGGTGATATATTAAGCTCAATGGCTGATATGCCGATTACTGAGCATTTGATTGAATTGCGTCGGCATCTGATTAAGATATGCGTCGCGGTAATGGTGATATTTTTGGCGTTGGTCGGATTTTCACGCGAGCTCTATGATTTTTTATCCGACCCATTGGTTGCCCAGTTGCCCGCCAACTCAACGATGATAGCAACCGATATCACCTCTAACTTTATGGCGCCGATACGTCTGAGTATCTTTGTGGCGGCATTTTTGGCAATGCCCTATATCTTGTATCAAATTTGGTCGTTTGTCGCGCCCGGGTTATATAAAAAAGAGAAAAAAGTCGCCATTCCTGTACTGATGTCTTCGATATTTTTATTTTATGCGGGCGTGGCGTTTGCTTATTTTATTGTTTTAAAAGGCGTGCTTAAGTTCTTTATTATGTTTGCGCCGCAAAACGTCTTGCCGATGACAGATATCGACAGTTATTTAAGCTTTGCGCTCAAGCTGTTTATGGTGTTTGGGCTTACCTTCGAGATTCCAGTGGTGACTTTACTATTGATATTGGCGGGTGTCGTCTCCATTCAGAGTCTAG
>NZ_DAINDI010000031.1:15797-24132 GCF_036731945.1 Psychrobacter sp.
TCTAGAAGATAAACGCCGCTATATTATCGTCGGCTGTTTTGGCGTTGCAGCGGTCGTTACACCGCCTGATGGCGTATCAATGTTGATGCTCGCCATTCCGATGTGGTTATTGTTTGAGCTGGGATTGTTTTTAGCGAAAGTTTTAATCAAAGAAGAACGCAAACTGACTTTGACAGACGATATAGAGTTGAAGAAAGAATAACTTTACTTATCAGGCACTTATTCAAAAAGCAGCCAACACGCTAATCTGTTAATATAACTTTCTTATTTAAATAGCTTTCTTATTTAAGTCGCTCAGTACTACCCTCAGTGTTAATGAGTGTCTCAATATCACCGTTATTATCAGCCGTCAGCCATTGTTTATGCAGTGGCTTTTTTTACCGCCGCTAATCTTGACTCCATTCTAGTTTTTTAGGTAGCTTTATTATGTCCGCATCGATGCCAGCTTATATGAGCGATCCCACTGATGAGCAGCTGAACGCGCTAAACATGGCAATGGATCACAAGTCATTTAAAGTGGTCGCTTATGCGGGTGCAGGGAAAACCACGACGCTCAAATTAATCGGTGAGCGTCTGCGCGGTCGCGGCTTGTATTTAGCCTTTAACAAAGCCATTGCCAACGATGCGCGGCAAAAATTTCCCGGTCACGTCGATTGTCGCACGTTTCACTCATTAGCCTACCGTCACGTACCACGTGATATTACCGCTAAATTGTCGTTACCAAGATTTTCACCCAAGCGTTTGGGTGATGATTTGGGCTTACAACCCGTACAAGTACGTCGGCAAATGGATGGGGTGAATAAATATATTACCCTCACGCCAGCGCGCTTGTCGCGGTTTGTCAGTGATGCGGTGAGCAATTTTTGTAGTACCCACGCCAGCTATCCTGCCCCAAGGCATCTTGAATTTCCAAGCTGGCTTGCTGAGTCAGATAGCGAGCAGTTGCGCGAAATGCTCTACCCTGCTGTTGAACAGCGCTGGTTACAGTCGATTGATGCCCGTCATCCGGCTGGTATCGGCCATGATATTTATCTTAAATTGTGGGCATTATCGAAACCGAGCATTCCTGCGGACTTTATCTTATTTGATGAAGCCCAAGACGCCGATCCCTTGATGATGGGAATTTTGACTCAGCAGCCACGGCAGGTTATTTATGTTGGCGACGCCCATCAGCAGATTTATGAGTGGCGCGGCGCGGTTAATGCGATGAAAAAACTGCCGTTGCCGCAGACCTTATTGACCCAATCGTTTCGTTTTGGCGAACCGATTGCTGAGATTGCCAATACCTTGCTCAAAGCCTTACAAGAAGACGTACCATTAAAAGGCAATCCTAATAAGCAATCGTCTACCGAAAAAGGCATGGTACATAGTAAAAAAGATGCCATTCTTTGCCGTACCAATGCGGCGGCGATGTCGCAATTGCTAACAGGCTTAAAACTCGGGCATAGAGTGGCGCTCCAAGCCGATACTGATCGTATGCTTAAATTTTGTCAGGCAGCCGAAAACTTAAAAAATGGCAAATCAGCGTATGGCGTGCCCGAACTGGCGTATTTTTATAATTGGGGTGACGTCCAAGAATACTCTGAAACCAATGAAGGCAGCGACCTTAAAACCTTGGTGAAGTTGGTCGATGACCATGGTACCAATGTGTTGACGCAGGCAGTTAACAGCCTAACCCGTATCGAAAATGCTGATTATGTCATCTCAACCGCGCATAAAGCCAAAGGGCTTGAGTGGGGCAAAGTGCAGCTCGATGATGATTTTTATTATGACGTGACCACCAATGCGGTCAAGATTAGCCCAGAAGAGCTGCGTTTACTCTACGTTGCGTGTACGCGCGCGCAAAGCAATTTAGATATTCATAATATTAAAGACTTGGTATCAGGACTGCAGACGGGTAAAAAGGTGATTTTTGGTAATACTTAATCTGCCCGTCTATCTCTCACCTCATCGCCTTTGCCAACCTCATTTCATAATATTGACTCTCCGATCATGAATCATAATCAGCAACTTCAAGCACGCCAAAACACCATACAGCAATTATTTGCCAATTCTGTTCGCCTGCTTGCTCCTATGGAAGGTTTGACCGATCCTTTGATGCGGCAAATCCTAACCCAAATTGCGTCAGACTTGAGTCGGCCTTATGATTGGTCGGTGAGTGAATTTATTCGCGTCACCCAAACTGTCTTGCCAGCACACGTTTTTTATAAATACGTACCAGAGTTGCATCATGATGCCAAAACCACATCTGGCACACCGATTCATATTCAGTTGCTCGGTAGTGACGCGCAATTGATGGCAGAAAATGCCGCTTATGCTGTCGAGCTTGGTGCGCCTGCGATTGATATCAACTTTGGTTGTCCGGCTAAAACGGTTAACAGCCATCGCGGTGGCTCAGTGCTACTTGATGAGCCCGAAGTGATGTATGAGATTATCAGCGCCGTACGCCGAGCAGTACCCGCTCATCTTCCCGTATCCGCAAAGATTCGCTTGGGCTATACCGATACGAGTCGCATGGATGATATCAAAGCGGCGATTGCTGCGAGCGGCGCCGATTGGTTAACCATTCATGCGCGTACCAAAACCCAAGGCTATAAGCCGCCCGCTTATTGGGACAAAATCCAAAACTTTAATACGCTTGCTATACCAGTGATTGCTAATGGTGAGATTTGGAATAGTGAGCACGCACAAAACTGTATGGCCCAGTCAGGAACCCAGCATCTGATGCTTGGGCGCGGCGCCGTCACTCGTCCCGATTTGATTGCCAAGATTGATGCCGATAATAACGACACAAAAATGCTGACAGTCTTAGCATGGCAAGACTTGATTACCCATCAGATTAAGTTTTTAGAGGGTGCGGCGAAAAATGATGTGGTGTTGGTCGGGCGTTATAAGCAGTGGCTTGGTATGCTAACCAAGGGTTACTCTGAGGCACAAACCTTGTGGGAAAGTATCAAACGAGAAAAAAATAAAGCGGTGATTATCGCGGCGCTGCAAAATAGCACATGCTAATAAACAGCACTAATAATCAGCGCTTTATGATCGATATCGTAATTGAGTTAAAATAAAAATATCAAAGAATTACAGCAGCAATAATCTAAAAACTGACCCGAATCGCTAAATAAAATAACATCAATGAGCAAGCCATCGAAAGCACCCATAGAATAGAGCGAAAGGTCGCTAAATTGGTAATATAGGCCACGCAAAAACCAATACGAATCAGCACATATAGCCAAGCAATGGTATTAATTATCAACTGCGGTACAAAAAACAGCATTGCTACCAATACTGCCGCCAAAAATATAGGCAAGGTTTCATAGCTGTTTTGCTGGGCAGCATTGGCCCGCGCGGCAGCTCCCGTCGTACCTTGTAAGAAATCACGCGGATGGGCATTGTCAGCCAAATTAAAACCGCCAAGCGCTTTTGCCGTCAGCGCCATCGCTAGTGGCAGCAGACTTGCCACCACCATCGCCCAAATAGCCGCTGCGGCACTATCGGGAATCAACCCAAAGAATAGACTCATCAGTATACTCGCCCCTATCCTGCAATGACTTCAAAATCGTGAGTCACATTGACGCCGCCCTGTACCAGCATCCGACTGGCTGAGCAGTATTTTTCGGCCGACAGTTTGATGGCTTTTTCTACTTGGCTTTCTTTGACTTCTTGTCCCGTCACCACAAAATGCATATGAATGTCGGTATAAACTGCTGGAATGGTCTCAGCACGCTGAGCGGTCAGCTCACAACGTACGTCTGTCACTTGTTGGCGCGACTTTTGTAAAATTGCCACCACATCGTAGCTGGCACAGCCACCAAGTCCTAATAAAATTAGCTCCATTGGACTGGCGCCCTTTTCTTTATCAGCATCGATTTGGACGTTATGTCCTGATGGCGACACCCCCATAAAGGCTTTATTTTCTTGCCACGTGACGCTTGCTTTTGACTCTGACATCTTAGATATTCCTTGTTTTAATTGCTACGACTTTGAATGCGCATGCTTCGTAATTCATGTGACTTCTAATTCATATGCTTTTTAATTTGACATGATTTTTAATTTGAATAGTAACGGTTTCTTATTTTCTGAAATACAATCTCTTTTTGAAAAATACTGTCTTTTGTTAGTGTAGCATAAGCAAAAACCAGATTTATGACCCCCTTTACTTGTTTGCCTTTTCTTGCTTACCTTTTATAAACCGCTACCTTATTTATGCTTTAACAATAATATTCGATATTTAAGTATTTATACACCTATCGTTACCGCGACTTATCATTCTTAGAAAAATCTACGGAATTTACTAACAAAAGTGTGCTTATAACTGATTGATTTTAAAGTATTAATCTTGTGAAACATTTTATAGCAAAATACTGTTACACATTTTGGTTGTTTCTTGGTTTAATAACGGTAATGAATCTTATTTTGTCATAGTACTGATGGTGATCACCCTATAATAACTATGATTGCTGTCGTTGTACCTTGTCGAAATAAGCTATTTTTAAACAATTTAAAAGGGTTTAGTCATGATAGATGCAGACGGCTTTCGCGCCAATGTCGGCATCATCTTGGCAAATACACAAGGGCAAGTTCTGTGGGCAAAACGTATTGGTCACAACGCTTGGCAGTTCCCTCAAGGCGGCATCGACCGCGGGGAGACGCCGATGGATGCGATGTATCGCGAGCTCTGGGAAGAGGTCGGTTTACATCCGCGTCATGTGGATCTACTGGCGGTCACGCAAGATTGGTTGCGTTATCGTTTGCCAAAACGCTATGTGCGTCATGGGCAGTATCCTTTGTGTATTGGGCAAAAACAAAAATGGTTTTTGCTGCGCTTAGATGAGCCGAATACTCAACATATCCGCTTTGATGAGGGTAAACCAGAATTTGACCATTGGCAATGGGTCAGCTACTGGTATCCACTCGGACAAGTGATTCATTTTAAACGCGGGGTATATCGTCGCGCCTTGCAGGAATTGGTGCGCGAACTACCGCTTAAACAAGAACTGATTATTCCAGAACAAAACAACCATTTGTTGGTGGAATAAGTATTAAAACAGAAAAAAATTCCCCTATTGATAGCTATTATTCATAGGGGAATTTTTTTATGTTAGATTTGCCTATGCTGGCATTCACGGCTGATAAGCGCTGCTTTGATCTTTTTGTCTGACCTATTTTCTTTACGTAAGGTTAAAATACTCTGCGTCCGCGTTCCATAGCTTGGCATGGCTGTTTTATTCATACTACTCAAATCAGCAGACTCGATATAAATAGAAGATAGTGCGCGCTCAATCTGCTTAGCGACACCTGTTTCGGGTAATTTATTTTCTGGCGCTGGCGTGTTATCCGACATCACGGTAAAAGCCGCTGCTTGCCAGTAGTCAAGGGCGCTGTTCTCGCTAATTAACGGTAGCACCTCTTGCCGTAACCGACCGCGTAGGCGTTCGGTTTTAAACCACGCTTCTTCTGGTTGCCCATTAGAGAGCACGTACAATCCAGCATATAACGGCGTTGGAGCATGACCGCGATTATTGACAATGACCGCTTGCGCCGCATCGCCAATAACAAGGTTAAAACCTGCGTAATCTTGCAAACTGATTTGCCGAGCAAACTCCAATGGGTTTAAAGTGCTGGTCAAAAAATCGGTGACCAATTCACCACGTGAGCGCTCATCATTACTTGCTTGTACACCGTCACGAAAATTTAATACGGCCGCCCAGCGTCCGTTTTGCTCGTAAAAATCGCCATGTTGCTGTTGATGTATGCCAAGCCATGTGCCGCCACTTTGCTTATCGCGCCCTGCATAAATAGGCTTATCCTCCCATTGATGCAGCGGCTCTGTCGGACGCTGCAAAAATTCATCACGGTTTGACAGTAAAACCAAAGGTAGCTCATCAAATAACTGCCAAGCAATGGCGACGATACACATAGTTTTCCTTGATATAAATAATAAATTATCAGCGCTTAGTTGGTATTCAGCTTTTTATCAGCAGGGTAGCTGATTTGATACGTCGATTGCAGCACTTGTGATTGCTTACTTGGCAAATCAAACTCCCAAGCTACCATCCCTTTATTATCATTCCAGTCTTTTTGACTAATGGCTGGCGTATGCATTGCAGTTACCTTAATACTATCGTCGCTGCTCACCGGCTCTGCACTTAACACCTGCAAGCGCACGCTGCGATTATGCTGATTGGTAAACTGATAAGCCTGAGTGATGGTTTTGGTTTGTTGCCGGTTAAACACGCCTTTATCGCCTTGTTTGTTTTCATCGGTTAGCTGTTTTACTAGCAAACTTGGATCAATACCGAAACCAATACCCTGCTCTTTTAAGTTTTGATAATTATAGCGTGACTGGCCAACATAATTATCATCACGATATAGCTGCAATGAGCCATCCGCCCAAGCAGGCGTCAAAAATGGCGCGGAGGCATACCAATACGCAGCCGCTTCAACACCTGGGGTGCTTCGTAACCATAATTTACTGGTACCAGACTGCTCATCAATTACCGTGCGAACATGCCTGCCATCACTAGCAATACTCACGCGCTGCGGCAAACGGTATTCGGTGATGCCGTTTTTGTTTTGACTACTTACCGTAAAACTCGGTAGCGGCGGCATATTTCCAGTACCGCCATAGCTATCACTATCTACGACGAGCACAGGAGACGCTTCCATCTCCATCATCGGCTGTGCGTAGCGCGCCAATTTAGCTTGTTGCTGCTCTTCATATAGAGATAAACGCTCGACTCGCGGTAGCTGACTGGTAGTCGTTTGGTTAGGGTTAACGGTGCTTAAGATAACGGGAACATCGTTCCAATTCTCGCCCGTTTGTTGGGCGATGATGGCAGAAGCGGTAATATTCAGCTGCTTACTATCAGTATTTAAGCGCGCTTGATAAGTTGGCTCCCAACTGGCGCCACGCACCTGATAATGCAGTTTAACCGTACTTGGCGTGCGACTGGCGGTGCGAACACTAACTTGGGTCACGCTATTCTGTTTTGAAGTCGTACTGCCCACCAGCAGCTGATTGAGCGCATCTTTTGCTTGTGCCTCGCGCTGCTGTAACTCGACAATCTTTTTATTAATATTGGCCGCTTGCGTCTCTAAATCGCGGGCGTTATTAGCCAATGTGCCAGTCGTATTAATTTGCGTGACCTTGGTCAAATTTTGCAGATAGGCTTTGGTTAAGCGTGCCGCTTCTAAGTCGGCACTGATATCGGCAAGAGTGTTTTTCTGGACTTGTACTTTGCTATCGCCTTGATATTGGCCATATTGACATTGCGCCGCTTGCTCAGCGCTCAAGGTTTCGATACTGACTTCACCGACGTTAACATTACCTAATGCTTGTACGCTAATGCTATCAGCGTCAATGTTCGGCGATAAACAAGAAAAAACCAGCGTTTGCTCGCCACTGCCGTTGATTGGCAAGGTACGCGTGACACTGGCTAAGCCTTGATAAATGGTGATATTTTCAATATTGCTCAACGCTGCTTGTGCGTTGATAGGAACCCATAGCGTCAAACTTGAAGCCATGATGCCGAGCAAGGATAATGTTGGTAAAGGCAGCTGCATAAGGATTCCTTAGAGGTGAATGCGCTTTTTTTCATCTTATCGGTTTTTGCAGTGCTTTGCTATTGATTCAATGCACCATTTACTTATCCATTTATTTATCGATAAACTTATCATAGTATTCCCAACGGATGAATTTTGCTATTATGGGCCACATTCCATTATCAATAATATGATGCCTTTATGATGATTCATCCTCAGTTCGACCCCGTAGCGCTGTCCTTGGGGCCAGTAGAAGTGCACTGGTATGGTTTAATGTACTTATTGGCCTTTGCCGCCGCTTATGGCCTTGCATGGTATCGCAGTAGCAAACGCGATGGCTGGACCACCGATATGGTGTCTGATTTGGTCTTTTTTGGTGCCCTTGGTGTCATTTTGGGCGGCCGTATCGGCTATGTATTGTTCTATCAATTCGGAGAATTGCTACAAAATCCTGCGTATCTGTTTAGGGTATGGGAAGGCGGCATGTCGTTTCACGGCGGCATGATTGGTGTTTTGTTAGGCATGTTGTATTTTGCCCGTAAATATAAAAAGACCCCGTTTCAGGTGCTCGATTTTATTATTCCCTGTGTACCAACAGGTCTGCTGTTTGGGCGTATCGGCAACTACATCAACGGCGAGCTATGGGGACGCGTTTCAGACGGTGGCTATAATTGGCTGACTTATTTTCCGCAAGCCGCGGCCTTTGATGTGCAGCAATTACAAACCAATCCTGAATTACAATCGCTAATGCTTGAGATCAATGGGCAGTATTTATTGCCGCGTCACCCAT
>NZ_DAINDI010000031.1:24142-31313 GCF_036731945.1 Psychrobacter sp.
TATTTATATTTTTATGGTGGTATTCCTCAAAACCGCGTCCTCGTATGGCCGTCTCCGCTATCTTTTTATTAGGTTACGGTCTTAGCCGTTTTATTATCGAGTTTTTCCGTCAGCCCGATGCCGACCAAGGCTTTATTTTACTCGGCTGGATGACCAAAGGCCAAATACTGAGCGCGCCAATGATTATTATTGGTCTCATCATGCTGATTTATGCTTATAAGCGTGGCATCTATGATTGGGGTAAGCAGTCGGTTTATTAAGCCTTATTGAGTATCCACTACCCTATTAAAGGCTATAGTGAGCATGA
The DNA here is from genome assembly GCF_036731945.1 of Psychrobacter sp. GTDB lineage: Bacteria > Pseudomonadota > Gammaproteobacteria > Pseudomonadales > Moraxellaceae > Psychrobacter. The sequence goes on from NZ_DAINDI010000031.1 coordinate 24,450, forward strand.
TATTAAGGACCAGATTTTTAATAACAATGTTTTTAAAAACTGTATTTTAAGAAATAATTTAAAGAAACGTTTTAACAGCGTAAAAGAGTACCTTTATGACCAGTAATTATCATAACAGTAAAAATGAGCAAGCCTATTTAGACTTGCTACAACATGTCATGACGAATGGCACTGAAAAAGGCGATCGTACTGGCACTGGTACACTAAGCCACTTTGGTGCGCAGCTACGTTTTGACTTAGCCGATGGATTTCCCTTACTAACCACCAAAAAAGTCCATTTTAAATCGATCGTTTATGAGCTATTTTGGTTTTTAAGCGGTAGCACCCACGTTGATTATCTGCAAGAAAATAACGTGCGTATCTGGAACGAATGGGCGACCGCTGACCAAACCGCGCGCTTTAATCGTCCTGCTGGCGACTTGGGTCCCATTTATGGTCATCAATGGCGCAATTATGGCGCCACCAAGCGTGAAGACGGCAGTTATGACAACGATGGCGTCGATCAAATCACTGAGGTGATTGAACAAATAAAGACCAATCCCAACTCGCGCCGCTTAATCGTCTCTGGCTGGAATCCAAAGGAAGCGGATCAAGTTGCGCTGCCGCCTTGCCATACCTTATTTCAGTTCTTTGTCGCGGACAATAAACTGTCCTGCCAGCTTTATCAGCGCTCAGCGGATTTATTCCTTGGTGTGCCGTTTAATATCGCTAGCTACGCTTTGCTTACCCATATGGTGGCGCAAGTGTGTGGTTTAGAAGTCGGCGAATTTGTTTGGACGGGCGGCGATTGTCATATTTACCAAAACCATCGTGAGCAAGTTGAATTGCAGTTGACGCGCTCGCTGTATGAGCTGCCAACCTTAACCCTAAACCCTGACATCAAGGATATTTTTGCCTTTACCTTTGACGATATCAGCGTTGAAGGTTATGAGTCGCATCCAGCTATTAAAGCCAAAGTTGCCGTCTAAATTTAATCGCTTTACTTTTAAAAGACCATAAAAAGGATAGGTTATGAGCTATGCCAATACCGAAGTTGCCCAAATCGCGGCCATCAGTCGCAATCGCTGTATCGGCAAAGGGAATGATTTGCCGTGGCATATCTCAGCTGACTTGCAGCATTTTAAAAGCATGACGACCAAACAAAGTGACGGCGCGATACAAGGTATCGTCATCATGGGTCGCAAAACCTTTGAGTCGATGGGCAGCAAGCCGCTACCAAAACGTATCAGCTTTATTATCACGACCCAACTAGACTACGCCGCGCAAAATGGCTTGGTCGGTAGTGAAAAAGCATATGTGATGCATAATTTAGACGATGCGCTGACACAAGCGGCCAGCCTTGCTCATGGTGCGCACCTTGATACCATTTGGGTGATTGGCGGCGAGCGTGTCTTTAGTGAGGCGATGATGTATACCGACCGCGTCGAGCTGACACATGTCGATACTGATATTAAAGATGGCGATGCCTTTTACCCTGAGCTGCCAAACGAGTTTGTAGTCGTAGCAGAATCTGAGCAAAAATACGATGAAAAAAGTGGCTTAGATTTTAGGTTTGTGACTTATAAAAGGGAAAATGCCAAATAATAATTGTAGTTGGTGGTGTTCTAAAAAGTATGCTGGCGATAAAAGCCAATAAGAAATCTATGCGAAGTTCTCTGATTCTATAGGGCTTTCAAGACTTCAAAAATTATTCAAATTTTAATCAGCATACTTTTTGACACACCACCAATAAAAAAAGCTGTCCTAGATAATTCTAAGACAGCTTTTTTATTGTTGGGCTTTATGAGCACAAACTTAAATTTAGCCCATACTGCTTAAACTACTCATGCAGCACTTTATAAATCGTTTTTGCTAATACCGGACCAATTCCCTGCACGCCAGCCAGCTCCTGCTGCGATGCGCCAAGCAATTGCTGCATACCGCCAAAATGATTAAGCAGGTCACGGCGGCGCTTTTCGCCAAGCCCTGGTATGACTTCTAACACCGATGAGGAACGGCGTTTATCGCGCTTTTTACGGTGCGCGGTAATCGCAAACCGATGCGCTTCATCGCGAATATGCATCAACAAATGCAGCGCTTTGCTATCCATCGGCAAATCAAGCGGCTCGTGATCAATAAAGTGCAATACTTCCAAGCCTGCTTTACGCCCTTCACCTTTTGCCACACTAATGAGCAACGTATCATTAAGAATACCCAACTCTGTGAGTACTTCTTTAGCAATACCAAGTTGACCTTTACCACCATCAATCAGCAATAAATCCGGCAATGGCTGCTTCTTATAACGCCGCGTCAGCACTTGCTTCATCGCCGCATAGTCATCACCACCTTGAATATCATGAATCGCATACTGACGATAATCACGGCGACGCGAACCACCTTGGTCAAAGACCACGCAGCTACCGATAGTCGCCTCGCCCATGGTATGTGAGATATCAAAACACTCGATACGGTCAATGGTTCGATCGGTAACGTCGGCGAGGACATCTTTTAAAGCGCCAAAGCGCGCATGCAACTCTAGATAATCGCCAAGTTTAGTTTTTAGGGCGTTATTGGCATTGAGTGTAGCCAAATCTAACCATTCAGCGCGGTGCTCACGGACGTTGGTTTTAATGACCGTCTTACTGCCAAAGTGGGTAACTAGTGCTTCATTGACCGCTGTTTGATCCGGCAGCTCATGGCTGAGTATAATCTCAGCTGGCAAATCATCGGTTACTTGAAAATAAAACGAAGTAATAAACGCCGATAAATTATCCGCAAGTGGCTCACTGCTATCGATATCGGGAAAATAGTTTTTACCGCCAAGCACGCGCCCGCCGCGCACAGTCAGCACATTGACGCAAGTCATGCCCGCCTGACTGGCAATCGCAATCACATCCGCCTCACCTTCTACGGTATAAACGGCTTGCTTCGCTTGTACTTCGCGCAGCATAGAGAGCTGATCACGATAAAATACTGCCTTTTCAAAGTCTAAGGCTTCCGCTGCGCTCTCCATCTTTTTAATTAACGTCTGATGAATATCACTCGAATCGCCTTTTAAAAAGCGAATGGTATTATTAACGTCCTCGGCGTATTCTTCTGGCGACACCAAACCAACGCAGGGCGCACGGCAACGCTTAATCTGATACTCAAGGCACGGGCGCTTACGCTGTTTAAAAAAAGTATTGGTACATTGGCGCATTTGAAACATTTTCTGCATCAGCACCAGCGTCTCTTTCGCCGCATGAGCCGATGGAAACGGCCCAAAAAAGCGACCTTTTTGGTGATTGCCTTTACCGCGCCCATAAGCCAATCTTGGATAGGGCTTATCCGCAGAGATAAACACATAAAGGTAAGATTTATCATCACGCAGTAACACGTTATAAGGCGGACGATGCTCTTTAATCAGGTTTTGCTCAAGTAATAGCGCTTCGGTCTCACTACGGGTAATAATGGTCTCGATATTATGAATTCGTGCTACCAGCGCCCGTGTTTTTGGATGGTCAATGGTCTTTGCAAAGTAGCTATTGACGCGACTTTTTAATGATTTGGCTTTGCCGACATAAAGAATATCGCCATTTTTACCCAGCATTTTGTATACCCCTGGCAGATTTGGCAGGCGCTGAATTAAATGCTTTAGGCGGGCTTTTTTATCGTCGACGGGACTCGATGCGGAGACATTGACCATAGAATTTTTGACTCTTAAATTAGGGCTTTAGCGTTAGTACAGAGTAAAAACAGCACACCGTAAAAACGTAAGTAATATCATATATATGGGGCAACAGTAGGCATTTTGCAAGCCAAAAATTGGCTTAACCAAAGTCATAAAAAAAGCCAGCATCGAGGCTGGCTTTTTATGGAAAACGTTAAAAATCTAGTGACGGAAGTTTGGCAAAAGCGCTGGAATACCGGGCAACATGCCGACGATAGCCATCACTGTGGTTAAAATGACAAAAGTAACCACAGGAATAATCCAGCGACTCATTTTTGTTAAGCTGGCACTGCGCTCTTTAGACCCAATTAAACCTAAGTTATCCAGTACCAAAGTAATCGACCAACCAAAGGCTGGATTAACTAAGGCAGAAGCAAAGACGACAATCGCCGCAGACTGCGTGGTTTTACCTTCGCGGGTCATCTCCATGCCCGCTTCAAGTAGCGGGATAAAGACGCCAACAATCAATGCCACACACATTACTGGTTCCCAAATGGCCAAATCCATGGGGTAACCCCAAACACCAGCAATAATACTGAATAATCCCGTTAATACCGCACCAGCTGGAATAGGACGCTTCGCAATTGCCGCTGGTACAATATAGGTGCCCCATGAAGAAGCGAAGTTAGCACCGCCAAGCACAGAGCCTGCTACCTGACGAATAGAAGCACTGGTCATGGTGTCATCGATATCCATCAGCACGCGCTCAGTACGTTTTGGATAGCTGATTTTTTGAAAGACTTGATGACCTAAAAAATCCGGCGACCACATAGCGACGGCCAACACCGCAAAAGGCAATACCACGATAAAGCTTTCGACAGTCGGCAAGCCTAACATCCAACCAGTATTTTCGCCCCACCAATACATCGGATTCATATTTGGTAGACCGGGTGCGGTTTTAAAGGTAAAAGGCGCGCCCATCGCAAAAGCAACTCCACCGCCTAACAAGCAGCTGAGTGGCACTGCAAGCCAGCGTTTTTGATAATTCTCTAACAGCGCGTATAAGATAATCGTCAGTAGAATCACCACAAAGGCGATATGCGACATACCAATCCCTTCCGCCCAAGCAAATAGATTTTTGACTTGGGAGGTGGTGCCGATAAAGCCTAAATATAGCAGTAGGCCGCCGCACACGCCTTTACTGGTCAAGTTCGCCAGCAGACTGCCGCCTTTACTAATGGCAAGTAGCAAACCAAAAGCACCGATTAGCAGACCAAAGGCCATCGGGTGACCGCCTGCGGCAACAACGATAGGAATCAGCGGAATCAGTGGGCCGTGCGTACCAGCAAGGTTAGCAGTCGGTAGCAGGAAGCCTGAGAATAAAATCACAAAAAACGCTACGATAAGCAATTCATAACGCACGTTTTCTAACACAAAAGCATCGCCCAAACCAAGCGGACCAGCAAAGGTTGCAGCAATGGCGCCCACCATTACCACTTTACCGATGGTCGCTGCCATTGCCGGAATCGTATCCTCATACTCAAAACGATAATCGCGGAACGGCAAATTAGCACGCCAACGTTTTGGTTGCATGATTTGCAGTTCATGATTGAGGTAGGCATTACGATTTTTAAAGCTAGCGCTGGGCTTATGTAAATCTACATAACTGCCTTGCAAATCATCATTATCAGAAGAGATTGGTTGCTGCGGGTTGCGCCCTGAGGTGGGAAGCTGTGTACCACTCATCACATTTCCTTATGTCAACTGAGGTTCGAGCGGCGTTATTATCCTAATATCGAGTAAATATTAAACCGCCCAAAACAAAATCCCGCTATTGTAAGACATCGTTAAAGATAATGCGAGACTTTCGCCATTAAAAGATACTATCCGTATCGTTATGAAAAGTATTTTTTATGACTCAATCGGTCATACTTAGAAAAAGGTAATGAATGCAAACAAGATAATGGCTTTATCGTCGCACTTGCCGTTTCGTTACGCTTTAAAACTGGCGAGCTTCATGGTTTTTCACTATGATAAATGTCTTTTTATGGCTCATTGCTTGAAAACTTACCTTATAAGCAACAGTCCTTGCAGTCATACTTAACTTAATACAATAAAAATAACTCATACCACTAGACTAGCAATATCTAAAAAGGGAATAGGAAATATTGATGAATTTACTGCCTAAAAGATTTGAAACGCTTAAACGTAACGCGAAAAAAAATATCATGCCATTACTGACGCCCTACTTGCTTAAACTGCGTATCAACACTTATGCGCCCTACATCGGCGCTGGTATCAAGATTGAACATATGAACCTAGATCAAGGTTTATGCGTGGTCAGCATGGGCTTAAATAATTTAAACAAAAATATCGTCGGCACCCAGTTTGGGGGCAGCTTATACTCGATGGTAGATCCGTTTTATATGCTGATGCTTATGCACCAACTGGGCAGCAGCTACGTAGTGTGGGATAAAAGCTCACATATTGAATTTATCGCGCCAGGTAAGAGCAAAGTCACCGCACGTATCAAGGTTAGCAGTGCTGAAGTAATCGCTATTCAAGAATTGGCAAAGGATGGCGAGCCGGTTTTTCGTGAATACAGCGTCGATATCGTCGATGAGCAACAAAAAGTCGTTGCTACTGTCACTAAGACTCTTTATATTCGCTTGCGTAAGTACAGCAAATCTAAAGACCAAACCAGCCGCGTAGACAATATTGAGAGCTAACATCTCGCTTAAATGCTTCATTAAGATGGCAATTAAAGCCTTAATCTAAAATGCAGAAACAAAAACCCCAATCTGGCAGAAGCACAGATTGGGGTTTTGTCTTTTTTGGTATGGCCCGCTTATTTATAAATAAACCTATGAATAAGGGCTTGTATCTACTTTCGCCTTACCAAGCATCAAGCGTCCAATCAGACGACTACGCGCGGCAAAGCAAACTGGTTCTTAAATACCAGGAGCAGTATCAACTGCTTTAGGTACGCCAGCGTCAGTTTTTTTGTTTGCTGCTGGACGAGCACCAAGTTTTTCGCGGATACGGGCTGATTTACCAGAACGCTCACGTAAGTAGTATAGTTTCGCACGGCGAACTGCGCCACGGCGTTTCACTTCGATGCTATCAATGATTGGTGAATGCAATTGGAATGCACGTTCTACACCAACACCGCTTGAGATTTTACGTACGGTGAACGCTGAGTTTAGACCGCGGTTACGCTTAGCAATTACAACGCC
>NZ_DAINDI010000031.1:31323-37540 GCF_036731945.1 Psychrobacter sp.
TCACGTACTTTTACTTGAACCACAACGGTATCGCCGGGTGCAAAGCTTGGGCGCTCAATCAATTGCGCATTTTCGATGACCTGAACCAATGGATGCTTGTTGCTCATGAGAGTTATCTCCTCACATTAGATAATAGAGGCTTGACGCATATCACCTGTTTGTAATAATGAATCATAGCTATTATTAATATCTTGGATTAATAATAACTACAACGTAAATGGGTTATGACCAACGGCCATGATGCTATGACACGTTTTATTGTTGCTCAAAATTTTATTACTTAACTGTTTATTTATTAACCACTATTAACGCTATTTTTTATCTGCTTTTGCCAATGCTTTGAGCCACTTTGCTTGCTCGACCGTTGGCGTAAACGCTTGCCATAAATCTGGACGCCGCGCTTGCGTACGTTCGACTTGTTGGCTAAAGCGCCACTTAGCGATATTGCCATGATGACCTGAAAGTAGAACTTCAGGGACCGCCAACCCAGCAAATTCATGCGGCTTGGTATAGTGCGGACAATCAAGCAAACCATCGACAAACGAGTCTTGCTCAGCGGATTTATCATCACCCATAATATCAGGCAGACGACGTATCACACTATCCATGAGCACCATTGCTGGTAGCTCGCCACCGGTCAACACATAATCACCAAGTGATATTTCCATATCGACATACTGCGTCAGTAAGCGCTCATCAATACCTTCGTAACGACCACATAATAAAATCATGCCGTCATACTCAGTCATACTGACCACACTACTTTCGCTGAGCGTTTTGCCTTGTGGTGACATATATATCACCGGACAGTGCGCACTGTCGACACGGCAACCGTGCTGACGGGCGCGCAGGCGGGCATCCTCAATTGCTTGCGATAATGGCTCAGCCATCATCACCATGCCAGGACCTCCACCATACGGGCGCTCATCAATACGACGATAATTATCCGTGGTATAATCACGTGGATTGATGCATTCAATCGTGACTTGCTCATGAGTGACTGCCCGTCCCGTGATTCCAAACTCACGAATCGTGGCAAACATTTCAGGGAAAATACTAATCACGGCAAAATACATCAGATCTCTACTTGCATAAACACTGCGTGAATGACGTTTTTATCAATCAAAAGAAATTACGATTAATAATCACTTTGCCATGCCACAAGCACGGTTTTCTCAGTCAAATTGACCTCAATCACCGTTTGCTTATGCCAAGGTATCAGGCGCTCCTCGGCGTCCAAACTGTCTGACGTTGCCGCGACACGCATGATGTCGTGGGCCCCGGTTTCAAACATTTCAGTAATCTCGCCTAAGTTTTCGTCCTGCTCGTTTATCACGCGCAGGCCAACCAAATCTGACCAATAATATTCGTCTTCACCGGTTTCTGGCAAAACGTTTTGCTCAACCCAAATGGTCACGCCATTCATGGTCTCTGCAACGTTACGATCAGGGACTTGTTCAAATTGAGCGACAATGCCCGTCCCTTGCTCGCGCCACGCCTTTACAGTTAAAGGCTTCATGCCAGTAGCAGTTTTCATCCACCAAGGCTGCATGTCAAAGATTGCCGTGCGATCATCCGTGTCACTAAATACCCACAGCCAGCCTTTAATGCCATAAGGCTTTTTTAGCTGACCGATTTTCATAAGTGCACTAGCGTTTGGAACAGATGACATAACGGCTAACCTAACGATGACTAAAACAACAATGATAGATACAGCAATGACTAAAAAACGAAGGTAAATACAATTCAATCAACAGCGCTAAGCGCAATCAAAAGTAATAAACAGTTAATGGCGCACCCTGGTCAGACCAGTTACGCTATATTTTCTAAAGTCTGTTGAGACTGCTATAGACCAGCTATCAGCGCCTCATTGACGGTACAAACTTAAGCAGTTGCTTCAGTTTGAGCGGCAGACTTGTTATAAGCTTTTGCTAATGAAGCAACGCGATCTGAAGGTTGGGCACCTTTAGCGATCCACGCATTGTACGCTTCCATGTTTAGGCGCACTGCTTCTTCAGACTCTTTAGCGAGTGGGTTAAAAAAGCCGATGTTTTCAATGTAGCGACCGTCACGCGCGCGGCGTTGATCAGCAACAACTACTTGATAAAATGGGCGTTTCTTGGCACCGCCCCGTGCTAAACGAATAACAACCATGTGAATTCTCTCTTTCGCAGGTATACCAAAAAGGGCATAATTATAGCACAGTCTTATTTTATTGAAAACATAAACCGTGCTTATTTAATTATTTATTAACAATAGCTTAAATGGTAAAGCATGTAAAATACAATTCAAAATATCTTGTCAATTTATAGCGACAGAATGCTATTTCAGGTCTGAGTCTTCTTGCAAATTGACTATCGTAAAGCAACCTATCTTACTATTTGATTATGCTATGCTACCAGCAATGATAGAAATCCATGAAACATCAGCTTGTAAGCGCGCATACAGCGAGTTACTTTTTATCTAGATATTTAATTTATATAGACATTCAATAAAAATGCCTTATTTACATGCTTTAGCTGCCATTTTAAAGAAAATCACTTTACCCATATTTTGATTAATTTTTTGGATATATATGACCACCGCAAAATCACAGCCTCGGCGCAAAGGTTGGCTCGCCCGCTCCTACTCTAACAGTTGGCTTACCACCTTGATGGTCGCTTTTATTGTCATTATCAGTGTCGGGGTATCGATTTCGTTTTTTTGGCGCAGTCTATATTTGCCAGAGCTTAAAAACCATGCGCGCTATCTGACCAGCGAATTGCGCTTGATGAACAGCGTCAATAAAGACTGGAAAAATGAGCCGGCCGTACGGCAATGGATTTATCAACATTCACATGTGGTGGTGGTCAATAATCCTAGTGATTTTCCGGTGATAGAAGATAAGGCGTTTGTTGGCGTCTTTACCGATGTATTGCAGCGCGAAATCGGCGCGCAATTGGGTCGTCCCGTAGAGGTGTATTTTAAGTTTAAACCAACGCCGCAGCTATGGGTGCAAGACAGTCGCGATACCAGTTTTTGGATTCGCGAGCCGGTAGTGTATTATTCGCAGTACAGTCCCGCTTTATTAGTATTGTTTTTAGTTGGCCTACCAATTTTAACCTTGCTGACCATTATTTTATTAGCGCGGCAATTAAATCGTCCACTACGCTATTTGCAGCGTGCGGCGACCAACTATATTCGCTTGGGTCACGCTACTACCTTACCGACCCACAATGGTCCAACTGAGATCCGCCAAGTTAATATGGCATTTAATCGCTTATTTACTACCCTCAATCAGGCACAAAAAGAGCGGACGATTATGCTGGCAGGTATCTCGCACGACTTGCGTACGCCGCTGACCCGTATGCGTTTAACCGCTGAGATGCTGCCCGATGAATTTTTCCGTGAAGGTTTGATTTACGATATCGAAGATATGGATGCGATTTTGGAGCAGTTTATTTCCTTTATGAAAGACGGTTCCGATGAGCCGATGCGTCTGACCAATTTGGACACCATATTTAATGAAATCATGGTGCAATTTGCGCCGCTGGAGTTTATTTATCAATCCGAATGTCACAAAATGGTACCCGTACGGCCAATGTCTATCAAACGCTTGGTGATTAACTTGGTTAATAATGCCAAACGTTACGGCAAACCGCCCATTTATTTATCCGCGACTGTGGTGCCGACATTTATAGAAAAAACGGTGGTAGAAGACAGCGATGTAGTGACTGAAAATGAGGTCAATAAAGAAGCAAAAGAGCAGTTATTGATATGTGTGCGCGACTGCGGTGAGGGCGTCGCAGAAGACCAATTAGAGCGTATTATGCAACCGTTTGAGCGCGGAGAGTCAGCGCGTACTACTCAGGGTAGCGGTTTAGGCCTGGCGATTGTCGACCGTATCGCGCGCCTGCATCATGGGACGGTCGAGGCCATCAATCACCCAGATGGCGGCCTACAAGTCTGTGTCCGTATTCCACTTATCTCTAAAGTTGCCGGAGAGTCATCATTGGCTGCTGATGATGCAAAACTACCCAGTGCTGATAGCAATATAGATGGCTAGGGTTTATCCTAGTAATTGAATAGAAATAACAGAAAATATTAAAGTGTCGCTAATAATTGATCGTTATTACCGACACTTTAATAACACTACTTTTTAGTACCAATCACCGGAGGAATGTACTCGGCGCTATTGCTAAAAGTTAAAGGTAGGGTTATTTCTTGCTGCGCAGCCTTTAGGGTCTCAGTGCTGGTTGGCTGCTGCAAAAATAAATAATATCCAAGCGCTGCTGCGTTCAATACCACTAAACCACCAAACAAATACGGCATCCCTTGCCCTCCTCTACTATTAATAAGCTCATTTCAATCATTTTAATAAATCATCAATATCAATTTATCCGTCATTACAAAAAATTAAGCATCGAAATCGCGTTCACTTTTTTCTTGTGTCAATTCATCGGCTGCAAGAACTTGGGTCAAGGGTTTAATCGGCCAAGTCATGACAAAGCGTGCGCCGCCAAGCTCACGGCTCTCGTCTACTTTCATATTGCCATTAAACCAAAAGGCGATACGCGACACAATAGACAAGCCTAAACCATAACCACCTGAGGCACGGGTGCGACTATCGTCTAAGCGCGAAAACGGTATAAAAACTTTTTCACGGTCGGCTTCAGGAATACCGTGCCCGTCATCTTCCACACTGACAAAAGCATTGCCTTTTCTCACCCCAGCACTAATGATAATCGTGGTTTCAGCATAACGTAAAGCATTTCCGGCCAAATTCTGAATCACCCGGTGCAGGTAACGTCTATCCGCAACTGCCGTTACTTTTGCATTTGGCAGCTTGGTTACTATCTTAATGGGTTTGCCTAAAGCATTGGTTTCACGCTCAATTTGCTCCAGTAACTCGCGCAGATTGACCGGTTCTAAATCCAGTTTTGGCGAGCCCTCTTCAAGTTTGGCGTACGTTAGAATCTCATCAATCAAACCATTTAGTGCTTCGATATCCTCATCAATATAATCACGCTGCATAAAGCGCGAATCTTCATCATCGGTATCCGCTAGCATATCAACAGCGAAACGAATACGCGCCACCGGCGTTCGCAGTTCGTGCGATACTGCCCGTGTTAGCTCGCGCTGTGATTCAATCAAACGCTTAATATGTGCCGTCATCGCATTAAAGGTCGCCGATAGACGCGCAATTTCATCTTGTCCGATGACCTGTACTTTAATATCAAGATTGCCTTTACTGACTTCGTTAACACCCACTTGAATCAGTTGCAACTTGCGCTCTAGCGGGAAAATAAGCGCATACACGCCTAAGCTAATCAGGAACATACTGATCAAAATCATACTGACAATCAGATTGAGCGGGAACCAGTTAAACAAAGGTACCGGGCCGATTAAAATCGCCATATCATTGATTTCAGACGGCACGACCACTTTAATAGACGAGTTACTTTTGCTGGTATTGGTATCTTGTAATAAGATGACGACCTCATCGCGGCGTAAGCGTGCCATTTGATCGGGGTCTAAATTAAGGGTATTTATCGCTCTAAATTCTAATGGGAAAGAAAACTTCTCTTCCAATTGAGCCAAACGCGCACGCTTATCGGATAAAGTCGCGTAATAAGACAAATCATCGAGCAAAAATACCGCGATGGCGCGTACTTGCTGTTCGGTCACTTGCGAGATACGTGCGGTTAAAACACTCTCGTTGTCTGGCAAGCGATAATAAACATCAGCATAAATAGGCTGGGCAACATAGCGAACGACGGTGTTGCCCTTCTCAAAACGGCGCAGCTCACTGGCATTAAAATCGACCTCGTTAATAGGCACAATGTTAAATTCTGCACCGAACAAGCTACTGGCATCAGACAGCCAATATTCACGCTGCGATTCGCTTTCTTGATGGGCAATGCCTTCAGCAACAATATGAAAAGCACCCGTGGCCATGTTTTCGCGGTAAGATTGGACGCGTTCTTTGTTGATTGTGTCCATCAACAATTGCGCAAATAATGCCACACACAAACAGACAATGAGCAGTCCAGCATAAATACGAACAAAGATACTGTGTTTAAGAGAAGAAACTAATGACATACGTGCCGTGACCAACCTAATAAAGAATTATTGATAGAGGAAGAAGAGAAGTTCTTGCTGCGCAATTTATCTCATATAATCAAAATATCCTAAAAACGCTACGGTATTGCTGATATCAATTTTTTGTAGCCTCTGT
>NZ_DAINDI010000032.1:0-3589 GCF_036731945.1 Psychrobacter sp.
TAACAATTAAGTTTGATAATTAATTTATAACACTTTTAGGTGGGCTTGACTATATTAGCTATCACTGGTTTAGTTCTAGCGGTGTGTCTTTTTCGGATGTTGAGGATTCAACTAATTCGCAGCTCATCTATAGTGAGCGCTTAGCTATTATAAGAGCTAAAATCAACGAGGAGCAAAAAGAGATATCTAATAGCTTAAGCAGACTCAATGAGCAGCTTTACACTATTAAAAATAATACTATAAAGAATCTACTTCAGGATATAGATATAAAACAACTACTTCAGGATGAAGAAATACCAGATATTCCTGAACAGTTAATGTTTTTTATTATAAATGGCTATATTAATGAGAACTATCCTGATTATATTTCTCTGTTTTTTGAGTCGTCTATATCGAGATCAGATAAAAGCTATGCGATGGTTGTTAATGGACGTCAAATGCCTAAATTTGAGCTAGAGTTAACCCATCAAGTCGAACTGTTATCAAGTTACTTATCAGAAGATGAGATGAATACATCTAGTGTTTTAAATATTAGTATGCTGGGATATTTGTTGCAGACTACTGATTTCGTGAAGCATAAGCAGAATTTTTTATATAAAATTTGTGATAAATCAGATATCTCAGTTGAGTTTTTAGCTGTTTTGTTCAATAAGGACGTCAGTTATCTAAGCTTACTTATTCCTATACTTATAGAGCAAGATGATAGTGTTTTTGATGAGATGCTGGAAGATAGTGAAGACGAACAGACAACTAATAATTACTCAAAAATTATCAGATATGGTATTGATATTCTAGATACCTCTAGCTATCTATCTGAAAAAATTAATAGATTTTTATCCCAAAGAAACGATTATATCGATTTTGTAATGAATTCTCTTTCAAAGAATGAAGGGAAATTCAAACAGCTCAGTCTTTCCATAAAACCTAAGTTTTCTCGCCTAAACGCTACAAACCTTGATCTATTCAACTGGCTTGGTGAACAAGGATTTTTTTCTATCGAGTTGGATATAATCAAGGCTGCCTTGATGGGTAATTTATCACTATCACTAGATGAATTAGACAATAGGCTTAAAAACGCACCATTAACAACAATATGTGATTCTAAAATCAACTATTTAGTTAAAGATTTTTGGTCTGAGAACCTATCAGAATACATAAGAATTATTTTGTTAGGTGCAGATGAGCATACTTTATATTCTGAAGATAAAGATGTTTATATAAAAGCCTTAAATATGTTTGGTAGTCAAAATTCAATAATAGAGAGATTTATTGACATCACATCTACTGAAATTAAAGATATAAGTGAAGTTAAAAGCTACCAAATTCAACAATATCTTATCGATAGTTTGAAAGTTAAATACTCATGGTCAAATGTTCTTAAGTATTTTTCTGTCTCTTATGAAGACGAAGATGACCAAGGTGCTTATCGGGAGATAGATAGCTCACTTGTCAAATTCTTGGAAAATGGACAAGACTACTTACAAATAGTTGATTATACAGAGTCAGTTGTTATAGACATTGAAGACTGGGAAGCTACTAAAGCTGAGTTCGATAATCATCTCTTTAAATGTGACAGTTTGAGTGATGAAGCATACGAAAAGCTAATCGGCATGACTGATAAAAACTGGGATAATTCATATTTAAAGAATATAAGCCAAGAGAAAATTCAGACACTAATATCTCTTGGAAAGCTAAGTTTAACTCCTGAAAACTGGGAACAAGTCAAAGGATATGCATCAAAAGAAGTTATCTTGAATTTTTTAGTTAAATATCATCAAACAGTAATACATGATTTGGATTCTATTGAGCTTCGTCCAGAAGATATCGAAGCCTTATTTTGTTCTGATGAAATTATTAACCAGCACAAGCAAGTTTTAGCTGAGTCTAAAGCTATCAACCTTATAGTAAGTAATGACACTGTTCGTAAGAAAATTATTGAAGTATATGAAAGTGAGAGAATGTCTTTGCCTGTTTATGACCAGCTTCTTAAACATGCTGACTCTGAGGAACTAAAAAAGTTACTGTTAAAACAAATTAAGTATTTAAATAAGCAGGAAATCTTAGAAATTCTCAGACTATTGGACGAGCCTTATCAGAAACTAGACAACGGTCAAGCAGTAGAGTTCGAAAACACTGATGAAAATAGAGCTTTAATACACGAGTTGAATCTTAAGCAAATCGTAATGAAAGTTATTAGGCCAACAAGACCAAAAGGTAATCCAGTTGGCAAGAAAATACTCTCTACAAGATTACAAACCCGTGTGCTTTCTGATGAATAATAGTTGTCTTGTGACGCGTTTTAGCCGTGACTGACGCGGTATCCTGTGCGACTAAGCGGGTTGCGGGCACTTGGCTGAGGGTAGTATCGAGAATACAGGAATGCCATCAGCCATTAGTGCCAGCCACGCTTAGGGGTACAGATACAAGCAGAAGGCGCGATTAGCTCCCACACTTTATCCGCCAAAATCACCCTACCTTCTAACCACTCCTAATACGCTGATACCTCAAACTTGCGCAAACTACTTCGCAGGATAACCAGTAATATCTTGAATGCTTTGATATAACGGTTTTAAGCGCTCATACATTTTTAGATAAATCTCATTATAAAGGCGTTTGTAGAGTTGGACGTTGGCTTCAATAGGGATGAACTCATCGCCTAAATGGGTCATTGCCTCACTTGCAACCGCGTGATCGGGATAGACACCGATTCCGACTGCGCAGTTGATCGCAGCGCCTAAGCCTGAAGCTTCATAAGTATGTGGTCGATAAGCGGGCATACCGAAGATATCGGCGGTGAGCTGCATCGCTGAGTCGCTTTGGGAGCCGCCGCCTGAGACACACAGGTGTTTGATGGTTTTACCAGTACGCTTTTCAATCGTATCAAAGCCAAGCTTAAGCTCGTAAGCCAGCCCCTCCAAGATAGCGCGATAAACGTGCGCCCGCGTATGCACATCGCCAAAACCAATGAGCGCGCCTTTACCTTCAAGGCCGGGATGACGGACGCCGGGCGACCAATACGGCTGCATCATCAGCCCCATACAGCCCGCTGGAATGTCCTTGACCGCTTGATCAAGGAGCTTTTCGGTATCGATACCCTGAGTTTTTGCCAGCTGCGCCTCGTATTGGGCAAATTGCTCCTTAAACCAGCTGACCATCCAAAAGCCGCGATAAATCATGTATTCATGATTGTAGTAATTTGGCGCGGCAGCGGTATAAGCGGGCATATGCTTAAGGATTTCGACGTAATTGCTTGAGGTAGTATTGATAGTCGCAGTAGTGCCAAAGCTCAAACAGGCAGTGTCAGCAGCGAGACCGGCAGAGCCCAAAGCTTCGCACGCTTTATCACTAGCGGCAGCAATCATCGGCGTGCCTGCTAAAATCCCCGTGGCTTTAGCTGCCTTTGCGCTGATATGACCAAGTGGCTGACCTGGTGGTACTATCTTAGGCATTTGTTCAAGTCGACAGCTAAATAGACGCCATTTAAGATCTTTAGGTTTCAGCCATGTTTGCGCTTTATAATCGTAAGGCAGATAGCCTAGGGCATGACCAGTGGAATCGGCTAATTCGCCTGTCAGCTGATAAGTAAGAT
>NZ_DAINDI010000032.1:3599-7459 GCF_036731945.1 Psychrobacter sp.
GTAATGGGCGGTCTTTGCCCACATCTTTGGCTCATGGTATGCAAGCCAATTACAGCGGGCTTTTTGCTGCGCCTCTTGTACCAGTTCGCCCATGCCGATAATTTTGGTTAGTGGGTTTAAAAAACCAATATCGTTGGTTTCGCCGCGGCGCAAGTCCATCCAAACAATAGCAGGACGCAGTGGCTGCTTGTCTTTATCCAGACATATCATGGTATAGCGCTGGGTGGCAAGACTGACGCCCGCGATTTGCGCGGGCGTAATATCGCAGCTTTGCCAAAGTTGCTGACAAGCCTCGCTTAGCTTTTGCCAATAATAGTCGGCGTGTTGTTCGGCAAAATTGGGCTCAGTAGAAAAATACGGCTCGATAGGCACGCGCGCTTTAGCAATCTCAGTGCCAAATTGATCAAAAATTAGCGCTCTGACACTTTGGGTGCCATTATCGATAGCTAAGAAATAAATAGGTGCATCAAAGGTAGTGGTCATAGTCATCCTTAACTATGTAAAAATAGATAGCGCAAAATAAAAACACACTATGATTATCGCTTGCTACTGGTGTAAATTTTCCGCAGCCTCTGTCTGCGTAGGCACAGCAAGCAAGAAAAAGTTATACCAGTAGCAATGGCTATTAATATAATAGAAAAGCGCTAAGCCGCAGGCAAATGATAATAGCGTTGCCATAGCTTTTGATAGCGCTCGATTTCTTGCTGCCATTTTTGCTCATCCCAGCCGAGCTCTTGCTGACATATCTGCTTCAGTCTTGCGCTAATTAGCGGCGTCATTGCGCCATGCGGTAGGATTAAACCCAAGCGCGTACGCCGCAATAATAAATCATCTAAATGCATGACTTGCTCATGGCGCGCGGCAAAACGAATCTCTGCCCAAATGGTATTGCTGTCGGTAACATAAGCCAAATCTTCCTCATGCGCAAGCTCAAGCAAGGTATCGAGCTGTAAGCCGTAAAACCCTTGCAAGCGTTGTTGTAGAGCTTTTGGCAAAGTAAAAAATTTAGGATTGGTTGGCGCGGTATTGCTAAAGACGTGATCGCCATTTAGGGTTTGATTTTGAATGACAGATTTATCAAGGGCGAGCACTTCTCGACACTTTTCAAGGACATCTAAAGCAATCAGGCGAAAGGTCGTTAGCTTGCCGCCGCTAACGGTGACCAGATTGTTATCTAACCATACGCTATGGTCGCGCTTTTCTTTACTTGGGCTTACGCGCTTACCATCACCGCCTTCTGATATCAGCGGACGCACGCCTGCCCAAGTGCTGATGACATCTTTTCGGTTAAGCTTGGCATCATTAAACAGCTCGTTAGTCGCCGTTAATAGATAATCGACCTCTTCATTCGTGATGCCGACCTCGCTATCGTCCAAAGGTGAATGATCCAAATCAGTGGTGCCAAGCACGGTACGATTTTCCCATGGGAAGACAAATACCGCTCTTTTATCGACAGGATGCAAAAAGGTATAGGCTTGCTCAATTGGCAAACGCTCTTTGCTCACGACCAAATGACTGCCGCGTGACGGACGGATTTGCTTATGAAAACTTTGCTCAGTCTGCTTACTGGCTTGCATCCGTAAGGTATCTGCCCAAGCACCAGTCGCACTGACCACCACTTTGGCGTAAATATCGTAACTTTGAGCATTGCTTTGAATATTGTTTTGAGCATTGTCCTCAGAAGAAGTGTCTTTGAGTGTTGCGCCTACCACCAAGCCTTGTTGATTGGTAATCAACGTTTCGGCTTTTAGGTAATTAATCGCCTGCGCACCGTCGTGAATCGCCTCAGCAAGGACGCGCATCACCAGCCGCGAGTCATCGGTCACCGCATCGCTAAATTGACTGGCACCCAAAAATTTGTCTTGTTTGATATTTGGGTTCAGGCTAAGAAAAGCATCTTTTTTAAAGTACTTAGAATAGCGCTTGCCCGCCAGTCCATCGTAAACGCGTAGCAAGGTATTAAATATCCATGGCGGCGGAAACTTGCCTTTATAATGCGGCATGATGTAGTGCATTTCATTCACAAGGCCGCTTGCTTCACTGAGCATACGCTCACGCTCGCGCACGCTAAGTAAGGTGGTTTTATAATCACCTGAAGCAATGTAGCGCAGGCCGCCATGCACCATTTTGCTAGAGCGGCTTGATGTACCCCAAGCAAAGTCTTTTTGCTCAATAAGTAAAACTTTAAGACCACGCCGTGCCGCTTCGCGAGCAATCCCAGCACCGGTGATACCGCCACCGATAATCAGCATATCCCAAGGTTCTGCTTGAGACGAGCGATGAGATAAAGGCGCTAATGCTTGTTGGCGTTGCTTGGTTTGAGTCATATCTCACTCTTCTTAATTGGTTTATTACTTCTCAAGCAATACACCCGGGTTCATACGCTGTTCAGGGTCTAAGCTTTTGAGCATATCATAGGTTATTTGCATGCCAAGCTTGCCTTTTTCGGCGGCAAGGTACGGCGCATGATCACGGCCAACGCCGTGTTGATGCGAGATGGTCGCTTTACCATTAGCAAGGCTAACACTGGCAGCATGTTTGATTTTTTGCCAGCGCTGTAAGGTAGTCGCATGGTCTTTTGCCGCGCGGAAAAAGTAAGTGGTATAAAGGCTCGCACCTTGCTTATAGACGTGTGAGATATGGGTAAAGGCCATGACTTCCTCGCCTTCATCTGTTAAAGAGGTTCTCACCGCTTCTTGCATTTGCTGCATCTGCGCGTCGATATTATTCCAATTGGTTGCCGTCTCAAAGGTATCGACCATGATGCCTTTGTCCCATAAAGTGCCACGCAAATATGGGAATTTAAAGCGCCCATGCGCCCACACACTACCCATGATATCGGTGATTTTACCCGTGACACTACCGTGCTGCTTTAACAGCTTATTAAACTGCGTCAGCGCCAATTTATTCTGCGCTTTATCGCCTGATACGCCGTAAGTGAGCATAACCTTATCTGAGCTCAGCCCGCGAGCTTTTAGATAAGTGCTAATGGCTAAAAATTGACTCGGTGAGGTGCCCAGATGTAGATGCGCATCAGTTTCGACGGCATTACTGAGACGTAACATAGATAAACGAACATTTTTTTGCACCGCTTGTCTAAGCACTTCTTTACCTGCTTCCCAATTGGGCAGGAAAGCCACTTTAAACAGTTCTTCCTCAGGCTGCGGTTGTACACGCATTTTGACTGTCGTAAAAATACCAGCACGACCTTCGGTGCCCATCATCATCTCGCGCAAATCAGGTCCCGCCGATGACGCTGGAATATCAGCGATATTAAGCACGCCTTGTGGGGTGACTAGCGTACCGCCGGCAAATAGCTGCTCGATGCGTCCGTAGCCCAATGACTGCTGACCGCTAGAGCGCGCGGCAATCCAGCCGCCAAGCGTTGATAGCTCCCAAGACTGTGGGTAATGGCCTAGACGGTAACCGTGCGCGTCCAATTGTGCTTCGACAGCTGGCCCTTGTGTACCCGCGCCAAAGGTTGCAATTTGGCTCTCAAAATCTAAGTCAAGCAGCTGATCCATCTTGCTCATGGCAATGGTCAATACGGGGCGTGAACCTTTTTGCGGATTGATATGACCTGCTACTGAAGTGCCGCCACCAAAAGGAATAACGATAAGGTCATGCTCACTGGCGAGCGTTAATAAAGTCTCGACATTAGCGGTCGATTCAGGGAAGGCGACACCGTCAGGGAAGACTTCAAAATCGCCACCATGCATGGCGATCCAGTCTGGAAAACTTTGCCCGCGCGCGTGTCTGAGTCTCACTTCTTTATCGACAGATACCGTATCCAGATTAGTTATCGCAGCAGGCAAGCGCGATTTTGGGACGGTTTTGAGTACCTGTTGTAGGCTCACAGA
>NZ_DAINDI010000032.1:7593-25077 GCF_036731945.1 Psychrobacter sp.
AGTGGTTTTACGAATAAGAGATTTGATTTTGCTCATAGGGACATACCTGTCGATTCGTTATCACGGTTTTTATACTAAAGGATTCGGTTAAAGCTGGTTCAGCTTGTTTGCTCGGTATAGATGAATGATTAGGCTCAGGGTTATCGTAAAAATCATACGATATTAAGCGCTTATCCCAATCACCAATCTTAAAGCAAACATATTTATCGTTTGAGCATAGCACAATATAAACAAATATTTCATATAGACTCGTCTTTTGTATAATAAAAATTTATGACTTTTATTTAGTAGCGGTATTATTGGGGTTCGCGCTGGCGTATTATCTTATAAAGGCGGAATATCTCGCAAAAATCGTCAATAATTCACCATCTAATAGCCATTAATAGGCGCAAACTTGTTAAAATAGGGCACTAATTTTTTCTTGATGGACATCGATTTATGACCACTGCCGCTGCTATCCC
Organism: Psychrobacter sp.; assembly: GCF_036731945.1. Lineage (GTDB taxonomy): Bacteria > Pseudomonadota > Gammaproteobacteria > Pseudomonadales > Moraxellaceae > Psychrobacter. The sequence continues at coordinate 8,055 of NZ_DAINDI010000032.1, forward strand.
TACTATCAAAGAAGATCGTATTCTTATTCTTGATTTTGGCTCGCAATATAGCCAACTGATTGCTCGCCGTGTACGCGACTCTGGCGTTTTTTGTGAGATGTTCCCTTATGATATCGATACCCAGCGCATCATGGACTTTGGCGCCAAAGGTGTCATCCTATCGGGCGGTCCTGAGAGCGTGCATGCCGAAAACAGCCCACGTATCAATGACGCCGTGTTTGAGCTTGGTGTGCCAGTCTTGGGCATTTGCTACGGTATGCAGGCGATGGCGGATCGTTTCGGCGGTAAAGTTCATGCCAGCGATATCCATGAATTTGGCGCCGCGACCATCAATGTCGATGGTCATTCAAAATTAACCGAAGGTATCGAAGACCACGTCAGTGAAGACAACGCGACCACGCTAAACGTTTGGATGAGTCATGGTGACAAAGTGATCGAAGCGCCGCAAGGCTTTGATATTATCGCCAGTACGCCAAGCTGTCCGATCGCCATTATGGCCAATGATGACAAGCAGTACTATGGTTTACAGTTCCATCCTGAAGTGACGCATACCCTACAAGGTCAGGCGTTATTGGGTCGTTTTGTCCATCAGATTTGCGACTGCGCCGGCGATTGGACGCCTGACAATATTATCGATATGCGCGTGGCACAGCTCAAAGAGCAAATCGGTGATAAACAAGTATTGCTCGGTCTGTCAGGCGGTGTCGATAGCTCAGTAGTTGCCGCGCTACTGCATAAAGCGATTGGCGATCAGCTGACCTGTGTGTTCGTTGATAATGGTCTCTTGCGTTTGCACGAAGGCGATCAGGTAATGCAAGTGTTCGCTGAAAACATGGGTGTAAAAGTCATCCGTGTCGATGCCGAAGACTTATTCTTAAACGCCTTAGCAGGCGAGTCAGATCCCGAAGCCAAACGTAAAATCATCGGTAAAACCTTTATCGATGTGTTCGCCAATAGCGCCCGTGAAATCAGCGCGCAAAGCGATGGCAAAGTCATTGAGTTTTTGGCACAAGGGACGATTTATCCTGACGTCATCGAATCAGCAAAATCGCACCAAGGCAAAGCGCACGTCATTAAGAGCCACCATAACGTCGGCGGTCTGCCAGATGACTTGGCGTTTGAGTTGGTCGAGCCATTACGCGATTTGTTTAAAGATGAAGTGCGTAAACTCGGTATCACCCTTGGCCTACCAGAGAAAATGATCTACCGTCATCCGTTCCCAGGTCCAGGTTTGGGCGTGCGTATCCTTGGCGAAGTCAAAAAGGAATACGCCGATATCTTACGTCTTGCCGATGCGATCTTTATGCAAGAGCTTGAGCGCTCAGGCTGGTACGATAAGACCGCGCAAGCATTTGCGGTATTCCAACCAATCAAATCAGTCGGCGTGGTTGGCGATGGCCGCCGCTATGCGTGGGTGATTGCGCTACGTGCCGTTGAAACTGTCGACTTTATGACCGCGCGCTTTGCCCATCTGCCGTATGATTTGATTGAGACGGTATCGAACCGCATTATGAATGAAATCGCTGACGTCTCACGTGTGACTTATGATGTGTCGAGTAAGCCACCAGCGACGATTGAGTGGGAATAATACCTACTTAGTTTTTAGCTGATATAAAAAAACACTCAACTTGGTTGGGTGTTTTTTTTATTTCACTCTTGAATATACTACTAGCTAAGAGCTGCTTCGATAGTAGCGACTTTGTTTATTAACTGATTATTAAATTCTAAATAATCCAAAGAGTAGTGGGCTTTTCGATGACAGGTAGGACACAATGCGATAACGTTTTGAGGTAAGTCTGCACCACCATCTGCCAACCTGGTTAGATGATGGACTTCCAGATAAGGTCCAGATTTAGTTTCAAATGGAGCTGTCTCATTACATCCCTCGCATATCCCATTAGCTCTTTTTTTAGCATACAGCTTAATTGCTGTACTACGGTTCTGAATAGATTGGATTTTTTCTTGAGCGCTTGCGTGGATTGGTGTTGAGCTTAAGGCAATCTCTCGTAATTGCTGTAATGACTTACTTTTATTAGGCTTAGTGATATAAACGGCCTTAGGGGCTTCAACTACTTTGGAAGTCGAGGTTTGAGCTTTATCAATATTTTGAGCATTAATAATATCTAAACGAAAAACGATAGCATTACGTAACTCACCATTTCTATCTTTTAGTTTTTCTATGCGGTTATCTATGTAATTACAAAGACCTACGAAGCGATAGCCTGATAGGAATTTTTCAAAAAGATATATTTCCTTCCTGTTTTTTTGATGATCACGAATAGCTAAATTTCCTTTAGTCATCTTCATATCACCTATTTGCCCTTCACCCGTATAGTTGAAGACACCTTCATTATCATATCCATCTCTATACCCATAATCTCCACCAGCATCGCCGGTAAAAATAAATATAAATGGGTACTCGGCAGGTGTTGCTATGCCGCCATATTGTTGGCCTTTATATATACCGTGTATATCAGAAAGACGGTTATAAATTTTTCCTGTTTCAAACACTCTGGCTTCCTTATTTTTTTATTAAGCTAATAGAGTTTACTATAGTTGATAAATGTTTTTCTACTTCTTGCCTTAAATTGTAATTTCTGGAGTTTATAAAAGCGTATTATGTAATTTTAAAAAAATAGCGGTGCTCTCCAAAGTAAAGAACACCGCTACGGCTTGCAAAGATTAGCTGTTAATAATCTAAAATTTAACCCCGCACATTCACCACATAACGCCCAACCGTCTTGCTCGCCATAAAGCGATCTAAGTACTCAGGCGTTTGCTCTAACGTAATCTCCTCAGCATAACTTTCTAGATTGGGCAGTTTCATATCGGTTGAAACTCGCTGCCAAATAGCCTTTTTATCCGCCAGTGGAATATAGACCGAATCGATACCGAGTAGCGACACCGCACGAGTTATAAACGGCAATACCGTCATCGTAAACTCAGCGCCGCCCGCCAAGCCGCAAGAGGTAACCGCACCGCCAGCTTTGGTTTGCTTGAGCAAATTGGCCAAATAGTCGCCGCCGATGGTATCAATAGCGTTTGCCCATAGCTCACGACCGACGGGCTTATCGCCGATTTCATTGATGGTATCGCGATGACGGTCTTCGCTTGCACCAAGCTCTTTTAGATAGTCGCTTTGCTCCGGCTTGCCAGAGAAGGCGATGACCTCATAGCCAAGCTGACTTAATATCGCGATACTGATACTACCGACGCCGCCGGTTGCACCCGTGACCGCGACTGGACCGTCTTCAGGTTTTGCGCCCATTTTCTCTAACTTTTGCACGCTTAAGGCTGCGGTTAAGCCGCCCGTACCATAGATCATCGCTTCTTTTAGCGTGAGCGATGACGGGCATTCGACCGCCCAATCGGCAGGGATAGATATCATCTGACTGAGACCGCCATTGGTATCCATGCCCAAATCATAGCCAAAGACCACGACTTCTTGGCCTTCAGAAAATGTGCCAGACTTGTCGCTTACCACCACGCCTGCCGCATCAATGCCAGGAGTGTGCGGGTAGTGTTTGGTGATTCTTTTATTGCCGGATGCTGACATAGCATCTTTGAAGTTTAACGATGAATAATGCACTTCGATTAATAAATCATTGTCAGGCAAGTCGCTGACACTGCGCTGCTCAATGCTTTTTTTAAATTCACCGTTGCTGGTTTCGTGAACCACTAAGGCTTTAAAGGTTTTGTTATTTGACATTGTCTGAATCCTTTCTTATTGCTTTTATAGTAAATGCTCTTTGCACAAGCAGCTTAAGGCTTAATCAATATCTTACCTTTTTTCTCTGATTGGACGTCTTCTGAAACCGCTTTTTGAATATCGTCTAAATCATAGAGGCCGCCAGTAGGTAATTTTAGGATACCGCTTGAGGCACGCTCAAGCAGCTCTTCAATTAAACGCTGCTTATCATCGGCGCTGATCTCTTGCATTAAATCGCTTGCCCAAAAACCTTTAACTTTAGTCAAATTGAAAATCAGATTGCTTGGGTTTAGCATCAGTGGTTCGCCAGACACTGACCCTAATGACGCCATTGCGCCATGCTTACCGAGTAGTGACAGCAGCTCACCGCCTGATTTGCCGCCGACCGCATCGACCGCGCCGCTTATTTTGGCGTCACCAACGATTTTTTGTACTTGCTCTTTCCAGTCGTCATCATCGGTCACGACGTTATTGTCAGTGATACCAAGCTCGATAAGCTCTTGTTCTGACTCTTTACTACGTACCAAGTTAATCGTATTGATATGACGCTCAGGCGCCAGCATCGCCATTGATTCACCGACCGCACCATTGGCGGCGTTTTGGATAAGCCATTGACCGGGCTTAATATTTAAAAATTCAATCAACAGCAACGCACTCATCGGCATGGCAATTAACTGGGCGGCCATTTCATCATCGATGGCGTCTGGAATAGGGATAAGGCTTTTTGCTGGCGCGATAAAATATTCCGCCCAAGTGCCTGATACGCCAGACACGACGACGCGCTGGCCTTGTTCAAAACCTTTGACTTCTTTACCTAACGCATCAATCGTACCAACCGCCTCAGAGCCACCAGTGGCAGGCAAATCAGGTTTATGACCGTATTCGCCTTTTATGGTCACGATGTCGTGATTGTGAATAGAGGACAGGATGGTTTTGATACGGACTTCGTTATTTTTGGGTTCTGGGGTAGGGCTGTCGATGATGCTAATTACTTCTGAAGGTTTGCCAAATTCGTTATAAGTTGCGCTACGCATGATGATTCCCTTTATTATTTTAATTCAATGTTTTAATTTTTAAGCAATGTTAGTAGATAATTGCCCATCAACCTTAACAAGCGGGTCTTGCGAGCTGCAACCTGACTTTGGTAAAGGAACGTTGTTGCTATTTATCAGGATATTGCGCGGTAGGCTATAAGAGATAGGTTAGAAGAAGTCACCATAAAAAATGGCAGCGCTCTTAATAAAGAACGCTGCCATTGTCAATAAAACGAAGGTTAGCTAAATAATAAATTAATAATAATTCAAGGCTTTAGCAATACCTTGCCTTTTTTGCCTGACTGCAACTTACCATCGACCGCTTTTACGATATCGGCCAAATCAAATACCGCTTCTACAGGCAGTTTTAATTGTCCGTCTACCGCTCTATCGATCAGCTCATTCACTAGGCGCTGCTTATTCTCCACGCTCATTTCTTGACTGAGCTTACTGCCCCAAAAGCCTTTCATCACCGCTTGCTTGAAAATCATATGGGTCGGATTGATGACCATAGGTTTGCCCGACATCGCCCCAAAGGCGGCGAAGGTGCCACCATGACCGAGTAACGATAACAAATCGCCGCTATTTTCACCGCCGACCGAATCGACCGCCGCACTGATTTTATCATTACCGATGATCGCTTTGACTTGCTCTTTCCAGTCGTCATCTGAGGTGTTGATATTGTTTTTGATACCGAGAGTATCTAACTCTTTTATGGCATCGTCACTTCTTACCAGATTAATGGTTTTGACGCCGCGCGCCGCCGCTAGCATGGCAAGCGATTTACCAACGGCACCGTTGGCGGCGTTATGAATAACCCATTGACCCCTTTCTACTTCTAAGAACTCTAGTAGCATCAACGCACTCAGCGGCATGGCAATTAACTGCGCGGCCAGTTCATCTTTTAAACTATCAGGGATAGGAAATACCATATCCGCTGAGGCGACGAAATACTCTGCCCACGTTGCTTGTACACTGGCAGCTGCCACGCGTTGCCCGACTTTTAAGTCTTTAACCTTACTACCAACGGCATCGATAACGCCTAAGGCTTCGCTACCACCGATAGCAGGCATTTCAGGTTTAAAGCCATACTGACCACGAATGGTAAGCAGATCATGGTTATGAATGGAAGCGAGAATGGTTTTGACGCGCACCTCATTGGCTTTTGGCTCAGGAATTGGGCTATCGCCGAGGCTCAATACTTCAGTTGGTTTGCCAAAATGGTCATAGGTTGCACTACGCATAATAAATCCTTTTTTTAATTGTTACGTTTTTTCAAATGTTTTTGACGAGCGAATAAATTTGTAGCCATCAACAGTAGCAAACCCAGCTTGCTTGTCGCAATATTACTTTGGTAAAGCAAAGTTGTCAGCGATAACTTAGCAACTTCTAGTTGGCACTACGAGCAGTTTTTTCTGTATCTAGCTGCTTTGGACTAATCACTTTAAAGTTATCGTCGACCAAATTAGTCAGTAGCGGCTCACCGTTATCATTGACCCGAAACAGCCCATATTCTGCCGCCTCAAAAACCTCGCCATGACCTTCTTGGAAGAAAAAAGCATTGGTCGCAAGCTGCATTACGCCGTTACGGATACGGTAGTGAATCGCCATCTCATTAGAGGCTAGATTTTTAGGCTGATTAGCCGCTAAGCGCTTAAACTGTCCGACGTTATGTTGGTCTAAAGCGACAATGACATAGCCTTGTTCGTTAATAGGATAGCTACCGGGGTCTCTATTTAAGGCAGCAAATACGTCACGCTCTAGCGCATAGCTAAGCGTCATATAGTCGCCCTGCATAAAGCCGCGTGGATCAACGGGTGCAAGCGCTAATAAAACCGTATCGCCAGTCGTAAGATGGTTTTCATACTTTACGATATTCCTCGTCATCACCACCAATACCAGCGCCAATCCCAGGAGGGCAATAATAATCGTGACTGCCGGTTTTTGTAGCCAATGGGTCTTTGATGTGTCTTTAAGCAAGCGCTTGGTCAAAATTTTATCATTCATGACAGCCGCTCCTGATGATCGTTAGCGCTTGGTTTTATCTTCGCAAAATAGCCTTTGATAAGCAGCCAGCGCAGCAGCAATAGCGCGATTCCAATAACAAATAGGGAGGCGGATTTGACCAATAAAGACGTATCGAGCTGATAGTAATACCAAAAAATATAACCGACTAAGGCGATAACGCCCAACCCTAACAGCACGCGTTGGCTATTAGCAGTAGCAATGATAATAATCAAACTGGTGGCCAATAAGCCTGAGACATAAATAGACATTATCCCAAGTAGTACAATCGCAGCGCTAATGAGTAGTCCTGCTGCTGATAATAATTTGATGTGATAGCGCTTTAGAATGAGATAAGCGGCATAAAGGCTGGCAAGCGTTAATAGTCCTTGGGCTAAGTAGTAGTTATAGCTAAAGGCTTCTCCATCACTATCAAAGCTATTGCCATATTCCGCAGCGATAAAATAGACGGAAATGCTGAGCAAGACATAGGCGCTCGCATAGCCAATAGCACTCATAATTTCTAACGCATTCATTCTCCATTTAGTTGGGATAAATACAGCGAGTGTATAACGCTGTAAATGAGTCACGCTAGTGATTAATGCCAATAATCCTAAGCTGATTTCGGATAAATGATAGTAATTTAACAGGTAAAGTAGGCAGACTAAAGCCAAGGTTGCGCTCAATAAACGATAGACAAAATTGGGAATGACAACCGTCATCAACAGTTGTACAAGGAGCAATAGTATTATATTGAGCGGCTCTGTAATCTCACTCGCCAGTAAAGCATAGGCGATATAACCTTGACCTGCTAGCGTAACTGCAAAGGCTAAACTGTTCCAAAAAGCGCTATGGCGCAAGCGGGCGTTATAAAATAAGAATCCGCCACTAACGCCTAATATCGCGCCAATGATAAATAGCGCTAGCGTACTATCCAGCAAGCCGGTGTTGTCTAAAATTAAGGTCAAAAACCCGATAAAAAATAGACTGGCAAATACGCCACTAAAACCAAAAAGCAAACTGATAAACCACGGGCTATGCGTGTGCGCTGCAGCTGCATTATTTAAAAGCTTATCATTGGCGTTTTGTGCGTCGATAAGCCCCTGCTGCTGCAATAGCAAAATCTCGGGCTGTTGCTGACTATGGTTGATATTATTCAGCTCATTATTCATCACTGTCTCCCTTAATAATAAAAGAGGTAGTGTCATCATTGTTGATATAAGCAACTTTGCGCAGCCATACAACTGCCGCCGAGCTCATGCCGATAAGGAGCAAGGCTAATACTAAAAATCCACCCGCGTCAAAATCATCTAATAGCCATTTACTGACCCAAAACATCACCACAGTAATGATAGAAAATGACAGATAAGTCAGCATTAGCAAATCTATACGGCGCTGATGAAATTGCCAAACCATAAAGCCGCCCCAACCTAACCATACTATGGTAGCGATAAGCGTTGCCCAGATATCGCCATTATCAAAGACCGTGACAATCGCCAAATAAGTGATAAAAAACGTGCCTAATAAACCGACGACATAAGTACTCCAGTGCAAGCTGGATTTGGTTTGAGCGCTGTTTATTTGAGCAGTGGGTTTTTTAACGTTAATGCGATGAAACAGATAGGGAATAGAAGAGGAAGTTTTATTATCGAAACCAATCAACCAACTATAAAAGGCAATAAAATTAAATAGCGCAAGAACGGCTACTTGAGAGATATTTTGCAGGTGATGGCTGATAAATTGTAGATTTGCGACATCCAGATACAGTAGCAAAAATGCATTGATTAGCCCTAACCACAGCAGCCAGAGTGCAGGGAAACGGGCGATAACTACCCAAGGGGTAATCAGTATTGCCCAAGCAAAGAAAAGCTGCCACGTATCAGCGCCTGTTTGATAGATCTGCCCAAATAGCGCCAATAAGCTACCGGTAATAATACTAGCGATAAGTAATAACAACTGCCGAATCAGTTGAAATTGTCGCCTAAAGGACAGTGACACATAAAGCGCAATGGTGATTGCCAGCGCTCCTTCAACTAAAGCGAATTTGCCTATTTTGCCCAAGTTTTGCCAGTTATAAGCGATAAAAAATACTAGGGATAAAACCAGTGCTACCGCGCCAATAATCAGCAGCGCCTTATCAAAAAAGTTCAGCCACGTGCGTTTACTCGGATAGACTTCTAGATGCGTTGCTGCTGCCTCGGCATTTTTAAGAGGGAGAATATCTTGCTGCAGTAACTGCTCGATAGTACGCCGTGCGTGGCTCATAGTCGCCTCTGATTAAAAAACAGTTTTAGGCTATCTTAGCTGTTTTTCACAAGGTAGCGTTATCTTTATTAAAAGTACGATTAAGTGGGCTGAATAAAGAAGTCCATCAGTTTTAGTAGATGTAAATAAAATCAGGATACAATTATTAACATCAAAATAGCTATTTGATGCGTGGTAAGTTTTCTAAGATAAAAAACATCAAATCTAGGCAAAAAATTGCAAATTTGCAGGTTTTTTAATCTTTTTTACTTATTTTTATCATTAGTGCTATGGTGATTTCCTGTTCATCACTATGGATATAAGTTCAAATACTGTTGACATTGATAACTTTTTTTATTATTACTGTTAACAATAGTTTTCTATACTGTATGAGTTGTATGTTCAGTCTTTACTGATTTAGAACATCAAAGATATAGCCAATAGATACTAAATTTAAATGGACTTAATAAAAGACGAGGCCGACGGCCTGTCTTCTTCCCGCTAGGATGCCATATGACCCTCAACCCTACTTCCCTTCGTACTACCGTATTTTTACCCACTTCTCTTGCTCTCGCTATGTTTATGACAGGCTGTAGTGACAATACGGCAACTGATAATAATGCCAGCTCGTCAGCCAATATTGATCCAAGCGTATTAGCGGACACTCAAGAGATGGTCATTAATAATGGCACAGAGCCTGAGTCGCTTGATCCCCATAAAGTATCTGGAGTTCCTGAATCTAATATTGGTCGCCAATTGTTTGAAGGTTTGACCAACACAGATGCCGATGGCAAAACGATACCAGGAATGGCCACCGAATGGGAAAGTACCGATAATAAAGTTTGGACCTTTAAATTACGTGATGCCAAATGGTCAAATGGTGATCCGGTTACGGCACAAGATTTTGTCTATAGCATGCGCCGTTTGGTCGATCCCAATACCGCGTCACCTTATTCAAGCTATTTAGTCGATGCCAAAGTGGTCGGTGCTGACAAAATCGTTGAAGGCGCAGCTGGTATTGAAACACTTGGTGTCAAGGCGATTGATGATAAAACCTTGCAAGTGACGTTATCAGAGCCTGTGCCTTATTTTCCAGACATGCTGATTCATAACTCGGTCAAGCCTGTCCATCAAAAAACGATCGAAGCTTTCGGTGATAAATGGACAGACCCTACCAATATTGTGGTCAATGGCCCTTATAAAGTCAGTAAATGGCAGATTAATGATGAGCTGGTTTTGACGCGTAATCCTTCTTATTATGACGATGCCAATACAAAGCTCGATACCATTACGATGCTACCCATTCCTTCTAGCACTACCGATGTAGCGCGCTATCAGGCTGGCGAAGTGGATGTCACCTATAATGAGATTCCAACCGAGCAATTTGCTTCCTTGAAGAAACAAAACGGCGATGAGCTTAGAATCTCACCTTACCTTTGTACTTATTATTATGAGTTTAATACCGTCAAACCTCCTTTTGATAATCCAAAAGTACGCCGCGCTTTAGCTTTAGCTTTAGATCGCGATACCATCGCGGACAAAGTGATCGGTCAAGGCCAAACGGCAGCTTATCAGCTCACCCCTAAGTCGACCAATGGTAAGGTGGTAAATACCCCAGAGTGGTCAACTTGGGACAAAGAGAAGCGTATTAAAGAGGCCAAAAAATTGTTGAACGAAGCGGGCTATAACGAGAATAATCCGCTTGCCTTTGAGCTCCTTTACAACACCAATGACAACCATAAAAAGGTCGCGGTAGCAGCCACCTCACTATGGAAGCAAGCCCTAGGGTTTGTCGATGTGACTTTGACCAACAAAGAGTGGAAAACTTATCTTGATACCCGCCGAAATGGTAATTATCAAATCGCTCGAGCAGGTTGGTGTGCGGATTATAACGAGCCTTCAGCCTTTTTGAATATCGCTAAATCTGACAATAGTGGTAACTATGGTAAGTATGCTAGTGCCAATTTTGACAGTCTGATGGCGCAAACATTAAAAACGGGCGTGTCACCGGAGCAGCGTGCAAGCTTGTATCAAAAAGCGGAAGCGCAGCTCGATCAGGATATGGGGCTACTCAACATCTATCATTATGTTAGCCCTCGCTTAGTTAAGCCTTATGTGATTGGCTTCTCAGATAAAGATCCTTTAGATAATTGGCAAGGTAAAGATATCTCTATTGCTAAGCACTGATAAGTAAATAGCTAAAACCCTAGTGGGCGCTATAAAGCAGACGGATTCTGACTTATAGCGCTTACTTATTTGAGTTAAAAACGTAGCAAGGCTACGTTGAAAACAAGCACTTGAAAATAGGCATCCTTATAAAAGGAACCTTAAAAGAGGCCTTATGCTAAAGCTCATCTTTCGGCGTATTTTGGAAGCCATTCCAACTATGTTTGTTTTAATAACCGTGTCTTTTTTTATGATGCGATTAGCGCCAGGTAGTCCTTTTACTTCTGAGCGCAGTTTATCTCCCGCCGTATTGGCCAATATCGAAGCTAAGTACAATCTTAATGATCCCATGTGGTTACAGTATGCCCATTATTTAAAACAATTGGCGATGGGTGATTTTGGGCCATCGTTTAAGTATAAAGACTATACCGTCAACGAGTTGCTATCACAGTCGTTCCCCGTTTCGATGGAACTTGGTTTGTATGCTTTCATACTAGCATTGGTACTAGGCCTAATCCTTGGCGTTATCGCAGCGCTCAAGCAAAACTCGTGGCTGGATTATATATTGATGGCTTTTGCGATGACAGGGGTTGTGATACCGAGTTTTGTCAAAGCACCGTTATTGGTCCTTATTTTTGCGATTCTTTTGCAGTGGCTGCCTGCTGGCGGCTGGAATGACGGCGCTCTACGCAACCTCATATTACCAGTCACCGCCCTAGCATTAGCCTACGTTGCGAGTATCGCCCGTATTATGCGCGGCTCGATGATCGAGGTTATGAATAGCCAGTATATCCGCACGGCCAAGTCTAAAGGTTTACCCATGCGCCAAATCGTTATGAAACATGCGCTTAGACCAGCATTGTTACCAGTGATATCGTATTTGGGTCCCGCTTTTGTGGGTATTATTACCGGCTCTATTGTAATAGAAACTATCTTTGGTTTACCTGGTATCGGACAGCTATTTGTGAATGGCGCACTTAATCGTGATTATGGTGTGGTGCTGAGTTTGACCATTTTGGTCGGTGTATTAACCATCGCCTTTAATGCGATTGTCGATATTTTATACGCGATAATTGATCCAAAAATTCAGTATTAAGGGCTAGCTAACAGACATGGTTGCGCTTACTTATTACTTAAAAATGACTATCAGATTATCCATGAGATTAATAAAGGGACGACTATGAGCCTTCTCGTAGACCAGCCAACCGAGGCTATGACTCTGCCTATTAAAGAGATTAAAGGCCGTAGCCTATGGCAAGATGCTTGGCGCCGTTTTTATCAAAACAAAGCGGCTGTGACGAGCTTTTTTATCTTATTACTCGTCGGTATTTTTGTCATATTTATGCCAATGATTGCGCCTTTTGGCTACGCAGAGACCGATTGGAACTTTATGCAAGCTGCGCCTTCGATTGAAAATAAGCACTATTTCGGTACCGACTCGCTTGGTCGCGACTTACTCGTGCGCACTGCAGTCGGTGGCCGTATCTCTTTATTGGTTGGTATCGCTGGCGCCACGGTGGCAGTATTGGTCGGAACAGTGTATGGCGCAACGTCAGGCTATCTTGGCGGTAAAGTTGATATGATCATGATGCGTTTTTTGGAGATTCTAAGCGCCTTTCCATTTATGTTCTTTGTAATTTTGCTCGTGACTATATTTGGCCGTAACCTTATTTTAATCTTTGTCGCTATTGGACTGGTGTCTTGGCTTGATGTGGCTCGTATCGTCCGTGGTCAGACACTGAGCCTAAAGAGCAAGGAGTTCATTGAGGCAGCGCATGTAGGCGGGGTTTCAGGGTTTAATATTATCCTGCGTCATATCGTTCCTAATGTGCTTGGGGTGGTGGTGGTTTATGCTTCTTTACTCGTGCCGACGATGATTTTGTTTGAGTCGTTTTTGAGCTTTTTGGGGCTTGGGGTACAAGAGCCGATGACCAGTTGGGGGGCATTACTGCAAGAAGGTTCTCAGACGTTGCAAGTCGCCCCTTGGCAGATTTTGATTCCTTCCGCTTTTTTGGTTATTACTTTATTCTGCTTCAACTTTATCGGCGATGGTTTACGTGATGCGTTTGACCCCAAAGACCGCTAGTCAAATATCGCTAAGAGAGCAAGACTATGACAACTCAACACATGAATGGTTCACCTAAGCAAACAGACTCTACTGTCCGTAAAGTAGGCGTTGATTCAGCGCTTAATAATCAGAGTCAGCAAGAGAATAGCCTATTATCGGTACAAGATTTATCGGTACAATTTACTACTGAAGATGGCCTAGTGACCGCCGTTAATGGTTTAAATTTTAACCTGCATGAGGGTGAAACTTTGGGCATCGTCGGTGAGTCAGGTTCTGGTAAGTCGCAGACGGCGTTCGCTATTATGGGATTGCTGGCAAAAAACGGCCGTACCACTGGTTCTGTAAAATTTGAAGGCAATGAGCTGCTAGGTTTATCGCAAAAGGCATTGAATAAAATACGTGCTGAGCAAATCGCTATGATCTTCCAAGATCCGATGACCTCGCTCAACCCTTATATGAAAATAGGGGATCAGCTCGCCGAAGTCTTGACACTACATAAAGGGCTGAGTAAAAGGGATGCTTGGGCAGAATCGGTGCGAATGCTAGATGCGGTCAAAATCCCTGAGGCCAAAAATCGTATTGGCATGTATCCGCATGAGTTTTCAGGCGGTATGCGTCAGCGGGTTATGATTGCGATGGCGCTGCTTTGTCGCCCAAAGCTACTCATCGCTGATGAGCCTACGACTGCGCTTGATGTGACTGTTCAAGCACAAATTATGGTGCTATTAAATGAGCTAAAGCGCGACTTTGGTACCACCATTATCATGATTACGCATGATTTGGGAGTAGTGGCTGGCATCTGCGATCGGATGTTGGTGATGTATGCTGGTCGTACGATGGCGTATGGCGAAACAGAAGAGATTTTCTACGCGCCTTCTCACCCCTATACGATCGGATTGTTAAAAGCCATTCCGCGTCTTGACGATGATAAAGGTAAGCTTGCGACCATTCCTGGCAGCCCGCCAAACTTGCTTCATCTGCCAACCGGCTGTCCTTTTCATGAGCGCTGTTCACACGCCATGGATATCTGCCGTACAGTAGCGCCGCCACTTGAATTTTTACCTAACGAGCGTCAACGGGCTTGCCATTGGCATCCTGAAACACAAGTGTCTGATTCAGAAGTAGCGGCAAAGGGTATGACAACAGATACGGACGCTAATCATCTATCAAAACTGGAGGGCTAGGGCATGACAGTAGCAAACACAGGTATGTCTCAAAACCAAACTCGGTCTCCACTATTGCAAGTGCAAGATGTCCATACTACGTTTAATATTAAGCAAAAAGGCACCTACTTTTGGCAAAAGCCTGACACGCTAAAGGCAGTAAACGGTGTGTCGTTTGAGCTGTTTCCGGGTGAGACTTTAGGAGTAGTAGGAGAGTCTGGCTGCGGTAAGTCAACGTTGGCTAGAACGATTATCGGCTTAGTGCGTGCTAATTCTGGCAGTATTAAGTTCGGTGACGAAGAGATAGTTGGCGCTTCCAAAAAGACCATGAGACTAAAGCGTAAAGACATTCAAATGATTTTTCAAGATCCGCTAGCCTCGCTCAATCCACGCATGACCGTAGGCGATATCATCGCTGAGCCGCTACGGACTTATTATCCAGAAATGAAAAAGTCCGACGTTCAGGATGCAGTACGTCCCATTATGAAAAAGGTTCGGCTACTGCCGAATCAGATTAACCGCTATCCACACGAGTTTTCTGGTGGTCAGTGTCAACGAATTGGTATCGCTCGTGCGCTTATATTAAAACCTAAAATCATCATTTGTGATGAGCCAGTCTCTGCTCTTGATGTCTCCATTCAAGCGCAGGTTATTAACTTATTACAAGACCTACAGCAAGAGATGGGCCTATCGCTTATCTTTATCGCTCATGATTTATCCGTTATTAAACACATCGCTCATCGGGTACTGGTCATGTATCTGGGACACGCGGTCGAATTGGGAGTAGGTGAAGCTGTTTATAGCAATCCGACGCACCCTTATACCCAAGCATTGATGTCTGCTGTGCCATTACCTGACCCTATTGCTGAGCGTAATAAAACCATTCAGTTATTAGAAGGTGACCTACCAAGTCCGATAAACCCACCATCGGGCTGCGTATTCCGAACCCGCTGTCCAATAGCAGGAAGCGAATGCGCTCAAATAGAACCTGTATTAGAAGGGGTTTTAGATCATAGAGTCGCTTGCTTAAAAAATAAGGTTGAGATTATTTAATAAAACTCAATCCTACTCAGCAGGTGCTCTTGGATTAAATAGGCGCAAATATAGGCGCTCGGCCAAGCGACCATAAAGGCATATTTCCACGAGTTAAACAACGTGATAAAAAAGCCTTCGACAAATCCTACATTGATCAGTAGCAGGGCCGTCGAGATAATCGTCGACATCATCAGCGCCATTAAAAAGGTGAAAATCAGCCGATAGTATTTGCGCCGCGTGCGTATTCTGACGGTCGGGAAGTTTGCCATAATGTTCTGTTGTCCTGCTTGATGAGAGCCACGTTTCACTGCTGCTGTAAACGTGATATTTTGCGATGAGAGAGGATGATATAAAGCATTGCTCATGCTTAGCGGCGACTATGATAACGCGTGATGACGGCGAGGTAAAATGGTTATTATCAATCATCAAGTTCGCCTTATTATATTGTTATCATTCAGTTTTAATAATTTGTCGCCATTCATGCTGATAAAGTAAACTTAGCACTGTCCAAAACAACTCTATGAGGATAAAAATGTCTGCCAATCCAAGTAATTTAGCCCAGAACGTAGAAAAACATTTATCCAAAAACTCATGTAAACAAAGGACGCTTGGCATCATCGGCGGCATGAGTTGGGAGAGTACCGAAAGCTATTATCGACTGATAAATGAGGGTAACAAAGCTAGACTTGGCAATTTGCATTCAGCAGATTTACTGATTCATAGCGTGGACTTTGCACCGATTGAGGCGCTGCAAGCACAAGGCGCATGGGATGAAATGGGTAAAGTATTGGCCAATAGCGGCAAACGTCTGCAAGCGGCTGGCGCGCAAGGTCTGCTTATCGCGACTAATACCATGCATAAAGTCATCGATGATGTCCAAGCCGCTACCAACTTACCGACTATTCATATTGCTGATGTCACCGCTGCGGCGATTAAGGAGCAAGGGCTAACCAAAGTTGCGCTAATTGGTACACAGTTCACCATGACAGAGGATTTTTATAAGCAGCGTTTGATAGATGCAGGCTTGCAAGTGTTGTTACCAGAGACAGGCGCACGGGCAGAGGTACATCGCATTATTTATGAGGAGCTGTGTCAAGGTCAGCTACTTGATAGCTCGCGCCAGTATTATCAGCAAGTGATTGAAGATTTAGCGGATAAAGGCGCAGAAGGCGTCATTTTGGGCTGTACCGAAATTGGACTGCTGATTCAGCAGACAGATAGCCCAATCCCTATATTTGATACCACTGCAATTCATGCAGCAGCAGCGGTGGATTTTTTATTAAATTATTAAACCTAAACCAATTGAGCTGCAATCAATCAATTCAACTTACTATCTATAAACCCTTATAAACCCTTATAAACCGCGCGAGGAACGTTTATGTTTTCTTCTCATACGGTGTTTTTGCAGGCGTTTTTGTAGTCGACGACGCAGCCTTGTAATACGGCGTAAAGGCGATAGTCTCCACACTGTGGTCGGTAAAATATCGCGAAACGAGGCACTGGTGCCGGTTTGGGCGCGAAACTCCTCCGACCTTTGCGCTGCTTCTTCGGCTGGCATATTTTTACCTTTGCGCCAGCCGCCGTATAGATATAATCCCGC
>NZ_DAINDI010000032.1:25087-32776 GCF_036731945.1 Psychrobacter sp.
AAACGATAGCCAAAGCGCATCGGCTCCAAGGAATGGATAAAGCCCGAACGCAAAGCCAAGGCGCACAGGATACA
The DNA here is from genome assembly GCF_036731945.1 of Psychrobacter sp. Taxonomy (GTDB): domain Bacteria; phylum Pseudomonadota; class Gammaproteobacteria; order Pseudomonadales; family Moraxellaceae; genus Psychrobacter. The sequence continues at coordinate 25,162 of NZ_DAINDI010000032.1, forward strand.
TCGAAATCACCATGACGACTAGCGGCCAAACCACATAACCGTTGGCACGCATGGTGCCAAAGAATACTTGCGCGATGCCAAAAAAGATAAAGCCCCATGTCGCCATCAACTGGATATGGCGCCCAATCGGCACTGCAGCGCTGTCACTACCAAGGAATAGCTCCAAAATAGTCTCATCAAAAATGCTTAATACCCCAATCATAGCGCCCGTCAATATCACGTTAAAGATAAGCCCCCAGCGCGTGATGCCCGCCACACGGTTCCATTGATTGGCACCGATGTTTTGCGCAACCATGGCACTGGCAGCTGCACTGAGCGCCATTGCTGGCATCTGCACATAGGTCCAAAGCTGCTGCGTTGCGCTATAAGCGGCCGTGGTTTGTACGCCCTCGCGGTTAATGAGCGATAGCATCGTTAATGCTGCTGATGAGATAACAATCATCTGCAGCCCCATCGGCAGACCCTTTGAAAACATCGAATTCAAAATCTCTTTGTCTGCGCGTAAAAAACGCAGCTCGGGCAGCTTAAGTGTCAGCACAGAACCGCGCAAATACATAGTGACAATCATGCCAATCAGCGCCAGCGCGTTGGCGACAGCAGTTGCAAAAGCCGAGCCAAAGATACCCCATTCAGGAAAGGGGCCGATACCCAAAATCAGCACCGGCGTCAAAATCAGGTCGATAATCACCGAAATAATGATAAACCAAAGCGGCGTGGTAGAGTCGCCCGTTCCGCGCAGCGCCATCATGATTAGCGTAAAAGTTAAAGTGACCGGCATGGCTACAAAAATCATCCGCAGATAGGTCAGGGCAAGCTCTACCGCACTTGCTGGCGTACCGAGCAGCTCAAGTAGCAACGGCGCAAATATCCAGCCGATTGCCGACACCAATATACTGATAGGAATGATACTACCCAGCGCCGTGCCCATGGTTTTTTTCACCATCGTGTCGTTACGGCGCCCCATAGCTTGACCAATCAAAATAGTCGCCGCCATACCAAAACCGAAAACGAAGGAGATGAGGATAAACATCAAGATGTTGCCGTTTGCCGTCGCAGCCAGCGCTTCTTCCCCTAAAAACCGACCTACCCAGACGGCATTAATCGAGCCGTTCAACGACTGCAAGGCTGATGAGCCAAGGGTTGGCAGAGCGAAAAGTAGCATGGTTTTGGCAATCGACCCTTGGGTGAGGTCACGGCTTTTAGCAGTAGAGGTAGTTGTTTTACTCAATGTTTATCCTTTTTTGCCATCCAAGTTGGCTGTATTTTATGACATAAAAACCCTTATTATAGATGACCTTGCCTATAGCATCTTGGTTAGACTGGTAACGTTTTTTTATATAATGTATTGATAGGTGATAGTAGGATGAAAATTAATCGATGATAAATAAAATACGGTCGAAGCCGTATAACAAAAAATTATCATACCGATATGGCACTTACTAGGTCGAAGAAGCAGAGCGCAGATTGTATGAAGAAATTAGCGCTTAAATATTATGATAAATTGTTGACTAAATAAACTAGCCTTTAATAGTCTTATGCTAAGATTGCGATTTTAACTTTTTTATCTCTATCTACCAACTATAACAAGGATGTTTCGATGCTCTTAAAACGCCTAGCTCTTGCCGCGCTTTTTAGTCTTTCTATGGTCGGTTGTACCACCGCACCTAATCAATTAGCGGTCAATACCACCCAAAAGATTGTCCAATATGAGCGCAATAAGTCTGATTTAGAAATCAAAGCGCTGACATTGGCCTCTGGCGATAAGATGGTCTATGCCGAAAATGGCAACGTGGCTGGCGAGCCGTTATTACTCATTCATGGCTTTGGCGGTAATAAAGACAACTTTACCCGTATCGCGCGTCAGTTAGAGGGCTATCATCTCATCATTCCTGATTTGCTTGGTTTTGGTGAGTCGAGCAAACCCATGAGCGCTGATTATCGCTCGGAGGCGCAAGCGACGCGCTTACATGAGTTGCTGCAAGCCAAAGGGTTGGCGTCCAATATTCATGTCGGCGGCAACTCGATGGGCGGCGCTATCAGTGTAGCTTACGCAGCAAAATATCCTAAAGACGTCAAAAGTCTATGGCTCGTCGATAGCGCAGGTTTTTGGTCAGCTGGCACTCCTAAATCATTAGAAGGCGCGACGTTAGAGAACAATCCGCTGTTGATTAAGAGCAATGAAGACTTCTACAAAATGTATGATTTTGTCATGTATAAGCCACCATATTTGCCAAAATCGGTCAAAGCGGTGTTTGCCCAAGAACGTATCAAAAATAAAGAGCTAGACGCCAAAATCCTCGAGCAAATCGTCACCGATAATGTCGAAGAGCGCGCCAAAATCATTGCCCAATATAACATTCCGACGCTCGTCGTTTGGGGTGATAATGATCAGATCATCAAACCTGAAACAGTCAATCTCATAAAAAAAATCATCCCGCAAGCGCAGGTGATTATGATGCCAGAGATTGGTCACGTACCGATGATCGAGGCAGTGGAACAAACGGCAGACGATTACAAAGCGTTTAGAAGTATATTAGAGGCGCAGCGTTAGGGATTGGTTAAAAGTATTTGTTTGAAAATAAAAAAGAAACATCAGATGCTCTGGTGTTTCTTTTATTGTCTATAAGATTTTAATGAAGTCGTTTAAGTTATAAATCTTTTACTAGACGCTCGAGCAATTCAAGCGTACTTTCTTGTCTGACCAACGCGACCCCTTGTCCTGCCCATAAAGACTGATGTTCGGCATCGAGGTTATTTTTTGCATGAGCACGCAAGTTTTTGGTCATGGCATTTAATTGTGGGTAGGGCGGTAACTCATGCGCGCTCTCAAATTGACCAAAATCGCGCAAATAGCCATTTAACAATCCGCGTGCTTGCTTACCTGAAAACAGTCGCGTCAAACATGTCTCGCTACTGCGCTTACCCAGACTGGCATCAAGTAGCGCTTGTTTATACGTATCATTAATAGCGCATGTATCGGTGGTCAAAAACGCCGTGCCTATTTGCGCCAGCTCAGCGCCAGCGGTTTGCACCGCTTTAATCGCTTGCCCCGTCATAATACCACCCGCTGCAATCAAAGGAATATCGGTGCAAGCACGCGTTTGACTAATCAGTGTCAATAAACCCAATGGATCGTTTGCGCTTTGAGGCAACCAACCACCGCGATGGCCGCCCGCTTCCGAGCCCTGAATACAGATCGCATCGACGCCAATATCTGCCCATGCTTTCGCTTCCAACGGATGATTGGCAGTACCGATAACGCGTGTGCCCAAATCCTTTAAACCCTGAACTTGCTCGGCGCTGATAATACCAAAGGTGAAGCTAACGACAGGAACGGGATTGTCGTACAGCACTTGAAGCTGCTCAGAGAAATTGAGCGCAGGGCGTTCAGGTAATGCCATGTCTATGTTGTTTTTTTCATAATACGCGTCTAACCAAGCAGGAATTTTGCTATCCAAAGTAGTAGAATCGTGCTCGGATAACACCATTAGATTGATCATAAAGGGGCGGTCGGTGAGCGATTTAAGGGTATTAATATGCTCATTTAAAACCGTTGGCGCCGTCGTCCCGCCACCTAATGACCCCAAGCCACCAAAGTTACTGACCGTTGCCGCCAGCTCAGGCGTGGTTGCTCCTGCCATTGGCGCTTGCACGATAGGATAAGTTAAATTCAGGGTCTTAAGTAAGGTCATGACGGGCGTCCTTGTTATTTTATTAGGAGATTTGCATGACTTACTTTAGCAAAGCTGAACGGTGAGCGTGTTAGATAATGTGTATTTCGTTATTCGATAAAAGCAGTAGATTTTCACTATAAAAGCGATGTTTTTCTAAGGTTAGCACCCAATAATTAAATAAAAAAAAGGTCAGCTTCCAAACCATCAAAATGACGACTAGGAAACCAACCTATTTACTTAAACTTATTGCTTAGCTTAAACGCTTAATTCAACTGCAACGACCCTTTGGCATTCATTAGCAGCTCAACCACATCATCACCACTGATGACCGTAAAGCGCTTATCGATGGCTGATTCTTCAACGCCATTATGTTTCATACAAGCGCCGCAGACCAATACTTGACCACCTTTTTCAATAAAGGCTTCGAGTAATTCGCCCGCAGGCTCAAATGGCGCACCAATATTGACGTCATCCAAGGCGTTTGGTAATGCCAAATGCACTGCATCTACCATCAAAATCACGGAAGCAGAGTGCCCTTTCTTCAGGGCAATTCCTGCCATGGTAAAGGCTAAGGTGATTTTGCTTGGGTTTGAGTCACTATTATCAAATAGCGTGCCGACATATTCCGTATTATTGACCATATTGTTTTCCTTAGTAGACTGTTTTTTATTTAAACATTATTCAGTTGAGTAAAAAACTCACTACCATCCTAACATTTAATATACTTATTTATATAATGTATTGTTAGTAAATAGTAGCTATACAGTACTTATAAGGTTACTTGGTTAAGAGGTGGTGCTTACAACTTACGAAAACCGTTGAGTTATTGGCCTTAAGCTTGCGGTGGCCACGGACGGTCAGCATCACTCACGATCCATTCTTCTACATAGCCGCTAGGCGGTAGTTCCAAATCAGATTGATTCAGCGCCGCCAATATACGAGCAGTTTCAATCACCTTGCCGCCTTCAGTGACGCCAGTACGCAGTAGGGCAGAGGAGCAAGGCTTGCCCTTGACCCACATCGATTGCTCAATATAGATCCAGCGCTCATCAAAGGCGACGATTTTGGTTTTCATCGTGACTTTTTCAAACGCGCGAATTCGTTTGCGATATTGGATGGTACTGCCAGCGACCACCAAACCCCAATGTTGTTTTAAGAGCTGTGTACCAAGCCCGCTACGAACGGCAAAGTCAGTACGCCCCATATCAAAAAGGGTCAGCACGCGACCATTATTCATCTCCAAGAAATTATCAATGTCACTCAGACGACAGCGAAAGCTAATCTCACTGGTATCTTTAAACGTTAAGGTATTGCCCTTTTTTACTTGTAGTGCGGCGCGAGCGATGGTGCTGGCATAACGAATAAATGGATACATAGAGCAATCTCATAAGGGTTAAGAGGTAAGAGTAAAGATGGGTTTATTAGAAGCTATTATTTATTAGACGACACACCAATTGACTCAAAATAAGCGCTGACGGTTTCAGGCAACCAATTGATATCAAACCTTGATTGTTTATAAAGATGCGTCGATTTGTCTTTATCCGAGTTATAACGAATAAAACCCACATGCCCGCCATGCTCAGTTTCTAAAAGCGTGACAGTATCGGAGACGTCGTTTGGCGTGGCGGTAAACCCAAGGAAAGGATCGTCTTTGGCGCTGATTAATAATAAAGGTTTGGTCACTTTTATCAAATAAGGCAGCGCCGATGAGGCGTGATAATAATGGTTATTAGAGCGGTAGCCATGGCGCGGCGCGGTAAAGATATCATCAAAGTCACTGATACGATTGACGGCTTTGATGGAGTCAATCTCATCTTTGGTGATGTCATTCGCCAAGGCTTTTTTGATAATGGGATTGAGCAGATACGGGGTATAAATACGATGACTCAAAAAGCTGTGCATACTAAGCGCCGCCGACGACATATCGACAGGTGCTGAAATCACCGCCGCGCCATCACAGAGCGCTTTGTCGCCATATTCGCCCATATATTTCGCCAGTGCATTGCCGCCTAAGGACACGCCTACCGCATAGATATGGGCAAAGTTTTTGCGCAAGTTCTCAAGCATATGATGCAGCTCGCCGGTGTCACCAGCGTTATAAAAGACGCGACCGCTCGCCGGAATACCGCCGCAGCTACGAAAGTGGGCGACGACAAAGTGCCAGCCCTGCGCATGCATCTGATAGGCCAACGCGCGCGCATAATGACTGTCGCTACTGCCTTCCATACCGTGAAACAATACGATTAATGGCGTTTGCTCAAGCTCGCCATTTTCTGCTGAGTTTATAGACTGGGCGTCTATAGGGTGCGCATCATAAAAGTCATAGGCAATATCACTTTCATCCAAGGAGTCTTTTTCGACCACGCGGCGATAAGTCGGCGTTTTTGGAGCAAAAAACTTGGGTAAAATGCTTTGTAGATGTGGATTGCTTAGCCAAAACGGCGGTTTAAAAGGGGCAGGGACAAAGGTTTTATGTGGTTTCGATGTTGGCATAAAGGTTTCTTATTTAATGGTTATATGAATGATCGTTAAAATCGTCTTTAACAATTAATGCCTTATCATACCGACGGCGGTTGCCAAAACCAATGCTTTTCAGTGAACGCTCAGTGAACGAATGATTACTCAAAAATTATAATTTACAGTGATTCTAGAACGCGCCCATCCATCGCCAGCCGCTCTTTTAAACGATCAATATCTGCTTCAGCAAGCGTCACGGTCAAGGTGACTTGTTTACTATAAGTCACATCATCAATATGACCGCCTAAATCTTCGACCACGTAGCGACACTGCGCTTCGGTGGCAAACTCAGCGATTATTTGCACTTGCGCCATCGGCACGTAGGGTAGCAGAACCATTTCATCAACAGCCGCCTGCGCAGAACCCGCATAAGCGCGAGTTAGACCACCTGCACCCAGTTTGATACCGCCAAAGTAACGCACAACGATAATAATGACGTTGCCGATAGATTTATGCTGTAAGACATTTAATATTGGTCGTCCTGCGGTACCATTAGGCTCGCCATCGTCGTCAAAACCTGCGCTGGTGGTGTTATTAGGGTCGCCAATGATATACGCCCAGCAATGATGACGTGCATCGGCATATTTTACGCGAAGCTGTTCCACGTGAAACATTGCTTGTTCGCGCGAGGTAACAGGATAGGCGTAGGCAATAAACTCAGACTTTTTAATGTCTAAGCGCGTGCTGACCGCATGTTTTAGCGTTTGATAGCTCATATTTCATCAGGTATAGGTTGGATATGGTAAACTTACTTAACTTTCACTGCCTGCCGTATTGGGCGCAGTGTTCATTTAATTTTTTATTATAGTACCACTTCTCACTGTTTAAGACAGCGGACAAGCGCGAGAGCCGTGCTTGTATGGTTGGCTTTTAATACGAGATTGGTAGTATAAAACGAATGGTAGTCAAGCGTATGCGTCTAGATAAATTTATAAGTAAAGCCACTGAGCTGTCGCGCAAAGAATCAAAGCGAATTTTGCACGCCGGTGAAGTGACGGTAAATGATGCGGTGGTCAAAGATCCAGGGCTGCATGTCGATATCGTCAACGATGAAGTACTGTGGGCGGGCGAGCCATTGTCGGTTGCGACTGGCAATCGCTATATCTTGCTCCATAAACCCGAAGGCTTTGAATGCTCTTTAAAAGCCAAGGAATATCCTATCGTCACCGAGCTAATCGCGGTACCTGAGCTTGGCAGCTTGCGTATTGCAGGACGCCTCGATGTCGATACCACGGGCGCCCTACTTATCAGTGATGATGGCAGCTGGTTGCACCGCGTGACCAGCCCTAAACATGAGCATGCTAAAATATACGAGCTCACATTAGCAAGTCCCATGGACAGCGACGCGCAAGCCAATGCGGTCAAAGAAGTGGCTGAAGGTATCCTCTTAGAAGGCGACCACGAAGAAACCAAGCCTGCTACCC
>NZ_DAINDI010000032.1:32977-33190 GCF_036731945.1 Psychrobacter sp.
TGCATCTTAAACAGTCATAAAAATTTTCTGCAAAAAAAGCAGCCACGAAAAAGTGCGCTGCTTTTTTAATGTCTATAGTTTCCCTCTATTATCTCTGGCTGCTGTCTGTGTTGCCTATCTCTTAAAGCTCAGTAGCAGTTTTGCTAAATTGAGGCTTTTAAACTTTGCAAAAACTGCCCTTGTGCTAAAGTCTGCCTATCTTTTTTTAATCTA
>NZ_DAINDI010000033.1:0-6823 GCF_036731945.1 Psychrobacter sp.
AAAATACAACTTCTTAATCGAGATCATTAGATGACCTTACGCATTCATGCTTTATTTCACACAGATTACGAAGACCTCAGCTTTATTAAGCATTGGGCAGTTAATAATCAGCACACAATTACGTACACGCGTTCTTATAATAAAGACACCTTGCCAGCGCTTGACAGTTTTGACTGGTTAATCGTGATGGGCGGGCCGATGAGTGTCCACGATGAGGACAACCATCCTTGGCTAATTGAAGAAAAACGTCTGATTAAACAAAGTATGGATAGCGGAAAAACAGTGATAGGTGTCTGTTTGGGGGCGCAGCTTATTGCGCATTGTTTAGGGGCGAGCGTAGAGTCAGCGGGTGTAAAAGAAATCGGTTGGTTACCTATTGAGTTGACTAAAGACGCTCAGGCGCATCCTTTACTACAGGACTTACCACAGCAGCCGTTTACGGTCTTTCATTGGCATGGCGATGGGTTTGAATATCCACAAGGCGCGATTCCGTTAGCGACATCAGCAGCGTGGCCCAATCAAGGTTTCCTCTATCAAACGCCGCAGCAAAAAGCGCTTGGCGCTTGGGTCATGGCTTGGCAGTGTCATTTTGAAGTCACCAAAGAAAGCATCGTTAAGATGGTAGCAAATGGCGACAATGCCATTCAAAAAGGGCTGCTCGACTATCCTAAAACGGTACAATCACCTACTGAGATAATAAAGCTTGGCGATAAATATATTGCCGATAACAATGCGCGCTTAGCAGCCCTGCTCAATCGCATAGCAAATACTACTAATATTTAAACCTAATCTTTCAATCCTAAAAACACTTAACGGTTTAGCTGCTTTTTGCGTTTCTTAGCCGCAAGTTCACTTTGTTCAATTTCTAACGGCGTTAAACCATTTTTTTTACCTTTCAGATAACTTAGATAAGCTGGAATATGGGTCTTGCCCAAGTATTTATCGAGGTAAGGTAAAAAACCTGCATAATTGCCTTTAAATTTGGCATGGTGAAAATCATGATAAACAGGGCCTTCATACACAGGCAATAAATGCGCAGGATTCCACGGTATATCGTAGCCAATATGCCCATCTGCGCCTTCGATTTGACGTAAAATCACCCACATTCATACCACATAGATGTGTGCCCCTAGAATGATTGGACCCACTAGCGTCAACGCCGCCGTCAATGAATACTCGACCCAATGCATATAATTGCCATTGATACCGCAGGTATTACGAATACGGTGGTGCACACTGTGTATGTTTCTCAGCAACCACTTATTTTCATGCATATAACGGTGCATACAATAGTATAAAAAGTCATCAAGCAGCACGAAAAAAATCAATTGCGCGATGATAATATACCAAACCGGCATTTCACCATTATGCACGCCAGTTGGCTTTAACAGCGGCCAAGCCAGCACCAATAACGCGGCTAAAATAATATTATTAACAACAATGCGGCCGATAGACGGTAATAAAAACTGTTTCATCTCAAACGGCTTTTGTTGAATTTTATATTTACGCAAGTATACCGGATCGCGCCAAGCCACTATCGTCCATGGAATGGCAACTGCTAGAAAGGCGGTCGTACTAATAGCGAGGGTCGCCATGGGGAACTGCCAAAACCAAGGGTCGTTATAAAACCCTTGCCAATACGAAAACACATCCATATGTCACCTATTGAACATTACGTTTGCAGATAAAAAAGCTTTGAAAGCAAATAAGGATATTAAGAACCTTTATAAGCTGTTAATAATACCAACATAAGTTAATGAGTATATCCCTATCTTATCCCTTATCCGATATAGATGTCGCCATTTTTACCCCGCCATAGGTGACTAAGACGACACCCAGCGCTATCAATGACGCACCCAAAAATAACCCTTCTGGCGGACGCTCCCCTTGTAAAAAGATAGCGACAGGTACACCAACGACCGCGCCAACTGAGCCTAATAAGCTTAGTAATACTGGGCCGCCCGTTTTTTGTAGTAAAAATAACAATAAAAACTGCCCAGCGAAAACGAACGCCTGCACCGCAATCAATCCTAGCGGCAACATCTCAGCTGGAACCGCTAGTGAAAAGTGCGGCATGAGACTAACCAAACCAAGTAACACTGAGGCTGCTATTAGCATACCCGGTGCCAGCGCGCTTGGAGAGAGATTATCAGGCCAATATAAGGTGCGATAAATATTGCCAATTGCTAATAACACCGGACCGCAAAGCGCGAGCCCAATCCAAAACACACTGGCATCGGGCGCAGCAAATTTACGGGCGGCGAGCACACCTGCTCCGGCAAGTGCCGCGACCACGCCAAGCGCGCGCAGCTTAGTAAAGCGCTCTATTTTTAAGATGAGGGCGGCCAGATAAGTTAGGAGCGGCGGCAGAGAAATAATTAAGGCGACAAAACCTGCGCCGACATGCGGAATAGCAGAGAAAAAAATGAGATTGGAGCCTGCCACACTCACTAACGCAGCCACTAGATAATAGCTCAAGGTTGGTTTGCTTAACGGCGGCAGCTCGCGGCGTAGAAATGCATAACTAAATAAAATCAACGCCGCACCTGTGATAGACCAAAACAGAAATGCCAGCGGCGTCAGACCGACCTCGCCTGCAAATTTCGCCAGATTGGTCGAAATACCGGTTAATCCACCACCAACGATAAGACACAGCACAGGAATGAGCCACGCTTTTTTACCTTTAGCCATACCTTGCTGCGCTGACTGACTCATAGACTACCTTACTCTTAAAACAGCGGCTTTATTCATCGTCATTAGCCCTATTACTATTTTATTGACTTAGCATTATTGTTAGCTTTTATTTCATCACGATAGATTAGCACTCGCGCCAATGCAACCATAGGCGAGTATCAAGCTCATATTGATGATAGTTTGGCTCCATATGACAGCAAAGTTGATAAAAGGCCTTGTTATGCTCTTGCTCCTTAAAATGCGCCAACTCATGCACCACGATCATACGCAAAAACTCGGGCGGTGCTTCCTTAAATAGGCTGGCTACCGTGATGCTATTATGTGATTTCAGCTTGCTGCCTTGCACGCGCGATTGATAGGTATGAATGCCAAGTGCCTGATTAAGCACCGCAAGTTTACTGTTATAAGAAACCTGCGACAGCGGACTGCTTTTGCGCATATACTGATTTTTAATGTCATTAATATATTGATATAGCGCTTTATCGCTTTGTATTTGATGACGGTTTGGATAGTTTTTATCCAAATACTCACCCAGCCTGCCCGTGCTAATCAGCGTCGCCGCTTGGCTTTGAATTTGCTCAGAGTAATGCGCGATATATTTTAATGTGGTCAATGCGTTTATCCTTGACGTTTTAATGTTTAACGATTACTAATGCCTGTTTACTTAATGCGCCACAGAATTAGACAGTAAATTCATCACCACTACCCCACCAACAATCATCGCAATGCCGATGATAGCTGCGGTATCAAGCGTTTGCTTAAAAAAGAACAGTCCTACTAATGAAGTCAATACGATACCGAGTCCGCCCCATAAGGCATAAGCAATACCAATCGGTATGGTTTTTATGGTTTGGGTCAATAAATAGAACGAAATCGCATAAAGCACCGCCATAATAAGCGTGGGCACAAAGCGCGTAAACTGCTCTGACTTGACCAAAAAGGTAGTGCCAATGACTTCGCAGACAATAGCGATGGCAAGGTAACCGTAAGCAATCATGGTTGGACTCATATTTAGGGCACCTATATTGGTTAGAACATGTTTTTAAAAAAAATGAGGAGTTAAAAAGCTTCAAATTGAAGCAAAAACGATAAAAAATCTGGGCTAACTATTTTATAGGTTTATATGAGTGCGTGAAATAGAGATTTTAAGGGTTAAAGTAATATAAGGTTTTTCTTTAGTTTCAAATAGATAGTCTTATCAAACTAAGGAATCAAGTAAGTAATTATAATATTAAGAAAAATTAATTTTTATACATATTTTAGCAGCAGCAATCATCGTCACCGTCAATAAAGTCGCCGCTTTAACAAGAAACACCCACAATTTTATCCTATTTATAATTATATTTATTATTTATCGCCTAATAAGGTTGACAGCCCAGAACTACTTGGCTAAAATGTGCCCCACATAACGCAAACAAGATAAGCAATCGCACCTACCAAAGGCTTTGTAAAACTTGTTTAATCAACCGTTATCACAACTTATTCTCCAATAGCTCAGTTGGTAGAGCAACGGACTGTTAATCCGTGTGTCCCTGGTTCGAGCCCAGGTTGGAGAGCCATATTCTAAAAGACCTTCATCAACTATTTGATGGAGGTTTTTTTATGGTCGCTATTCAATCCTTAATGGCTTACCTTATTAACCAACACAATATTAATACGGCGATGGTGTTCTTTTAGCGGCTTTTATTGTATGGTAGGATTAGCTGTGACCAAGTTCGTTTTTGTCTGAGTGTTTTATTCCTACTCACTAAAAGTAATGGTTTATTATGATACCTGTCCGTATAAAAAATAAATTCTCTGATCATCCGCAAAAAATCACGCGTCCGATCAGTATTCGCTTGTCTGAAGAAATGATTCGATTATTAGAGTCTACCTCAGCAGAGCTGGGCTTTAAACGTATCCAAGGTCTGATTCGTCTTTATATCCGTCAAGGATTGGATCGCGATCATCAAGATTACACCTTGGCGCATGATGAAGTGTTTATTGAAAGCCTACGTAAGCGCGGGGTCAGCCAACGTATCATTGATGAGGCGATTGTGGTCACGCATAATAATACCACCACTCACCCGCTGTCTGAGCTGCAAGATAAAGAGTAACGCTTGGCTTATCATACATACAAAAAAAAGACTAAGTTTGCTTAACGGCGCTTGGTCTTTTTTTTGCTATTTAATTTAAACTTGCTACGTAAAATATGCCCTTCTCAAGGCGCTTAATAACATCGAATACCCATTAGCGATAAACAAACATACAAAATTATTATAAGCGCTATATTGATAGGCGCTATATTGGTATAAAAGTTATTAGTATCTATATGGGTTGAGAAGGAGGCATATGATGATTGGTTTATATAAACACGCAGGCCGTACACGCTATATAAAAAAGGCCATGTTATTGGCATTTACTGTAGCGATGTTGCCAGTTACCAATGGCTGCACACAGCCGCCAGCAGATCCAAGTAGGCAGACCATACCAACCAACTCTGACCAATGGCAAAAAAAGCTTGGCGATACATTTGAGCGTCTGCCTGAGGCTGACAGACAGCTCTTGAGCCGTTATATGCTACGTATGAAGCTCAGCGGCGCGTATGAGTCCGGAGCGATGCCGCGTATCACCATCAAGCAAGCCCTTATCCAGCAGCGTGAATATGAGCGCTTGCATCCAAACAATCCTACTGGCAAAAAAAGCCCGATTGTCACCAGTCCGCAAGTGCACACTGCCAAAGCACAGAATTACCCTGTGGCTTTACTGCCCGTCAAAACCAGCGATAGTGACAGTTTAAACCAAGTAAAACTACAGTTTATGCTGTCAAACCACGGTAAGGTAGCGATTAAAAGCTTTAAGGGTAAGCTTACGATGCAAGAGGCGAATTTGACCAAAAGTAAAAGCTTTAATGTACCGTTGACCCAGTTCCAGCCACCAATCGAACCTGAACAGTCTGGCAAAATCGTTATCGAAAGCAGTATTGAAGATATCAATGTCATGCGCGCGATTAAAAATCATACGGGCATACACATTGAGATTAGCGAAGGCAAACTGGTATTAATGGATGGGCAAGAAGTAGAGTTTGAGCAAACGCTAGCGAAATAATAGAGAGTTCATATAACCCATTCAAAACAAAATCGACAGGGGTATAATGATGTGCGACTGGTATAAATTTTCCTTGCTTGCTGCTAGTGCAGAGGCTGCGGAAAATTCATCCCAGTCGCACGGTATCGGGTTTAAAATAAACCAACTATAGAGTGCCCGTTAAGTTACTAAAAACCGCTTTTATGCACACATAAAAAAAGCCCCAATCAGTTATTGATTGGGGCTTTTTCGAATTTGGCGGAGACGGAGAGATTCGAACTCTCGAAGGGCTATGAACCCTTGCCGGTTTTCAAGACCGGTGCATTCAACCGCTCTGCCACGTCTCCATTGGTGCATCATTATATAGATATCATCGTATAATGCAAGCGCTTCATATTAAAAAAATGAAATTAATTTACAGCCAGTTTTAAATCAATGACTTAGCGTGTGCCAAAACTTTTTGCCCAGTGCTTTTTTTAAAACATTTACTGCAAACTATGTTATTTACTTAAAGCAAGATGTAAGCACATATCAAGCAGCCTGTTGGCATAGCCCCATTCATTGTCGTACCAGGCAAACACTTTATATTGCTCGCCCACTTGCATCAACTGCTGACCATCGATAATCAGCGATTCTGGCTGATGGATAAAATCACTGGAAACGAGCGGCTCATCAGTATACGCCATGATATTTATCAAATCACCAAGGCTAGCAGCTCTTAACTTTTCTCGTATTGCATCGACGCTGACATTCGGCGTATCAAAGACAAACGTCACATCAATCGCCGCCACATCGATGGTCGGTACGCGAATGGAATGACCGTTTATCTTGTCTATCATCGCAGGCAATACCCGTTCTGTCGCAGCAATACTACTTGAGGTGGTCGGAATAATATTATAACCAGAGGCGCGCGCGCGTCTTGGGTCGCGGTGCGCTTGATCGAGCACTGTCTGATCCGCCGTTACAGCATGAATCTCGGTCATCATAGCCGACTTTACGCCAAACGTCTTATCAAGGGTAGCAATCAGCGGTACCAAGGCCTGCGTGGTACAAGAAACGCTCG
>NZ_DAINDI010000033.1:6833-10880 GCF_036731945.1 Psychrobacter sp.
GCGTGTGAGCTCAGCGGTATTGACGCCCATGACGATACAAGCATCGACATTATCAAAGGGCGCAGCACCAATAATGACTTGCTGTGCACCCGCTGCTATATGCAACTGCGCCTGCTCGTAAGAGCGAAAATGCCCCGTACACTCTAATACCACATCGATACCAAGCGTGTGCCATGGCAGGTTTTTTGGGTCAGCTTCTGAGAGCATTTTGATGCAGTAGGTCAGGTTGTTCTTAGTCAAACACAGCTGAGTATTGTTGTTATCGTCTAAAACCTCCGCACTGACGCCAAGTCGGCTTAAGCGGCCATGAGTACTATCGAATTTTAATAGATGCAATAAAATATCAGCCGATGCCAAATCATTAATCGCCACCACATGGATAGCGCGTCCCAACACCTCAAAGCGCTCTAACAAGGCACGCAGTACATTACGCCCAATACGGCCAAAGCCGTTAATCGCAATCCTTAGCGGCTGCGTATGCTCGCCTGTCGCATGCGTAAACGCCACTCTAGGTTCGGCGTTCAATTGGTAAGTTGCGCTAGAAAAATCAGGTATAACGTCAGACATAAAAGGGTATCGCTATAAAGAGATATAAAAAGAGTGGCGCGCTACATTAAATATTATCAGCATAATGACGGTCTATGTTTAGAGACTTTTTCTCACTGATTGGATGCTATGGCGTAATAAAAATCAATGCCAAACGAATGGTGTTGTAATCAACCGCTTGTTTTAGATGCTCAAAAATTGGACGTAGCTTAACACTGCCATCATCGTTAAAGTCATTAGGGTTATTGGCGACCTTAATGGCCACATAAGCGTTGCCAACCGCCGTCATCACTTCATCGTCTGGGCGCAGATGATCACAAGCCAAACTTGGATCTTGCGATTTTAATTCTGCAATATGGCGCATGATGGTCGATTGTGACAGCTGCCGCGCTTGTGAAATCTCGGCAATCGATAAGCTCTCTTCTAATAAAATACGAGTCGCCAGCAAGGTACTGTCCGATTTATCAGAAACTTGATTGCCAAGTTTCTGTTTTTTCTCTATCTGCGCTTGCTGTTGCTCGCGGCGTTTTTTCTGCAAATTGGCATACGCTTCAATCACTGACTTACTAAGCGTGCCGCCTGATTTTAGAATAAATTTCTCATGCGCCTGCGTCATGCTTTCTTCATCGAGCATGGCATAATTGGCATCCGCTTCCTCTGACAGTGCCAAAAAGCGTTTATCGGCGCCGCGTGCCAGCGGATCAAGCTGCAAGCTCATGTCATTCATACCGAGCAATTGCAAACCTGCCAGCGACTTTAAGCGTGACAATGCCACATAACCTTGTCCAAGCTCAAAGGTGCGCGATAAATCAATCTCGGCCGCCTCAAGGGTCATGCCTTGCGACTTATGGATGGTAATGGCCCAAGCCAAACACAGCGGCACTTGTAAGTAGCTTGCCAGCACGTCGCCGGTTTCATCTTCGATAATCCATTCTTCAGGCTCAGCAATGACTTCACGGCCAGAGTTTAACCGCACTACCGGCATTTTTTGCGTGGTTGGCTTTTTATCTTTTGGCGGCTTTTTATCACCGTCTTTATCTTTGGTAGTCTGTTGGCCTTTGTCTTTTACACTCTTATCAGTAGCGCTTTCAGCATTTTTCGTATTGTCTTCAATTAAATCATCGCTCGTATCTTTACTATCGTCAATTTTTACCGCAGCAAAACCCATCAGCTCGCCCATCGTACCGTTAGAGACGCCAAGCTCACTATTGTTTTTGATAAACATCACCTTGGCCCCGACCTTTAATACCAAATCGTCTTGGGTGCGTACCGTTTTTTTGAGGGTCTCAACCAATTTACTGTCGCCAGTCGAGGTGGCTTCAAAGCGCATCATCTCCCCATCTAAGGCGGCCAGCTCTTTATCATTGATTTTATTGACGTTCAGATTATGGGTATAAAGACGGGTACGCTTAATATCAACGTCTTGATCAAAGGTCGCCTCTAAGGCAGCAATGGCTTCAAAGGTCACTTCTTGACGGCGGATTTGATTGAGGATATCGTCTAAATCAAGGCCACCATTTGCTGCTTCGCTCACTTGTCGATGTTGCTCAGATAGATAGCAAATATGAAATTTGGCATCGAGCCACGCTTCACTCATAAAAGCAAACTTTTCACGGTTGGTCTCGCCTTTACTCCCAATCGGTGGCAGCTGGAAAAAGTCCCCAGCGACGACAACCTGAATACCGCCAAAAGCTTTGTCGTTTTTACGCACATACTTTAAAACTTGACTGACCAAATTCAGCTGTTTGGCATGCAACATCGATATCTCATCAATGATAAGTACCGCCGTGTCTTTTAATCTATCGGCCAAAAACTGTTTACGGGATAAATTGGCCAAATCGCGGTCCGACAACTCATCTTTAATCCCAATGCCCGACCAACTATGAATGGTGGTGCCGTTCATATGGGTAGCAGCAATGCCCGTACTCGCGGTCACAGCGACAGGGACACGGCGTGCGCGTAGATAATCGATATATTGGTTGAGCGTATAGGTCTTACCTGAACCTGCTGAGCCAGTCAAAAATACATTTTGACCCGTTTTTAAAATATCAAGAGCAGAAGATTGACGCATATATCTAAACCAATTAAATAAATAGTAATAAGAAAAAGAGCATAAAAAAATAGCTGCCATGATTATAACAGCTGCACCAGCTTTGCGAACCTTTTTAACCGTTAAGCTGCTAATAACTTAAAGTTATACGATACAAAATATATCATTATAAAAAGTCATTATCGCTCTGTCGAAAAGCTCAGTAGGATAGAAAGATAACTTGGTCAGGAAGGCCAGGTCATTATGTTTACACCACCATAATACCCAACAAGGAATCGTTCATGTTATACGCTTATCCCAATACTGAAAACAGTCCCGTCCAATTCCGCGAAAAATACGACAACTTTATCAATGGTGAATGGGTCGCGCCAGTCGATGGCGAATACTTCGATAACCCAAGCCCAATCGATGGCAAAATCATTTGCCAAGTAGCGCGCTCAAAAGAAGCCGATATCGAAAAAGCCTTAGACGCCGCCCATGCTGCCAAGGATGCTTGGGGTAAAACCAGTGTCACTGAGCGCGCCAATCTACTCCTAAAAATCGCTGATAAAATGGAAGCCAATCTAGAGGCTATCGCCATTGCTGAATGCTATGAAAATGGCAAGCCTGTGCGTGAGACTTTAATGGCAGACATTCCATTGGCTATTGACCAATTCCGCTATTTTGCCAGTGCTATTCGCGCGCAAGAAGGCGGCATCAGTCAAATCGATGAAGACACCGTTGCTTATCATTTTCATGAGCCGCTTGGCGTCGTCGGACAAATTATTCCGTGGAACTTCCCGATTTTAATGGCGGTATGGAAAATTGCCCCAGCGCTCGCTACTGGTAACTGCATCGTGATGAAGCCTGCTGAGCAGACGCCTGCTTCTATTTTATTTATGTTAGAAACCATCGGTATCGCTGATTTATTACCAAAAGGCGTGCTCAATATCGTCAATGGTTTTGGCGTTGAAGCCGGTAAACCACTGGCCTCGAACCCGCGTATCAACAAAGTCGCCTTTACTGGTGAGACTACCACTGGTCGCCTTATCATGCAGTACGCCAGTGAAAACATCATTCCTGTGACCCTTGAGCTTGGCGGTAAAAGTCCAAACATTTTCTTTGCCGATATCATGGATGAAGACGATGACTTCTTGGATAAAGCGGTCGAAGGTTTGGTCATGTTTGCCTTAAACCAAGGTGAGGTTTGTACCTGTCCATCGCGTGCGCTGGTTCATGAGAGTATTTATGATGAATTTATCAAACGCTGTATCGAGCGTGTCGAAGCCATCAAAATGGGCAATCCACTAGACACTGACACCATGATTGGTGCACAAGCCAGCTCAGACCAATTAGAAAAAATCTTATCTTATCTGGATATCGGTAAAAAAGAAGGTGCAAAAGTCTTGGTTGGCGGCGAGCAAGCCAAACACGATGGCGAGCTTGGCGATGGCTATTATGTGAAACCGACC
>NZ_DAINDI010000033.1:10890-11445 GCF_036731945.1 Psychrobacter sp.
ATGATATGCGCGTGTTCCAAGAAGAAATCTTTGGACCCGTACTTGCCGTGACTAAGTTTAAAGACGATGACGAAGCCATGAGCATTGCCAACGATACTTTGTATGGCCTCGGCGCAGGTATTTGGACTCGTAGCGTGCATAAAGCCTATCGTTTCGGTCGCGGCATCCAAGCGGGGCGCGTATGGACCAACTGTTATCACATTTATCCATCGCACGCCGCCTTCGGTGGTTATAAGCAATCGGGTATCGGCCGCGAAAACCATCTGATGATGCTTGATCATTATCAACAAACCAAAAACATGCTGGTCTCTTATAGCCCTAAGAAGATGGGCTTCTTTTAGACCCCGTTTTGCATAATCTGCAAATAAACCAATGCAATCTGTCGCAAGGTAGATTGCATTTTTGCTTTAATACAGCATTGATAAGCATAAACTGCTCATAAGTGATAAGGAGTTCATGATGAAAGTCACGGCGACTGAATCCTGCAAAGCACTCATTGAATTATTAAAATCTAAACATGGCGAGCTGATGTTTCATCAATCTGGTGGCTGCTGC
>NZ_DAINDI010000033.1:11466-16526 GCF_036731945.1 Psychrobacter sp.
GTCGGCGGACAAGATGTCTTGGTTGGCGAGCTGGCTGGCTGCCCTTTTTATATGGGTAAAGCGCAGTACAAGCTCTGGCAACATACCGACTTAACCATTGATGTGGTCAATGGACGCGGGGCCAGTTTTTCATTAGAAATCCCCGAAGGCAAACGCTTTATTGTGCGCTCTGAGATATGTGAATTATAAAGCAGAGTTGATAGATATAACTTTATATCAAAGGGCATAATCTTAGCTTAAACATTTAAGCACCATGTCTTAGCACTATATATTCAAAGTCTTATGGACGAATAACACGCCTCAGTCATTTTTATTGCATTATTTTGGCAAAATAATAGATACTGTAAGGAGAAGCCATTTTAATCAGCTGGTTGTAACGAGCTCGTCTTAATAAGCATGGATGCTAAAAGGAAGATAACATGGAAGTTGATCCAAAATTTGACTACGTCATCGTGGGCGGTGGTTCTGCAGGCTGCGTCCTTGCCAGCCGCTTAACAGAAAATCCCGATATCAGTGTGTGTCTGTTAGAGTACGGCGGTGAAGGCAAAGACCTTGCGATTCGCGTACCGGCAGGTTTAATCCTTTTAGTACCAGGCAAACCGCTAAAATCAAACAATTGGTGCTTTCATACTACTCCCCAAACCCATCTTAATAATCGACGCGGCTTTCAACCGCGCGGTCAATGCTTGGGCGGCTCCTCTGCGATTAATGCAATGATTTATACTCGTGGTAGCGCGCTTGATTATGAGCGCTGGGTTGAGCAAGGCTGCGAAGGTTGGGGATTTGACGATGTGCTACCCTACTTTATAAAAGCCGAAAATAATGTCCACGGCGCGGATGAACTGCACGGCGATAGCGGCCCTTTACATGTCAGCGATTTATTAAGCCCGCGTGAAATCTCTAAAGCATTTGTAGAAGCGGCCGTCGCTAATGGTTTAGATAAAAATGCTGATTTTAATAGTAAAAAACAAGACGGCGCAGGACTGTATCAAGTCACCCATTTCCATGGTGAAAAGCAAGGTCAACGCTGCTCTGCCGCTGCGGCTTACTTGCACCCCGTACAAAAAAGTCGTCCAAATTTAACCGTCATTACCCATGCACAAGCCAACCGCATTATTTTTGAAGACAAACAAGCCGTTGGCGTTGCTTATGAAAAAGATGGTGTCGAGCATACGGTGATGGCACGTCAGGAAGTCATTTTGTCAGGTGGCGCTTTTGGTTCGCCGAAAGTTTTGATGCTATCTGGCATTGGTCCTGCTGAGCACCTGCAGGAGCACAGTATCGATGTCTTAGTCGATGCGCCCGAGGTTGGCGGTAACCTACAAGACCATTTAGACGTGGTATTTGATTACGAGGTCAATACCACCGATGTGATCGGTATTGGTATGGCAACGCTCTCAACCTTGTCTAAAAGCATTCGCCAATGGAGAAAAGATGGCACAGGATTGCTGTCTAGCAACTACGCCGAAGCAGGCGCGTTCTTTAGCGTTGGTGACGCCCCAAAAGAATGGCCAAATACCCAGCTGCATTTTGTCATCTCGCGGGTGATTGAGCACGGACGTGACCTTAGGCGCGGTTTTGCTGTTTCTTGTCACGCCTGCTACTTGCGCCCTGAAAGTCGCGGTACGGTTCGGCTTGCGTCAGCTGACCCCTCAGAGTGCGTATTGATTGATCCAAACTTCCTCTCCCATCCTAAAGACGTAGAGTATATGGTCGCAGGCGCTGAGCGTACGCGCGCCATCATGCAAGAAGCACCCATCGCCAAATATATCACCGAAGACTACCCTGCCCCTTATATCGAAAAAGACGGCATGCTTGGCTATATTCGTAATAAATCAGATACTATCTATCATCCAGTCGGTACGTGCCGTATGGGCTCAGACGATAAGTCTGTGGTCGACTTAGAGTTAAAAGTGCGCGGCGTCAATGGATTACGCGTTATTGATGCGTCTGTGATGCCGACCTTGATAAGCGCCAATACCAATGCACCAACCATTATGATTGCCGAAAAAATGGCAGATTTGATTAAAGCAAAACATCATGACGCTGAGCAAATCGCATCATAGAACAAGTAAGTAAAATATTTTACGGTAGTCGCTTTTATCTCATAATATTGCCTATCGCAAAATAGCGCTTACATTCAAAAATACGGATATTAAAACGGGACATTTTCTATCAAATTAAATATATTGATACCTTGCGTTACAACTGTGTAAGGTAGTATATTTAAACCACTTATTTATATCGCTATTTATCGCAGCCTAGAATTTGAGTTAAAAATCTCTGACTCATTTTCTTTTTGCATAGTATAAATACTTTATTTATAAACACTTTAAAAGGAATTAGCAGCTCGCTGATTATAGGATTCATTTATAAACCTATAGACATATTGGCGACTACTTATCATTACATAGGATGTAAGAATGCAAAAATCACTCTTCAAACTGACCCTGTTAGCGACCGTTATCTTGGGTATCAGTGCCTGTAGCGGCGACAACAAAACCACCGATGACTCTGCTGCTAGCTCAGACGCCAAAGGTGCAAAAACCTTGCTTTATTGCTCTGAAGGCAGCCCTGCTGGTTTCGACCCAGCTCAATATACGGCAGGTACGGATTTTGACGCCAGCGCCTACCCTATTTACAACGCTTTAGTAGAATTTAAAAGAGACGGCACTGAGATTCAGCCAGCATTGGCTGAAAGTTGGGATATCAGTGAAGATGGCAAAACTTACACCTTTAATCTACGTAAAGGCGTCAAATTTGGTAAAACCGATTACTTTACCCCGACCCGCGATTTTAACGCTGACGACGTTGTCTTTACCCTAGAACGTCTCACCAATCCAGAATTTGAATTTAACAAAGCCTACCCTGCCGAATTCCCGTATTCGGTCGGCATGGGGTTGCCTGATCTTATTTCTAATATTGAAAAAGTTGACGACAATACCGTCAAAGTCACCCTAAGCGAAACCAACGCGCCATTTTTACAAAACCTAGCGATGGCCTTTGCTTACATTGATTCTGCTGAATACGCTGACCAATTAATGGCTGCTGGTAACGCAGCTGATATTAATACCAAACCAGTTGGTACCGGTCCTTTCGTTTTTACCTCCTATCAAAAAGACGCACAGATTCGCTATACCAAAAACCCAGATTATTGGAATAAAGATGATATTCATATCGACAATTTAGTATTCGTCATCACCAAGGACTCGGCTGTGCGCGCGCAAAAGGTGCAGGCTGGTGAATGTCATGTGTCTGCTTATCCAAAACCTGCCGAAATTGAATCTGTCAAAAAATCCGGCAAAGCCACGGTTCTCGATCAACCCGGTTTTAACGTCGGCTATGTCGGCTACAACGTTGAAAAACCAAAGCTTAGCGATCTTAAAGTTCGTCAAGCGTTAGATATGGCCATCAACAAAGACGCTATTATTAATGCGGTTTATCAAAGTGAAGGACTAAAAGCAACCAATCCTATGCCACCTACCCAATGGGGTTACGATAAATCGATTAAAGATGCGCCTTATGATGTCGAAAAAGCCAAAGCCCTTATCAAAGAAGCAGGCGCGGATAACCTTTCTATCAACCTGTGGTATATGCCGGTTCAGCGCCCTTATAACCCCAATGCCAAGCTCATGGCGGAAATGCTACAAGCAGATTGGGCGAAGATTGGCGTCGATACCAAGCTGGTCACTTATGAGTGGGGCGAGTATCTAAAACGCGCCGCTAAAGGCGAACCTGATGTGATTTTGGCTGGTTGGACCGGTGACAATGGCGATCCTGATAACTGGCTTGGTTCGCTATTATCTTGTGACGCGGTCGGTGGTAATAACTACTCGCGCTGGTGTAATAAAGATTTTGACAATTTAGTGACCAGTGCCCGTCAGATTACCAACCAAGATGAGCGTGTCGATGATTATGTAAAAGCTCAGCAGATATTCAAAGAGCAGCTGCCTTGGACGACAATGGCGCATTCGGTCGTGACCGTATTCACCGCACCAAACGTTGTCGATTATAAAATTAGCCCGCTTGGTGCCATACGCTTCGATGGTGTGAAAGTTGAATAGCATCAGCCAATAAAGTCCGGTATGACAGGCACGGTTATTTAATTCATATTTCATATTCGGCTGGTCAGACGTTTTGTTTGTTCCAGCCGAATTTCTATGAATCAAGCGTCTTGTTAAGCACTGTGTTAAAGACCTTGTTAAAGTTAAACATTTTGTCACGGACCTTCTTATCACTGCTAATGTTTTACTATTCGATTTATAATTTTTGAACCACAACTATTGAGCAGCCCATGCTACTTTATATTCTGCGTCGAATTGCGATTTTAATTCCTGTCTATATTGGCTTAACGCTATCTACCTTTACTCTGATTCGTCTCGTCCCTGGAGATGCCGTCGAGATTATGATGGGTGAACGTATGGTCGATCCAGAGCTACATGCCCGCGCTTTGGAAAGACTTGGATTGGATAAGCCCCTCATCGTCCAATATTGGGATTATTTAACCGGTATATTGACCGGTGACTTTGGGGCCTCTTTTCGTACGCGCGCCCCTGTATTACAAGATTTCTTTGCCCATTTTGTCCCAACACTAGAGCTTGCGGTATGCGCGATTATCATTGCGAGTGTCGTCGGTGTCAGCTTAGGTATTTTTGCAGCGCTGCGCCGTGGCACATGGATTGATTACACCTTGATGTCAGGAGCACTGGCGGGATACTCGATGCCTATTTATTTATTAGGGCCTATCCTAACCGGTATCTTTGCCCATTATTTAAACCTTTTGCCCGTCGCCGGTGTTATTTCTGTCGCGCAGTTTTTGGATGTCCATCCACTCTATGGCTCTTGGTTATTGGGCTCTTTAACATCCGGTGAGCCTGGCGCA
Source organism: Psychrobacter sp. (assembly GCF_036731945.1). Taxonomy (GTDB): domain Bacteria; phylum Pseudomonadota; class Gammaproteobacteria; order Pseudomonadales; family Moraxellaceae; genus Psychrobacter. The sequence continues at coordinate 16,349 of NZ_DAINDI010000033.1, forward strand.
TTTTGGAACGTGGTAAAACACTTTATTTTGCCTTCTATTGCCTTATCGACCATTCCACTGGCGATGATTGCGCGCATGACACGCTCGGCGATGCTAGAGGTATTGGATGAAGACTATGTACGCACGGCTCGCGCCAAAGGTTTATCGCCGCGCCGCGTAATATTGGTACACGTGATGC
>NZ_DAINDI010000033.1:16555-20480 GCF_036731945.1 Psychrobacter sp.
GATTACTGTAGTCACTGTGATTGGTTTACAAATGGCGACCTTGCTTGCTGGCGCTATTATCACCGAGACCATTTTTAGTTGGCCGGGCGTAGGTAATTGGCTACTCGATGGCTTTTTTACCCGTGATTACCCTATTGTGCAAAACGGTATTTTATTGGTCGCCACCGCCTTGATTTTAGTCAGTTTATTTATTGACATTTTATATGGTTTGATCAATCCGCGTATTCGACATACCTCTTAATTTGATAATGATAAATACCCATATTATAAATAGTGGTGATACGCGCTTGCATGATTTAGAGCAATTTTTAGTAAATCCTCAATTTTTCAAGAAATGAGGTTCTAAATGCTCTCAGCGCTAGCCACTATAGGAACTACTCATGAAGCCTTCTGTTCTTCCCTCTGATCTCAATCTGATAGGCGCCGCACCGCCGTCATCTTTGCAGTTATTTTTGTCAACATTTTGCCGAAATAAAGGTGCGGTACTGGGCTTTCTTGTCTTAGCCTTGATGGTCATTATTGCCATACTTGCGCCAGCCCTTGCGCCCCATGACCCTTATGAGTTATTTACCGGTCAAGAGCAATTACCGCCCGCCTTTTTAAGTGGGGGCGATAGCATGTTTTGGCTGGGTACTGATGATGCCGGCCGCGATACGTTATCGCGGGTAATGTATGGCGCACGCTATTCTTTGTTTATCGGACTAAGTGCCACAACCCTTGCGATGTTGGTCGGGATTTCTTTAGGACTGAGCGCGGCGTTTTGGCCAAAGGTTTGGGGCAAAGCGGTGATGTTGGTCAATGATATTTTGATGTCTTATCCAAGCTTACTATTGGCGATTATTATTGCGGCTATTTTAGGCCCTTCTATGACCAATACCATTATTACCATTGCACTGGTTTGTACGCCGCCGTTTATTCGCTTAACGCGGGCAACGGCGATGGTCGAGCTACAGCGTGAGTATTTTATCGCCTCGCAAGTGATGGGTGCTGGCGTGCTACGGTTATTATTTATCACTATTTTACCCAATTGTATGGCACCGCTTATCGTCCAGGCAACAATGATTTTTTCCTCTGCCATTTTAGAAGCTGGTGCGATTGGTTTCTTAGGCTTTGGCGTGCAACCACCAGATGCTGAATGGGGTGCGATGCTTGGTACGGCGCGGCAATATATTCAAAGTAATGTTTGGCTTGCCATTTGGCCCGGCGTCGCTATTTTCCTAGCTGCCCTGTCAATCAACTTGACGGGTGATGGCCTACGCGATGCGCTAGATCCAAAATTAAAGCAGGTGACCTAAATGACTGATACGTTAAATACAACCGTCACTACTGAAAATTCGATGACTGGTTCATTAAAAAAAGAAGCACCACTCTTATTGGATATTGAAAATCTTTCAGTCACCTTTGGTCAAGGCGCGCGCGCTTTTCGCGCCGTCGATGATGTATCGTTGAAAATCACCCAAGGTGAAGTTCTCGCTGTCGTTGGGGAATCCGGTTCAGGAAAGTCAGTCACTATGATGGCACTCATGGGCTTATTGCCGCCTTCTGCAACCGTTCGCGCACAGCGGGTGATATTTGACAATAAAGACATGCTGAGTATGTCCGCCAAAGAAAAACGCGGCATCATTGGCAAAGACATTTCGATGATTTTTCAAAACGCCATGTCCTGCCTAAATCCGAGCTTTACCGTTGAGATGCAATTGGGTGAAGTACTGCGTAAACACCTTGGCTTACGCGGTTCGGCGGTTCGTACACGCATATTAGAGCTGCTCGAATTGGTTGAGATGCCCGATGCCAAAAACCGACTGAAAGTTTATCCGCATCAATTATCAGGCGGTATGAGTCAGCGTATTATGATTGCCATGGCCATTGCCTGCGAGCCAAAACTACTCATCGCTGATGAACCCACCACCGCGCTTGACGTCACCGTACAAGCGCAAATTATGGATTTGCTTGGTCGCTTACAACGCGAAAAACAGATGGCCATGGTGCTGATCACCCATGATTTGGGTTTAGTCGCGCAAAATTCACGTGATGTCGCCGTTATGTATGCCGGACAAGTGGTTGAAACCAGTACAGTTCCGGAGATTTTCCAGCATCCTGCTCACCCTTATACCGATGCTTTACTGCAAGCGATTCCCGAGTTGGCTATCGGCCAAGACAGGCTCAATAGCTTACCGGGTGTGGTACCAAGCCAATATGACCGTCCAAGTGGCTGTTTGCTCTCGCCTCGTTGTCCGTATAAAGAACCCGCTTGCGAAGTGCCTCCGCCTATTTTAGAGACGCCTACTGGCAAAGTGCGCTGTATTCACGCCGAACTACCAAGCTTACCTACTCGCATTTCTACCCCGCACCCTGCTACTTTGGAGTCCCAAGTATGAGTAATAAAGTGGTCTTAAAAGCAGACAATTTACACAAGCATTACCCAGTATCCCAAGGGTTAGGCAAACCGAAAGCTTATGTTAAAGCGTTAAATGGCATCTCGTTTGAGCTTCAAGCGGGCAAAACACTTGCTGTCGTAGGTGAGTCAGGCTGTGGCAAATCGACACTTGCCCGCCAATTAACCCTAATTGAAGAACCGACTGATGGCGAGCTGTTTATCAACGATGAGGCGACCACTGGCTATAGCAGAAAAGCGTTAAAAGATTTGCGCACCGAGATTCAGATGGTATTCCAAAACCCTTATGGCAGTCTCAACCCGCGTCATACGATCGGTTATCAATTAACCGAGCCATTAGATATCCATACCAAACTGTCAAAGGAAGATAAGCGCGAAAAAATAAACGAGATGATGAGAAACGTCGGTCTACGTCCCGAACATGCTGGCCGTTTTCCGCATATGTTTTCGGGTGGTCAGCGCCAACGTATTGCCCTCGCCCGCGCCATGATGCTCAATCCAAAAATTGTCGTCGCTGATGAACCGACCTCAGCGCTCGATGTATCGATTCAAGCGCAAGTATTGAATCTATTTATGGACTTGCAGGACGAGTACCATACGGCGTATGTTTTTATTTCACACAACTTATCCGTAGTCCGCCATGTCGCCGACGATGTGATGGTCATGTATTTAGGTCAAGCCGTCGAACATGGGCCAAAAGAAGCCATTTATAACGCGCCAAAGCATCCTTATACCATCGCTTTACTGGCGGCTGCGCCAACTGTCAGTGGACATAAAAATGAGTTAACGCTACATGGTGAGCTACCAAGTCCACTAAATCCGCCAAGTGGCTGCGCCCTACATAAACGCTGCCCTTATGCCAAACCTCAATGCAGTGAAGTAGAACCAAAGCTGCGCGAATGGGATGGCCGCTTGGTTGCGTGTTTACGTTTGGAAGAAATTTATGGTTAGGATAACTATCACCTAATTAATACTCACCACACCTCGACACTTAGGAAATTGACTGCAACCAAAAAAGGTCTGACCTTGCTGCTGACCTTTTTTAGCAACGCGCTTGACCATCTCACCATTACACTTCGGACAAACGGGAGTATTATCAGAACCGATTGACGCTTCAACTGGCTCGATAATAGAAGCCTCCCTAGTAGAAGCTTTCTCAATCTTCGGCTCTGACTCCAAAACCTCAAATGGGTTAATAAAGACATTATCATCATTATTGAGTTGAGAGATAGGCAGCACATTGCTAGAAGAGACAATCGGTACATCGACCGCTTCAACTTCCGTTTGCCCAGACCATCGCAGTACTTCTCTGCTTTGAAGAATGGTCTTTTTAGGAGGTTGTTTTGCTATTAATTCAGGCGCAGGCTGATTCGCTGATGTAGTAACTGACTTAGCATTTGGTTTATCACTAGCTTGCTTGTTTGACGGATTATGCTTCTCTTTTAAATAGGCTTTATGCGCTCTGTTAGTACGCCAAGTCTTGCTAAATCGATTGTTTTCAATTTGCTCAACAATGGCTTTGATTTCTTC
>NZ_DAINDI010000033.1:20490-29517 GCF_036731945.1 Psychrobacter sp.
CGGTAAGCATTTTATCTTGTTTTTTCTTGATATAAGATGCCATGCCGCTCGTCAATACATGCTCAGGTAGTTCATCACGAGTTTTAAGCTCACACTCGCCGATAAAGGCAATCATCGAATGGAAATAACTCATCTCCAGTTCTAATAAATCAGACAGCGTTTTTATATGCAAATAATTTTGCCGCAATGGATTTTGAAATTTATACTTACGACCCATGATGACTTGCGTCCACTGTCTTTGCTTCTCATTACCAAAAATCCAGCCTTTATAGTTTTTGGTTTCGATTACAAAGATGCCATACCTAGAGACGATAACATGGTCAATTTGGGTGCTGCCGCCATCCGCTAACGGCAAAGTGATATTGTTTAGACGATGATAAACGTCTTTTTCAAGTTTTAGCCACATGGCCACATTGATGACGGTCTCGCCGACGATACCTTTAAAGCTGGACATCAAAGACATGGTTTTCTACTATATAAAAAGTCAAATTGGTTATTTTAAGCGCTAAGCCAGTGTAAAGTGTAAGTCTTACTTCTAAACCGCTCATAACTTTAATAATACATTGAAACAGCACAATTGTAGTAGGCTATCGTATTATTATTTCAGCTATAACGCTCAGTTGTGCCCTAAAGGCATGTTCAATACTGACGACTTTAATACCACCCTTTGGATCATACGTATGAATACTCGCGCCGCCTCTTTGCTAAAGATTACGCTTGGCACCTCTTTATTATTATCTTTGCCTATAATGGGAGGCGCCGCTAATACGATGCCACAAAAGTGGAAGCTGGATGTGCCTAAGACCAGCGCTGATTTTGAGGTCAAGTACTTAGGCAAGGCGACCACTGACGGTAAGTTTCGTAAAGTAAATGGATCGATCAATTATGACGTCAAAAAGCCTGAGAGTACGACCATTAATTTTACCGTGCATACCAATAGCATCGATACCGAGCGCAGGCTACGTGACAGTTTTTTGCGCCGTAAAGAGCTACTCAATACTCAGCAATATCCAACGATGACGTTTGTCTCAAAAAAAATCAAGATGATCACGCCGAAAGAAGCCAATGTCACGGGCGATTTTACCGCCTTAGGTCAAACCAAACCGTTAACGGTAAGAGTGACTTTGTCTGATGTAGAGATTGACCCTGCCACCTCTCAACCGACGTTAAAGTTTCGCGCGACAGGTATGGTCGATCGCTATAACTACGGGGTGACGGCTTTTCCAAAACTGATTAGCAATATCATCCCGCTCGAGATATCAGGAAAGCTGATTGCGGCGAATTGATATTAAAACAGATTAAAAAAAAAGAGCTGTCAGATAATTCTAGCAGCTCTTTTTTTTGAAGTTTATTAAATTATATATAGAGAATTCTGTGCTCAATTAAAAAACTAAGTTAAAAGATTTTGAATCACATCTAAAACTTCAGGCACTTTGACATCTATACCTTTTTCAACAGCTTTTGTCATAAGTGCCGAAGACCAAGCAAGAAACTTAGTACCAAGTTTACTTTTATCTTGCTCACTATTAATAATATCTTCTAATTCGCTAATATCTTCATTTGGAACACCTAGCTGTCTTAAGTCATTGAGAACTTGTTCCACTTTTGCTGTATAACTATTGCTAATACCTTGAGTAAAATTTTGACCAACACCCACGTTTGAACTCGCATTGTTACCATAGATATTAGTTACTATCTGACTCGCTGTATCTTTTTTATCCTCATTCATATATTCATCTTCTAAGTTTGGGAAAGCTTTATTTAATTCAAGCAATGTGTCTAAAAGCTTTTGCTTGGTCATGTTTAAGATGTTATGTAAGCTACCAAAAACTATTCTTCTTCTTACAGCTATAATATCATCTCGTTGGAAGATTCTTACTACATCTCTTACGATTTCAATAGGAAAATCAATATAGCCATATTGTTCGTTTGCGTCTTTAGCATCTATTACGTTTTGTTCTATATTTGATATCCCTGCCCTGTGAACGTAAGTGTAGAGATTTCCATCAATTCTTTCATTAATCGCCGTTAAATCTATAGGAACATCTTTGCTTCCATAGTACGAGCTTTGCACTTTGGCAAAAACTTCACAATAAAATTCTCGATATTCAGGAACAATGTCTAAATCATCATATCCGTTAAGCTCTTTATTTATCCAATTGATGAACTCGTTGTTATCAATTTTATAAGCTACTAACTTAGCTCTAGTTAAAGCCTGATTGAGGGTTATTTTGTCGTAACTTATATCTTTAACTAGCTCTTTAATCATGGACATACCTAAATAAGACTTTAGTTTACTTAGATGATACAAGTTAACGCATTAATTGGCTACAAGAAATGAAAAAGAGCCACCAGATTTCTCCAGTAGCTCTTTCTTGTTTAAACGCTAACTAAGTTAGGTTTATTACACCAAACTATTTACTGCATCAACCACCGCTTCAGTGGTAATACCGAACTCTTTATAAAGCTCATCAGCAGGCGCTGATTCACCATAAGTCGTCATTCCGATAACTTTGCCATCTAGACCGACAAACTTATACCAGTAATCTACATGCGCGGCCTCCACTGCAACGCGAGCACGGATATTAGCTGGCAATACAGCGTCACGGTAGCTAGCATCTTGCTCTACAAAAATCTCGGCACATGGCATAGAGACGACACGGACGCCAACGCCATTTGCGCTTAACGTCTCGTGCGCTTGCATAGCTAAGCCAACTTCTGAACCTGTCGCGATGATAATTGATTGTAACTCGCCTTGCTCTTTCGCTAACACATAACCACCTTTAGCGATGTTAGCGACTTGCTCAGCATCACGTGCTTGATGTGGCAAGCTTTGACGGCTAAAAATAAGTGCTGATGGATTGTGTTCAGACTTAATTGCTTCAACCCAAGCGCTGGCCGATTCGGTCGCATCACACGGACGCCATGTGCGTAGATTTGGCGTGGTACGTAAGCTAGTCAATTGCTCAACTGGCTGATGCGTCGGGCCATCTTCACCCAGGCCGATAGAGTCATGAGTGTAAACATGAATCACACGCTGCTTCATGAGTGCGCCCATACGTACCGCATTACGCGCGTATTCCATAAACATCAGGAAGGTCGCCACATAAGGGATAAAGCCGCCATGCAGCGCGATACCATTGGCAATAGCTGTCATACCAAACTCGCGCACGCCATAATAGATATAGTTGCCATCAGCGTCTTTTTCGATGCCTTTCGCGCCTTTAAATAGCGTAAGGTTTGAGCCTGCCAAATCCGCTGAACCACCCAATAACTCTGGCAATAACGGCTGTAAGGTATTGATCGCATTTTGACTGGCTTTACGACTGGCAACATCACCGCCCTGCTTTTGGGTTTGCTGAATATAGGCTTGTGCTTGGCTTTCAAAATCCGCTGGCAATTCACCGTTTAAACGGCGTAATAACTCAGCTGCCAACTCTGGATAGGCTTTTTTATAGGCTTCAAAGTCCGCATCCCAGTTCTTTTGCTGAACATCACCTTTTGCTTTAGCATCCCACGCTTCATAGATTTCATCATCTAATTCAAACGGCGCATGAGTCCATGCTAAAGCGTCACGGGTCAAGACGATTTCGTCATCACCCAATGGTGCACCATGACTGGCTGCTAAACCTTGCTTGTTTGGGCTACCAGCACCAATCGTCGTTTTACAGATGATTAAGCTTGGCTTAGTGGTCTCAGCAATGGCTTGCTCAGTGGCTTTGGTAATCTCATCGGTATCATGACCGTCAACCTTGATGACTTGCCAGCCGTACGCTTCAAATCGCGCTTGCGTATCATCAGTGAACCAGCCTTCGACATCGCCATCGATTGAGATGCCATTATCATCATAGAAAAAGACCAATTTACCTAAACCTAAGGTGCCAGCCAATGAGCAAACTTCATGGCTGATACCTTCCATCAAGCAGCCATCGCCTAAGAACGCATAAGTATGATGGTCGACGATGTTATGGCCGTCACGGTTAAACTGTGCCGCTAGTGTCTTCTCTGCAATCGCAAAACCAACGGCATTGGCGATTCCCTGACCTAGTGGTCCCGTGGTCGTTTCAATACCTGGCGTATAGCCAAGTTCAGGATGTCCTGGAGTTTTTGAGTGCAGCTGACGAAAGCCTTTTAAGTCATCGACACTGACATCATAGCCTGATAAATGCAGCAAGGAATAAATGAGCATCGAGCCATGACCGTTTGATAGTACAAAGCGATCGCGGTTGTGCCATTGCGGGTCAGCAGGATTGTGCTTTAAAAATTTGCGCCACAATACTTCGGCAATATCAGCCATGCCCATCGGCGCGCCTGGGTGTCCAGAATTGGCTTTTTGAACCGCGTCGAACGACAGTACACGGATGGCATTGGCAAGTTTGCGTTCATTAATTGGGGTCGGCATAGAGTGTCCTAATATTCGAATGAAAAGTATGGAGCATAAGAGAAAGGGTTACTCAGAGGGCAATCCATCAGAAATACGACAAAAGTACAATGGATGTCATCAAAAGATAGACTATAAAATCACATGCAATATTAACATATTTGCCATCTAGCAATCTAAAAATGCGCTGACAGAAGCGTTTGTATTTAACAATCATTCGTATCAGTTTTATTAAACCAATACGTATGAAAAAACCGCGAGTCAGCAACCAACCCGCAGTTTAGATAAAAAACTAAATCATTAAGCTGAAATGGTTTCAACTCCGCCCATAAACGGACGCAATACTTCAGGAATGGTGATACTACCATCGGCATTTTGATGATTTTCCATCACTGCCAATAACGTACGACCGACTGCCAAACCTGAACCATTTAGCGTATGCGCTAGGCTCGTCTGCTTGCCATCTTTAACGCGTGTACCCATACGGCGGGCTTGGAAATCACCGCAGTTAGAGCAGCTTGAGATTTCACGATAGGTATCTTGGCTTGGCAACCACACTTCGATGTCATAAGTTTTTTGAGCGGCAAAGCCCATATCGCCAGTACATAGTTTGACCACACGGTACGGCAGATTAAGCTGCTGTAAAATGTACTCAGCTTGTGCCGTCATCGCCTCAAGTAGCTCATCTGATTGCTCAGCGGTAGCGATATTAACCATTTCAACTTTTTCAAATTGATGCTGTCGAATCAGACCACGGGTATCACGGCCGTGCGAGCCTGCTTCACTACGGAAACATGGCGTATGGGCGGTAAACTTCAACGGCAGCTCTTTACTATCCAAACGCTCACCGCGTACCAAGTTGGTCATGGGCACTTCGGCCGTTGGAATCAAATAAAAATCAGTACCATCGTTATTGGTATGATTGGTCAATTTAAACAAATCATCTTCAAACTTCGGCAATTGACCCGTACCTTTTAAACTCTCAGAATTGACAATATAAGGCACATAGGTTTCAGTGTAGCCGTACTTGATGGTATGAGTATTGAGCATAAACTGAATCAAAGCACGATGCATTTGAGCAAGCTGACCTTTTAAGACGTTAAAACGGCTACCTGTTAATTTTGCAGCGGCTTCAAAATCAAGCATACCTAGCGTTTCACCGATATGAGTATGATCTTGAATCTCAAAATCAAACGCGCGCGGCGTTCCCCATTTGCGCACTTCGACGTTATCGTCTTCTGATGTCCCGACTGGCACATCGGCGGCTGGGATATTCGGGATTTGCATGGCCGCTTGGCTAATACGCTCTTGCAAGGTACGCAGCTCATCTTCAGCTGTCTTAATCTCACCGCTGACACTTTGCATCTCAGCCAACAGTTCGCTGGCATCTGCGCCCGATTTTTTTAGCGCACCCACTTGCTTAGCACCGGCATTACGACGCGATTGCAGCTCTTCGGTTTTGACTTGCAAAGACTTACGTTCGTTTTCGATACTTTGCCAAAACGCCATATCAAGCGCATAACCACGCGTGGCCAGCTGCTGTTGTAAATCCGTTAAATCACCGCGTAAGAGTTTTGGGTCAATCATAATAGTTGCCTGTAGCGCCAAAAGTGAGTAAAAAATAAAAAGGGAAAATAGTAGCCAATTTATATCAAAAAAATATGAAATAGCGTGCCCAGCCTTATAAAATCGTTATAAAGCTGCTCGATAACGCCATCTCAATCTGAACCATAAATAATAGTCACTATCATACCAATACCAAGCAGATTTGACCATGTTTTGGCTATGTTTTGCCACAATCTAGCACGTTCTTTGCGCAAGCTTTATGGGTTAAATAACAAATAAAAGAAGCCACATCATGCTTTTGTGTATCAAGTGCTATTATCGTGCCTACTATAAATGAGGATGCTATCTGAAAAATAACCGAGCTATTGGTCGACAGACCCGCTTATATGTTTCATTTAAGAGCAGTTTTCGGTAAGATAAGCGCATATCTTTATTCTGCTTTCCGCCAAGCATCGCTAAGTATGGCATCGCAGCCTCGCTTTGACGCTTTTCATCCCACGCTTTTAACATACGTATCTGAGAAACCTTTATGGCCCTGTACCCCTACACGCTTCAACCTGTCGCCTTAAACCTAACCGAGGCCGAATTTCATCAAGCCCAATATGAGCTATTTGCCAGTGCCAGCCCGTCGTTTGGTCTGTCGAGTATTAAGATGAAAGAGTGGATTATTATGGCAGTCGTCGTCATATTAGCCATCGCGGGCTTGGTTTTTTTAACTGGTTATTCGACCATTATTTTTTGGCTGATGCTAGCGGCGGTGGTCATTTATCTATTGGTACGTACCCTTGGCTTTAAATGGTATGTTAAAAAAGAGTTTGAAAAACAAGTGGCTGACCAAGAAATGCCTGATGAGATGCGTCAGATGAAATTGGGCGTGCAAAAGCATGGTTTAGTCATGGCAATGCCGGTCAATCAGCCTGATATGTTTAATAGCAATCAGATGCGCGGTATGCAAATGCGCGCTGGTAGCACTCAACAGGCGGTTATTCCTTGGAGCGCCGTCAAAAGCTGGGATGAAACTGATGACTATATTTTCATGATGTTTGAGCTAAAGGGTCAACAAGGTAGCCAAATCATTCCTAAGCGTTTACAAACGCAAAAGTTCCCAATCGATACCGTACGTCAGCATCTACAAGAAGTCATTGCCGTTAAAGGCTTAAACCCTGAAAACTTACAGCCACCTGCAAAACTATAAAAGTGGCTTTTAAATTACTGTGGTTTTTTATAATTAAGCATTAAACTTGTATAGGTGTTGGCTTTATAAAATGGTGTGAATAGCATGGATACTGTGATTTTATAATTCTATAAAATCAATCACAGCCTTAGATTAATTGAATTTAACTTATCATATTATCTTTGCTATTATAATAAGCATAAACAGACAAGGTATAGAGACCTAAAAACCTGTAGAAGATATATAACGAGCATAGCAATGCAGGAGATGACTTGCTACACTCTTATACTTCTACATTTGCCTTAGATGATTAAGTCTAAGTTTATAAAAATAACCAGTCTCTTAAATCAACACTCAAACTATAAGGATAATATTATGAGTAATACTAATAATGCAACCAACCAAATCGGTCTAGAAAAAGCAGATATGAGCGAAGTGATTGATAAGTTAAACGACTTATTATCAAGCTATCATATGTTTTATATCAACGTACGTGGTTATCACTGGAACGTAAAAGGTGAGCATTTCTTCACCTTGCACCCGCAGTTCGAAGAGCTATATACCAATTTGCAAGTAGAAATTGATGAAATCGCTGAGCGTATCTTAACCTTGGGTGGCACGCCACTGCATGCTTATAGCGACTTTAGTCAACATACCAACATTCAAGAAGATAAAAACGTTAAAGACGGTAATGCTTGTGTGCAAGGTGTAGTGACTGGCCTACAAGCGCTGATTGAAGAGCAACGTGAAGTATCAGCATTGGCAGAACGAGCGGAAGACCAAGGTACCGCAGATTTAGTTGATGAGTATGTACAACAACAAGAAAAGCTGATTTGGATGTATAACGCTTTTTTGGCTAAATAACGGCTAAACAGATAAATACATAAAACCATTTATCACTCAATTCGTTTATTAACTGAATAGATAGTAAGTAAGAAAAAAGCACCTAATTTAGGTGCTTTTTTTATGCTTCTTTACCAATAACTACTTATTTTCCAATGACTTTACTTTTCAATCCACTGACGTATTTTTTCACGCTCGGCTGGCGTTGCTTGTAACCAAATCTGCATAAACTGATCCAAGGTACTGGTAGAGGCAGCAGCGCTTGTCGTTTGCTGAACTGTAGTCACAGCACCTGTATTGACAGGGCTGGCAGTAGGTTGGCCTAATGCAGCAATGGCACGTTGGTTTTGTAGCTCAGCATCATTTGCGCCGCCAAATACACCGCCCAATGTTTTACCCAAACCTGATAGCAAACCACCTTGACTACCCTCTAGCGCCTGCTGACTGGCAACTACCGTATTATTCTGTTGCACTGCCAACGTTGGACGCTTGGCAAATTCTCTTGCTGCTTCATATTTTTCTGGCTGATTTGGCATAACGAGACGATAGGTCTGATTATCTTTTAATTCTGCCGTCACACTCACATTACCTGAGCGCAAATAATCGTGCTCATCACGGCGCAAGTTATATAAGCGATCATATTTAGCGGTAATCGCATGCTGACCTGGCTCTAAGGTAAACGACTTCTTCAATGGCTGAAACGGGCTTTGCTGGATTTCTTGCCCATTGATAGCCGTTACTTTGATATGGTCATCAACAAGCAGAGTCACTGCCGCATGCGATAACATCGATACTGAGCCTGCAGCAATTAATAGCGTGCTCATCGTCAGTTTTTTTAGCAAAGAAGCGTTTGGTTTCATAAATTATTCCAGAGATAGTAAGGTGGCGTATAAAGGGCGTGTCTATGAACGTTAAAAACTAATTATTAAAAGCTAAAGGTCAAAAAACGAAAGGTTAAAAGTCGAGTGGCATGGTATGTTGGTCTTGATTGGCGACCTCACTGTCACCTTGCGTTTCTTGGGCGATATCAGCAAGCTCGGCGGCGAGCGTCTGCTCATCAATC
>NZ_DAINDI010000033.1:29551-32637 GCF_036731945.1 Psychrobacter sp.
GCGCATCGCTAATGACCGCTTTGGATATATTACTACGACCAAGGTTAGAAAACATCGGCTGAATATAATTTAGGACGTCCATCATAGCACCGATACGATGCGGCCCTTCGGTGAGCAAGTGATTGATAATACGCTCATCAAACTGCCAACCGCGGCGACGTAAGATAGATTGTAGCAAAGCTTGACGGTCTGCCAAATCATGACCGGTTGGCACTTTAAAGCTTGGCGATTGCGCCAAACGGGTAAGGAGGTCTGTCAACTGAAACGGTAATTCGGTCGCCGGTTTGTTGGAGGCAAAAATCAGCTGCCGTTGCCCCTCTCGGCTACGATTAATTAGGTGAAATAAGGCTTCTTGCCATTGGCTGCTTTGCTCAAGCACTTCTAAATCATCAATCGCAATCAGGGAAAAATTTTCTAAAGAGGATAGAACATTGACATCGGTATGAATCAGCTCATTTAATGACAGACAAATCGCGGATTTGTCCATCTCAATAAACGACTCACAGATGGCGGATAATAAGTGCGACTTGCCCGTCTCTGGGCTGCCAAATAGGTACAGCTGACCTATCAGGCCGACATGTAGCTGCCGCACTGCATCGATAATAGACATCCAACCTGGACCGGCAAAGTCGCTGAGACTCGCATCATGCTTAATGTCCAGATTGAGACTTAGCTGTGCTTCTGCCATGAATCATCAACTCGGTTTGCGTAGCGCAATCACTAAAAAGGCTAAACGACTAATATTCTGTAAACTGGCTTTGCTAACTTTCACATTTAGCAAAGCCAACCTAATAACGGTAAATACCGTTAATACTGCGCCTATATATAACATATTTGCAAAATGACTGACAAGTCTTTTACCCATTAACCCCAATCAATTCTTATTCATAGAATGTCTGGGCGATTTATTTTTCTTCAAATAACGCCAATTGTTTACGGCCTTTATAAAAGTCAGTGGATCGATAATAGGCGTACAAATGACGGAATAAAACGTTGAGGACAGCGGATACCGGTAGCGCAATCAGCATACCGACGAAACCAAGTAAACTCGCCCCTGCCAATACGGCAAATATAACCCACAACGGCGATAAACCGATTTTGTCGCCCAACAATAATGGTTGTAAAATATAACCCTCTGCTGCTTGTCCGACCAAAAACGCGCCAACCACCAAGGCTAAATAAGTCCAGTCTAAACCAAATTGGAATAAAGAGGCAATAATCGCGGCGATAAATCCGATACCAAAGCCTAAATAGGGTACGAAGCTTGCGATACCAGCCACCATACCAATAATCAAACCAAGCTCAAGCCCAATAAGCTGGAGCTGTACGGCATAAATGACGCCCAATAATACCATGACCAATAGTTGACCTTTAATAAATGCCATCAATGCTTGATCGCATTCTCGAGCAATGGCAACCACTTTTTTGCAATAAGGCGCCGGAATTGCCATTTTCCAAGTATGCAGACGCTGATCCCAATTAAATAGGAAATAAAAGGTTAAAATCGGCACCAGTACAATCAAGCCAGCATTATTAATAAAATTCATACTAGAGGCCAAAATTTGGCTCATCATGCTGCTGGCATCAGCGAATTTATAATTGGTCTGCATATAATCAACTAAAGTATCAGAGAAACCTTTGCTTTCTAATTCTGGCAGACGAATACGGCTGTTATTGATAAACCACTCACGTACGACTTGATTATACCAATTTAATACTTTAGGCAGATATTCCCACGCCGCTTGCAGCTGATGCCATAAAGTCGGTATTAACCACCAAAGCAGCAGCACCATGCCAAGCGTAATCGTCGAATAAACGATGATAATGGCTATCCAACGCTTGATATATTTTGATAAACGCTTAACCAGTGGGTTAAATAAATAAGCCAGTACAAAAGCCACGACAAACGGCACGATAACCGGCATCATCAAATACAATAAGAATACCGCTATAACAATCGCAACGACGATAAATAAGCGCCGAAAAAAGGGATCTATTGGTTGGTTTATCATTAAGGGTAACCCTACGATTAAGTCTATGTAAAATTCTGGCGTCTAACGGTTTGTACACTGAAATATGTCTTCAGCGGCTTTATATTTGTCATGGTCATTAGCAGCGTCATTGTCGTAGGTTTTGCCAACGACTTTGGCGTTCTATTATCGCAGAGTCGAACAAAAAATCAGTCATTTTTTGTTTCTTAATTTTTTATTGCACCTAAGACAGCTTTATTAGCTCTCTTCTGCAAATATCCGCCAAATATTGGCAAGTTGCTTTGCGGCTAAGGGTCATTTTTGGGTATAATGCGCGCACTATCTGCAAAATTAACACGACCGATCCGCTTTTCTACTGACAGACCTTCATTCCTTATAAATTTGTGAGATGACCATGAGTAACAAGCCTTCTTTAAGCTACAAAGATGCTGGCGTTGATATTGATGCCGGCGATGCGTTGGTGCAACGTATTAAATCAGTGGCAAAAGCCACCTCTCGTCCCGAGGTTGTGGGCGGACTTGGCGGTTTTGGGGCGCTTTGTCGTATTCCGACTGGTTATACCTCACCGTTGTTGGTTTCGGGCACCGACGGTGTCGGTACCAAGCTCAAATTGGCCTTGCAATTAAACCGTCATGACACTATCGGTATCGACTTGGTGGCTATGTGCGTCAATGATTTATTGGTTTGCGGTGCTGAGCCATTATTTTTCTTAGATTATTATGCAACGGGCAAGCTTGATGTCGATGTCGCGGCAACTGTTGTCACGGGCATTGGCGAAGGCTGTAAATTATCAAATTGCGCGCTCATTGGCGGCGAAACCGCTGAGATGCCGGGCATGTATCAAGACGACGATTATGACCTAGCGGGATTCTGCGTAGGCGTGGTCGAAGAAGCGGAAGTCATCACTGGCGAAAACGTCAGCGAAGGCGATGTATTAATTGCCCTTACTTCAAGCGGCGCGCATTCTAATGGCTACTCATTGGTACGTAAAGTCATCGAAGTCAGCGGTGTCGATGTGACGACAAGCGATGAGCAATTAGACGGTCAGCCTATTCAAGATGCGCTGATGGCACCTACCCGCATTTATGTTAAAGC
>NZ_DAINDI010000034.1:0-9873 GCF_036731945.1 Psychrobacter sp.
TCGTCTATCAAGGGTTATATGACCAATCGCTTGCAGAAGAACAAGCGCAGGCGGATGCAGCGGCGGTTAAAAGAATCAAAAAGAGTCTGAAACCAACGATAAAACCTTTTGATAAACCTTCTGATCGTTTAGTTAGTCAAGAGCCTGCGCTACCCATTACTCTCAAAAAAGATAAAACAATAGCGCAAGATAATGCCGTTATGAAATCTGATAAAGAAGTTGTGCAACATAAAGACAGTATCACTTTAAAGGATAAAAAACTGGATACTGCCTCTTTAGATAAGCACGCTTTAAAGAATGATGCGTTAGATAATAAACCGTTATAAAAAGCCAGTCTCGCTAACGGTTTGGTGCAAGATTATTGATTGATAAGATTGATGCTGTGAATATGTAAAGAAAGCCTAACGCTTACGCTAGGCTTTCTTTATTTTGAGCAAATCTTATTTTTATTTGGGCGGATTATCTTTCAACCATAGCTGATTGACAATTTTTAACTCGCGTAGCTCTTCTGCCATGATGGATTCACTGATGCCTGGATATTTCATGACAGCATAGCTATAAAGACCGATACCAAGCGCTGTCCAACCAAAGAAAATCCACCACTCGATAGCGCTCAGCGCTGACGGCATGCCCGGCATATATAAGATGAGCAAGCCAATACCCAGTACTATGGTAAACATACCGACCAATTTACCCGCTGGCACTCTAAACGGGCGCACCATATCTGGCTCACGGTAGCGTAAGACTAAGAAAGAGATGGCGACACAGGTATAAGCAATCACGATACCAAAACCACCAGCATCGACAATCCAAACTAACATTTTGCGACCAAATAAAGGCGCAAGCGTTGCCAAACCACCAATCAATAAAATGGCGTTTTTTGGCGTCTTATACTTTGGATGTAGCTTGCCCAAAAATGCAGGCAACATATGCGCTTTTGACATGGCATAAAGTAGACGGCTGCCACCGATTAAAAACGCGTTCCAACTCGATAAAATGCCTAATACACCGCCAATAACTAGTAAAATACCCGCCCATTTGCCATGCCACGCATTGGTCATCGCATCAGCGGTCGCTAAGGTTGAGCCTTGTGCTTGAATAAGCGGCAAAGTGCGACCGACACTCCATGCCACGCCGACATACCACATCACCGCAATAATAATAGAGACAATCAAAAACTTACCGATATTAGGACGGGTCAGATCAATCTCTTCTGCCGCTTGCGGAATCACGTCAAAACCGACAAACATAAACGGCACCATGACAATCACCGTCATCATACCGCCGATACCACCGATAAAGGCAGGCGCTTGCACGGCGGTTGAGTTCGCAGGATTATAAATTACCGCACCAATAAACAATAACGTACCGACAAATAAAATACCGAGTACGGCTGTTTTTTGGAACCAAGCGCTGACTTCCATGCCACGAATATTGAGCCAAGTGACGATGATTGAGCCTAGCATACCAACCCCGACCCACGTGGCATACACATCCCAGCCCGCTATCGTCCATAGATAGCCTTGGTTATAATTGGGAATAAAATATTCAACCACCGTCGGCAGCGCTACTGCTTCAAAAGCAACGACCGAGAAGTAACCAAATAAAATACTCCACGAGCAAATAAAAGAAACCGTGACGCCAAGCGCTCGGTGGGTATAGGTATGCTCACCACCGGTGACCGGCATTGACGACGCTAGCTCTGCATAGTTAACACCAATCATGATAACGGCCAAACCACCAATCATAAACGCTAACATCGCGCCCCATGTGCCCGCCGCTAAAATCCAGTCCCCTGCCAAAACGACCCAGCCCCAACCGACCATAGCACCGAATGCTAAAGCAATAATATCAAACATGCCTAGCGATTTTTTTAGCTCAGACATAACCTACTCCTTGTCCGTGTGTCATCCGTGTCAGCCCTTTTTAACGGTACTGATACCCACTATTTTTATGTAATAGGGCGCTGCCCTTTTTTATCTTTTCCTGCCTATCAAGCGATAGGTTTAGTATTCAAAAACTGCTTAGCAGAGACAGCAACGGCGTCTTGATTTGCAAGGCGCCGTTGTAAAACCACCACTCAAAGCAGCACTGTCATTATCCTAAGCTTAAGCTTTCATTTTTTGAATTAACGCCTTGAGCGGTCAAAATACCTTTGATAATATCAAGGCCTTCTTGTAGCACTTCGTCCTCTACTGTGAGCGGTACCATCACACGAATGGCGTTGCCAAACATGCCACAAGACGCAAGCAGCAATCCTTGCTCGAAAGCTTTGGCTTTTAGGTTGGCAGTCGCCGCCGCATCAGGGTTGCCATCGTTGTCGATTAGCTCAAACGCTAACATCGCGCCTTTATGGCGAATATGACCGATGCTGCTTAGGTTCAAATCTTTTAAAAATGCTTCGATTTTGTCACCAATCTCGATACTGCGATCAAGCAGATTTTCTTCTTCAATCACTTCCATGACAGCAAGCGCAGCCACACAAGCCAATGGGTTACCAGAATACGTACCGCCCAAACCGCCGACTTGCGGACCATCCATGATATCAGCGCGACCGATAACGGCAGAGATAGGATAGCCACCCGCTAAGCTTTTAGCACTGGTCATCAGATCCGGCTCAACGCCCAACTGCTCAGACGCAAACAAGGTACCGGTACGGGCAAAACCACACTGGACTTCATCAAAAATCAGTACGATGCCATGCTCATCGCAAATCTCGCGCAAGGCTTTGGCAAACGATGGCGTCACTTGATGGAAACCGCCCTCGCCTTGTACAGGCTCAATAATCATCGCCGCCACTTCACTTGGATCGATATCCGCTTGGAAAATCATCTCAAGGCTATGCAATGCTTGTGCTTCGGTCACGTTTAGCTCTTCTGCTGGGAATAACGCATGGAACACAGGACCTGGCATCGGGCCAAAGTTCTTTTTGTATGGCAATACTTTACCCGTTAGGCTCATGCACATCAGCGTACGACCATGCCAACCACCAACGAAAGAGATGACACCCGGACGACCGGTTTTTGCACGGGCAATTTTAATACAGTTTTCGACCGCTTCTGCGCCAGTGGTCAAGAACAAAGCTTTTTTTGGACCGCTGATAGGCGCTTTTTCGCAAAGCTTTTCGGCAAGCTCGACGTAGCATTCATAGTTAACCATTTGCGCGGCAGTATGGGTAAATTTGTCTAGCTGCTCGTGCACACGCTGGGTGATTTTTGGATGGCTGTGACCAGTATTCAGTACTGAGATACCGCCGACGAAGTCGATATAACGATTGCCTTCAATATCCCACACTTCTGAGTTTTTTGCTTTTTCGGCAAAAATAGGAAAGGCAATGCCAAGGCCTGTTGGCAATACCGCTTTACGGCGCGCAAGTAATGATTGATTGGTAGTCATAAGAATATCCTTTTCTTTCTTCTTTACGTAGATGCCAATGATGGTATGGCGGTTTATAAAATAAACTGTGGCTAAATTTGGGATTTATGCTATTGAATCCCGTTAAATGCTAGGTGAAAATCTATAAAAAACAAATGGTTAAAATATAAAACAGCTAACGGTTAGCTCTAACTATTAACTAACATCAGAGCACCAGTATTTGGTCACGACATATTCTTCAATGCCGTATTTTGAGCCTTCGCGGCCAAAGCCCGATTGCTTAACGCCGCCAAATGGGGCGACTTCGGTAGAAATAAGACCGGTATTATGACCGATGATGCCGTATTCTAAACCTTCGGTGACGCGCCATGAGCGAGCATAGCTGCCGCTGTAGAAATATGCAGCCAAACCATAAATGGTGTCGTTGGCTTGACGAATGACGTCGGCTTCATCTTTAAAGGTAAAGATAGTAGCGATAGGACCAAATATTTCCTCATGGGCGATATCCATGTCACTGCTGATATCGGTAATCACGGTTGGGTTATAAGACAATTCTGATGCGCCGTTGGTACTACCGCCCGTGATAAGGGTTGCGCCTTTATCTAATGCGTCTTTGAGCAGCGCTTGCACTTTTTCCAAGGCTTTTTTATTAATTAATGGACCAATATCCACGCCTTCATCCATACCGTTACCGACGTTTAGCTCAGCGACTTTTTTTACAAAGATGTCGAGGAATTGGTCTTTAATGCTGTCTTGCACGTAGACACGGTTGGCACAAACACAGGTTTGACCCGCGTTACGATATTTAGAAGCGATTAAGCCTTCAGCGGCTTTTTCAAGATCGGCATCATCAAAGACGATAAATGGCGCATTGCCGCCGAGCTCTAATGACAGTTTTTTGATGGTTGGGGCGCACTGTGCCATCAAGGTACGACCAACTTCGGTAGAGCCAGTAAATGACAGTTTATGAATGCGTGCATCGCCAGTTAGGATATCGCCAATGGTTGAAGATTTGCCCGTGACGACTTGAATAACGCCTGCAGGAATACCGGCTTGCTCAGCCAATACCGCTAATGCCAAAGCAGAAAACGGCGTTTCGGTTGCAGGTTTGATAATCATGGTACAGCCTGCTGCGAGTGCAGGTGCTGCTTTACGGGTAATCATCGCAGCTGGGAAGTTCCAAGGCGTGATTGCCGCGCAGACACCAACGGGCTGTTTTAAGATGACATGGCGCAATTGGGTTTGATTGGCAGGGATAACATCGCCGTATACGCGCTTACCTTCTTCAGCAAACCAGCGAATAAAGCTATTGGCATAGCCAACTTCCCCGCGTGATTCGGTTAAAGGCTTGCCTTGCTCGGCGGTCATAATGATGGCCAAATCTTCTTTATTGGCATCGATAAGGTCGGCCCACTTTTGCAGTAGTTCCGCCCGCTCTTTGGCAGTTTTGGCCGCCCACGTGATTTGCGCCTCATGAGAAGCCGCAACCGCGTCATTGACATCATCGGTCGTCAGGCTCGGTACGTTACCGATGACGTCACCGTTAAAAGGATTGCTGACGTCAATAGTCGCGGCATCACTGGCATCATGCCAGCCGTCTTTGATAAAGCACTGCTGTTTGAGTAGGTCTGGATTTGATAGTTGTAGGGTATTTGACTGTTGTGACATGTTGACACTCCTTGTCAGTGTTATTTTGCAAATAAGGTTTGCAGATTTATAGTGATAAACGAATAACTAAAAATAAAAACGACTAAAAATAAAAGGTTATGACTTAAATAATTATTGATAACTTGTTATTTGTTCAATATACTGAACATGTATTCTATATATGAGACATCATTATAAGAATGATAATCCCTTATTTGCAACCCCTATTATCAATTTTGTGCTGATTTATCATTTTATTTTGCTACTTCCTTAATTTTATCGTCTTTTATAGGTTTCTTATGAGCACCACTGCTGTTCCTGCTTTGGACAAAACTTTTCAGATTTTAGATTTAATAACTGACAGCGCCCAACCTTTAACGGCGGCGCATATTGCCAAAGCGCTTAACCTGCCGCGCAGCTCAACCCACAATATTTTGCAAAGTTTATTAGCCAAACATGTCATCTATAAAGACAGCGACAGCCGCTTTCATTTGGGCTCGTATTTGATGTATTGGGCGGGCAAATATGAGCAGCAGCAGGGCGTCATCCAGCTATTTAAAGACCTTATTGTCCAGTATCCTATTCTACTTCAACATACGGTGACTTTATCCAAGCTCGATTTTGGTGAAGTGGTGTTTTTGGCTTGTCATGAAGCGCCCGCACCGCTTGGCTTTACTTTCCGCGCTGGTGTGCGCGTACCGGCAGTATTCTCTGCTACAGGCAAAGCCATGCTTTCCACTATGTCTATGGACAGCATAAAATCCATCTATGCCAGCGGTTTCCCTACGCCTATTACCCAATATGGTGTCGATAATTTTGCAGATTTATCCACTGAGCTGGCGGCTATCCAAAACAGTCGTATCTCCCTTGACGATGGGCAACTGCGAGAAGGGATGTATTGCTTAGGTACTTATATTCGTAACGCTTCTGGCAATGCTATTGCAGGTATGGCGGTCAGCTTTTTACAAGCAGAATATGAGTCCAAGCGAGCTGAGGTCAGTGCGGTACTGATTGAATTGGCAGAGCAAATTGAGCAGCGTTTGGGTTTTAAGGACGAGCATTAAACAATCCCATCGGCTTTAAGCTTGGCGATCATCTCGCTGTCATAGCCCAAATCAGCAAGTGTGCTATCGGTATGTTCGCTCAATTGCGGTGGCGGCGAACGATAAGTAATCGGTGAGGCGGATAATTTAATCGGGCTACCTAGTGCTCGAACTGGGCTACCTTGCGCAGCAAAATCAACCACCATCTCACGTGCCAGCGCTTGTGGCATCGCTAATGCCTCAGCAATATTATGAATCGCCCCGCACGGAATACCTGCTTTATCTAAAACCTCTAACCAATAATTACGAGGTTGCTCGGCAAATTTCTTGGTCAATTCATCACACAGCAGCTCACGATTGGCAACGCGTTGTGGATTGGTCGCAAAACGGCTGTCGCTATTCCAATCAACGCCCAACACAGTGCAAAGCTTGGCAAACTGACTGTCGTTACCGCAGGCTAAGATAAAGTGCGACGCGCCTTTTGCCTCGAATACTTGATAAGGCACGATATTAGGATGCTGATTGCCGAGTCTTGGCGGGACTTTGTCTGATGCCAAATAATTCATACCAACGTTGGCGAGCATCGCAAGCGCGCTATCAAGCAATGCCACATCGACATGCTGCCCAAGTCCGGTATGTTGACGCGCTAATAATGCCGCTTGGATACCAATGGTCAGCTGCAATCCAGCGAATAAATCAACCACTGCCACACCAACCTTATGCGGTTCGCCATCGCTTGGACCGGTAATACTCATCAGTCCTGATAAACCCTGAATGATATAGTCATAACCGGGGCGCTTGGCATCAGGCCCTGTCTGACCAAATCCCGTCAATGACGCGTAAATAAGACGCGGATTGTCTTTCTTTAGACTGTCATAATCTAAGCCGTATTTTTTTAAACCGCCAACCTTAAAGTTTTCAACGACGATATCGCTATCAGCGACAAGCTTTTTGATAATGGTTTGTCCGGCAGGTGTGGTGATATCAACGGTGAGAGATTTTTTATTGCGGTTAATGGTGGCGTAATAAGCAGAAGTGTCATCGCTGAATTTTGGCGGCGCCCAATGACGCGTTTCATCACCAAGATGTGGACGCTCAACCTTGATGACTTCGGCGCCCAAATCTGCAAGTACTTGTGTACAAGAAGGACCGGCCAATACTCTCGATAAATCAAGCACCTTAATACCGCGCAATGCACCTTTTGCCATATCAGTCATAATAATCCCTTATTGTGTCGCGTATTTTTTGATTTTTTGATCATAAAATTGTTCTTCATGATTTAATGGCTAAGCAGTTAAATGATGAAGAACAACTGAAAAACGTACGCTACTATTTAAAATCTGCTTATAGGAAGCCAAACAGTAGCGCACGTAATTAGCCAATAACGCTTAATAAAATGCTTGAATACCAGTCTGCGCACGACCTAGGATAAGCGCATGAATATCGTGGGTACCTTCATAGGTGTTAACCGCTTCTAAGTTCATGACGTGACGAATGATATGGAACTCATCAGAGATGCCGTTGCCGCCGTGCATATCACGAGCAATACGGGCGATATCGAGCGCCTTACCGCAGTTATTACGTTTGATTAATGAAATCATCTCAGGCGCCGCATTGTCTTCATCCATCAGACGACCGACACGTAACGCCGCTTGTAAACCTAAAGCGATTTCCGTCTGCATATTGGCAAGCTTCAATTGCACAAGCTGGGTTGCAGCAAGTGGACGACCAAATTGCTTACGGTCTAGCGTATATTGACGCGCCGCTTTCCAGCAGAATTCAGCCGCGCCCATTGCGCCCCATGCGATACCATAACGGGCTTTATTTAAGCAACCAAATGGCCCTTTTAGACCACGAATATTTGGAAAAGCATTGGCTTCAGGGACAAACACCTTGTCCATAACGATTTCACCAGTCACTGAAGCACGTAATGAAAATTTACCTTCAATCTTCGGCGCTGATAAGCCTTTCATGCCTTTATCTAAAATAAAGCCGCGAATCTCATCGGCGTCATCTTTTGCCCAAACGACAAATACATCAGCGATAGGACTGTTGGTAATCCACATCTTATTACCCGTCAGCTCATAACCGCCATCAACTGCGCGCGCACGAGTCGACATCGAGGCCGGATCTGAGCCTGAATCTGGTTCCGTCAGGCCAAAACAGCCGACATACTCGCCAGTGGCAAGCTTCGGTAGATATTTTTCTCTTTGCTCTTCGGTGCCATATGCCCAAATAGGATGCATGACTAAGCTCGACTGCACGCTCATTGCCGAACGATAACCTGAATCCACCGCTTCGATCTCTTTGGCAATCAGACCGTAGGCAACACTTGATAAACCGGCACAGCCATAACCGTCAATCGTCACGCCAAGCAAGCCCATCTCACCCATTTGACGCATGATGTTACGATCAAAGTTCTCGTTACGATTGGCCTCTAAAATGCCAGGCATCAGCTCTTTTTGAAAAAACTGACGGGCGCTGTCCGTGACCATGCGCTCTTCATCAGTTAATTGGTCGCGTAATAAAAACGGATCTTCCCAATCGAAACTTGGACGCTTAGATGTTGCCATGTGGAACTCCTTGTTACCAGTCTTCCTGACCGATGAGTAGTGATTAATGAGTAAATCGTTTGTATAAATGATTGACTTGCTAATTCCGCTATGCGAAACTTAGTTTCATAATTTAAATCTATTTAAGCAAAGTTTTACCGCGCTGTAAACCTTTATCAAAAAAAATGAGCATAAAATGACAAAAAATGTATCTACAGCCCTGCCACTACTCGATCGAATGACCACTATTCTTGAGCAAAGTAAGAACAATAATGACCGGCAGTTTGTTACTGCCCTAGGTCGTGGTCTAACGGTATTAGGGGCTTTTGAGCAGCATGAGCAGCTCAGTCATCAGAAGTTATGTCAGATGACCGCCTTGCCAAAAGCCACCATTACTCGGCTTATTCATACCTTGATGACGCTTGGATTTTTACGCATGACCGAGCACGGACAATATCAGCTGGGCAGTAGTGCGGTGCGACTCAGCGCGACCGCGTGGAGTCGTCATGACATGGTGGCAACTGCTGAACCATTGTTGCGGCAATTTGCCAGTAGCAATGAGGTATCGGTGAATTTGGCCACCGAGGTCGAAGGAGAAATGCGCTATCACGCTTGTTGTCGTAGCCCTGCTCGCCTGTCAGTTAATCTGCAAGTTGGCTCAGCCGTACCTGTCGCCCGCACTGCCATTGGTCGCGCTTTTTATGCAGTAAGCTCGCCAGCGAGACAGTCGGTGATTCGTAATAATCTACAAGAGCATTTATCCAAAGAAGAGTATGACCGCGCGCGATCTGCGTTAAGCGAGGCGACGGAGCATTATGTAAAATACGGCTATACGGTATCAGATGGTGAGTTTTCTACCGATATATTGGCAGTTGCCGTTGGCGTCTTTGATATCGCAACTGGGCAGTATGCATATTCGCTCAATGCCAGTGTGCCGAGCGCCAATTGGCAAGCGGAAGAATATGCAGCGATGATTGTGCCAAAGTTGCAGGTGTTGGCTGAAAGGATTGGCAGTGGTGTTTAGAAAAGTTGAGTGGATTTATTTATTTTTTAGCGCTGTATAAAGGTATTGGTAATGCGATGAGAGCATAAAATGATTTGGTGGAAGTGCTATATAGTTTTCGGCAAGTGGTTTGTGTTAAAGAATGAGAAGCGCTAAACTTTAAAGCAAATATTAATAATAATAAAAGTATTGGAGTCAACCATGAAACTCGCCGAAGCCCTCCTCATCCGTAGCGATATGCAAAAAAAGCTTG
>NZ_DAINDI010000034.1:9883-11184 GCF_036731945.1 Psychrobacter sp.
CGCCAAACGAAGACCCAAACGCGCTGATGATTGAAGCCAGTCAAGTCATTACTGAATTATCGGCTTTGATTGAACGTATTCACCGAACTAATGCTGTCGCTCAGACCAATGAAGGTCAATCGATGCTGACACTATTGATCGAACGTGATACCTTAGAGATGCGACATAAGTTATTGATTGAGGCCATTGAAGCCACTGATACCGAGGTTGACCGTTATAGCCCTCGCGAGATTAAATGGCATATCATGGTTTCGGTTGCCGGTTTACAAAAGCAAGCCGATGACATCGCGATGAAACTACGTAAGATTAATATTGTCATTCAAGCTAATAACTGGCAAATTGACCTTGTAGAATAAATACTTTTAAACCATTAATATGAGAATTTTCTGTCCGTTTTATTTATTTAACAATAATAATAAAAGGACAGACCACCCTTTTGGAACCGACTGGGCGAGTGTCAGACCCCAAACCGCCACAGCAGGGGGTTGAAAACATACTGTAGTGGCTGCTACGCGTTGCGGGCAGACGCTTTTTTTACCATTCATGCCCTGCACCCGTCACAACTCACAAGGCACTAT
Organism: Psychrobacter sp.; assembly: GCF_036731945.1. Classification (GTDB taxonomy): domain Bacteria; phylum Pseudomonadota; class Gammaproteobacteria; order Pseudomonadales; family Moraxellaceae; genus Psychrobacter. Next base: position 10,462 of record NZ_DAINDI010000034.1, read on the forward strand.
TTAGACCTTACTACCAGACACTGACAGTCGGTTTCAATCTTATTTTTAATGCTTTTCGTTATTGCCATTGAGTGCCTTTTCCTTATCTTCGGCGCCAAATCATCAGCAGAAAATCATTTGAAATAATCAATCAGAGCCGATTACGTCTAAAAACTGTTATTTTGAGCGCAAAATTAGCACTCTGTTACCCAATTAAACCGTCGCAGTGATATCATATGTGTATGATGTACGCGATAAATTTAAGCATTTAATTCATTCTTAATAACCATGTTTATGACATGGTTATTTTGTTATGGATGCTTTGTTTTTTATCATCGCGTTTTTATTATTTACGTAACACTGTTGAGTATCGTTATGCCCCAATCTCGTACCAATCTAAACCCAAAACCCAAACAGGATTCTCCTTATTTAGTTGGCGTCATGTTGCGCTACAGTACTTTTGCCGCCGCGACCCTGCTGTTTATAGCGGGGCTGTTATTGATGAATTGGTGGCTGATTATTCTTGGCGGATTGGGTGTGGGTTTGGGGATTTATGATGTCATACAGGCAAAGCATGCCATCTTAAGAAACTATCCAGTTGCAGGGCATATTCGCTATGTGCTTGAGGATTTTCGCCCTGAAATTCGTCAGTATTTATTAGAAAATGACAAAGAACAAGTGCCGTTTTCACGCCAGCAGCGCGCACTGGTGTATCAACGAGCAAAAAACGTCAGTGATACCAAT
>NZ_DAINDI010000034.1:11194-14208 GCF_036731945.1 Psychrobacter sp.
ACGCTTGATAATTTATACGCGCACGGTAAAGAATGGTTTTTACAATCAGCGGTCAGCCAACCGTTAGAAAATAAAGACTTTCGTATTATCGTTGGCGGTGAGCGCTGTCAACAGCCGTATGATATGTCGGTATTTAATATCTCAGCGATGAGCTTTGGGAGTTTATCGGCCAATGCCATTATGGCATTAAACCAAGGCGCTAAATTGGGCGGCTTTACCCATGATACCGGCGAAGGTGCCATCAGCCCTTATCATCGTAAGTTTGGTGGCGATTTAATCTGGGAGCTGGGTACCGGTTATTTTGGTTGCCGTGATGAGCTTGGCAATTTTGACCCACAGTCCTTTGCCGAACAGGCAACCGATCCGCAAGTAAAAATGATTGAGATTAAACTCTCACAAGGCGCAAAACCAGGTCAAGGCGGCGTACTGCCAGCAGAAAAAATCACGCAAGAGATTGCTGATACGCGCCACGTGCCGATGGGTAAAGACTGCGTGTCGCCCTCGTCACACAGTGCTTTTAGCACACCGCGTGAGTTGGTGACTTTTTGGCAGCAGCTGCGTGATTTATCAGGCGGTAAACCGGTCGGCTTTAAGCTGTGTGTCGGTCAGCCGTGGCAGTTTATGGCGATTGTAAAAGCTATGATAGAGATGGAAAATTACCCTGACTTTATCATCATTGACGGCGCAGAAGGCGGTACAGGTGCAGCGCCCGTTGAATTTATGGACAACGTCGGTATGCCGATGGTTGAAGGCTTTATGCTTGTGCATAACACCTTAGTTGGTGCGGGTATTCGCGATAAGATTAAGCTTGGCGTTAGTGGTAAAATCGTCTCAGGCTTTGATATTGCGCGTATGATTGCGCTAGGCGCTGACTGGTGTAACTCGGCGCGCGGCTTTATGTTTGCCGTTGGTTGTATCCAATCGCGCTCATGTCATACCAATACTTGCCCGACTGGCGTTGCTACCCAAGATCCGTATCGCCAAAAAGCCCTTGATGTACCAAGTAAAGCTGAGCGCGTGGCAAGCTTTCATAAAAATACGCTTAAATCACTTGCCAGTATCGTTGGTGCGGTCGGTCTTCAGCATCCAAGCCAATTGCAGCCGTATCATATCGCCCGCCGTTTGGACGATGGTCAAATTAAGCTGTTATCGAAGTTTTTTTACTTTGCTGACCAAGGCGCCCTGCTTGAGCAAAATGCTCGCGCCGACGTCTTTAACCAAATGTGGGTGATGGCAAATCCTGATAGCTTCCTTGCCAATAACGATGCGCTGATTGCTTATAACAAAGACTCGCGTGATAAAGGTAAAGAAACCAATGCCCCAACCACCCAGCACCCAGATGATTCAGTAGATCTCATCGACGGTGGTTTATTAATTGGCAACGTCAATAATACTTTCCGCGAAATTCCGCCATTGGAAGATTAAGAATTATGGCGTTTTTTAGACCATCTAACGTTATCCTATAAAAAGATAAGTCATCGATGCCAAGTTCTATATTTAGGTTCCCTTACTCATTGTTGGCAGCAGCGCTGGTTGCATTAAGCATCAGCGCTTGCCAGCCGACAGATGATAATAACCATGACGCGATAAGTAGTGATGGCAAAAATTGGTCATGTCAGGCGCAAAACACGCCCTTTGCTTATAGCGTTTGCCGTATTGATGCAAAGGCACTGACCGACACGCGTTATTCATTACAGCTATTTTGGCAACAGAGCGATAGCAATGCTGATAACAACCAGCCGCTACTGACTTTTGATGCTTTATTGGCGGCGCTGCCCTCTAACCAAACCCTCAACTTTGCCATGAATGCTGGCATGTATAATGAAAATTATGCGCCGATTGGCTATACGGTTATCGAAGGTAGGGAGCGACGCGCATTAAATGTCAAAGAAGGTGGTGGCAACTTTCATCTGTTGCCCAACGGCGTCATGTGGTGGGATAAAGCTGGCAAAGTACAGATTACCGAAAGCAAAGCGCTAGACAGCCAGCTCAAAAATGGCGAGGCGCAGCCTTGGTATGCGACGCAATCGGGTCCTATGCTGGTCATCAATAATGAGATTCACCCGCAGTTTAAACCTGATAGCAGCTCGCTTAAGCTGCGTAATGGCGCAGGTGTTTGCAGTGATGGCAGCATACAATTTGTCAATAGCGAAACGCCGGTGAGCTTTTATCAATTTGCCGCGCTGTTTAAAGATGATTTAAACTGCCCAAATGCCTTATTTTTAGATGGCGGTATTGCTTCAGCACTCTATGCACCGAGCATTGATAAGCATGATAAAAAAGAGATGGGCGTGATAATGGGGCTCATAGAAACGAAAAATTAGAAACAAAGAATTAGCAAAGCAAGAGTAAAAACAGAAATTAGAAATGAAAAAATAGCCGCTATATTTTATAACGGCTATTTTTATGCGTGTTTACACAATAAATAAAGCCAATGATTCTTACAACTGTTCCTTAGCGCGCCAGATAATTGGTCATCTCTTCCACACCATGCAAGGTCATCGGATACATTTTATTATCGAAGAGCTTTTTAATCTCAACGATGGTTTGGGTATAATTCCAATACGCAGGATTTTCAGGATTGAGCCAAGCGACTTTATCAAAATGCGCCAGTACCCGTTTTAGCCAAACGATGCCCGCCTCATTATTCATATATTCGACACTACCGCCAACCGTCATCAGCTCATACGGCGACATCGACGCATCGCCGACAAATATCACCCGATATTCGCGACCATAGGTATTGAGCAGCTCGAAAGTCGGCATCGGCGCACTGTGGCGACGATTATTGTCTTTCCAAATATAATCATATAAGCAATTATGAAAGTAAAAAAACTCTAACGTTTTAAACTCATTTTTGGCCGCAGAAAATAATTTTTCTAATGCTTCGACGTGGATGTCCATACTACCCCCGACATCGAATAGCATCAGGACTTTGACGCGGTTGCGGCGCTCAGCTTGCATATGAATATCGAGCACACCTTTTTTGGCGGTACGCTTAATGGTTTCGTGAA
>NZ_DAINDI010000034.1:14218-16077 GCF_036731945.1 Psychrobacter sp.
GCGCTGCCGGTACGGGCAAATTGACGCAAGTTGCGCAGTGCCATTTGGATTTGGCGCGTGCCAAGCTGATTGTCATCATCGAGATTGCGATATTTGCGCTGCTCCCACACTTTAGCCGCGCTGCGTTTACGTGACTCGCCGCCGACGCGCACGCCTTCTGGATGGTCGCCATAGGCACCAAATGGTGACGTGCCGCCAGTGCCGACCCATTTACTGCCACCTTGATGACGCTCTTTTTGCTCTTTAAGACGCTCTTCAAGCGCTTTCATCAACTCCTCTAATGAGCCGTATTTTTTCAGCAAGCGCCGCTGCTCTTCGGTCAGATTTTTTGGATCAAGCTTTAAATCCAGCCACTCTTTCGGAATATCCGTCAACTTTGCGAGCAGCTCATCCATATCAAGACTATCGACGCCCTCAAAATAATCTGCCATAGCACGGTCAAATTTATCAAAGTGACGCTCGTCTTTGACCATACAAAGCCGAATCAGTCGATACATATCCTCGCGACTGGCAAAAGTAGATAGCTCTGGATTTTCAGGATGCGGCTGCATCATCAGCCCTTGATCTAAGGCCGCGTTTAGGTCGAGGAGCTCACGCGTACTGACCGGCACGCCATAGGTCCGCAGGGTATAGAACAATTTGATAAACATAAAAGTCGCATCACTTATTGGCTGATAGAGTTACAAGTTGGACTGTTTTATTAGCGTCAATTATGACAAACGAGCTGTCGCTTAACGACGCATCATATTGGCAAAACGCTGCAATAAACCTACATCGGCCTCGTTTTTCAGCAGCGCGCCATATAGCGGCGGAATAGACTTTTCCCCGCGTAAGTTTTCTTCCAGCTCGTTTTGTGCCATATCATCAGCGAGCAATAACGTTAACCAATCGACCAGTTCCGACGTTGATGGTGGTTTTTTAAGCCCTTGAATATTACGCAGTTTATAGAAAATATCGAGCGCATCATTGACGAGTTTTTCTTGGATATTGGGAAAATGCACTTCAATGATTTGGCGCATGGTATCTTCTTCTGGGAAGTCGATATAATGGAAGAAACAGCGGCGTAAAAACGCATCTGGCAGCTCTTTTTCATTGTTTGAGGTGATAATAACCACCGGACGCTGCTCAGCAGTGATGGTCTCGCCTGTTTCATAAACGTAAAAAGACATCTTATCGAGCTCATGTAGTAAGTCGTTTGGAAACTCGATATCAGCCTTATCAATCTCATCAATCAATAACACACTGCGCTCATTACTAGTAAAGGCCTCCCACAGTTTACCGGGCTTGATATAGTTGCCAATCTCATAAACCTTATCGTCACCCAATTGCGAATCACGTAAGCGCGATACGGCATCGTACTCATACAGCCCTTGCTCAGCTTTAGTGGTTGATTTAATGTGCCACGTAATCAGCGGCATCCCTAAACTCTCCGCCACTTCTTCAGCCAGTAACGTTTTACCAGTGCCCGGCTCGCCTTTAATCAGTAACGGCTTTTGTAGCGTCATCGCCGCATTAACGGCAAGCTGCAAATCATCAGTGGCAATATAGCTTTGCGTACCGGTAAAGCTTTTCTTCGTTTTATCAGTCGTGCTCATAATACATTCTCAGTTATTAGAAACAGTTATTAAAATCAGTTATTAAAATCAGTTATTGTTATCCGTTAAATATAGTAGAAAGCTTAGAGAAAATCGTTAGCAGCTACCTAATCATTTAGATTAGCACAGCCCCATTGATTGCCAAAATACTCATGCGTTCGCAGTTATTATTGATTCATTGTACAGCTGATAAATGAGTATAAAAAAAGACACGCAGGGTGTCTTTTAGTGTAAAAATTTAAAGCAAAAAGCTTTACTACTCAT
>NZ_DAINDI010000034.1:16087-16494 GCF_036731945.1 Psychrobacter sp.
TTAAGCTAACCTCAGCTTTAGGCTTACTTAATTCAGTCTTAGCCAATTCAGATTTAGACGACAATGCTGAATGATCAAACGACTCTGATAAACCCACGTCGTCTGCCAAATAATTACCAGTGGTCAATTGAGCGGTCGCTTGCGCATCGTCTGCCGTACGGCTACGGGCTTTATCCAAGCTCGACTCAAACGCGCCGCGAATCAGTTGCCAAACAAAACCTACAAATAAGCCCACAACCAACACTACCAAAATCGGTAGCATATTGGTAATCGCGCCAGCCGTATCTTTCATCATAATCGCATAAACAACGCTGATACTCGCCGGCGCAATCACGCTAGGGTCACCAAGTGCCGTACCAGGCGCGAGCAAGACGGCAAACAATATCATCCAACTCATACCACCAAGC
>NZ_DAINDI010000034.1:16504-19199 GCF_036731945.1 Psychrobacter sp.
AAAATACGAGCAACCAACAACCAGAGTATCAAAACGATAATCACGCCGCCAAGATACGCATACATAGGTAAGTCTGCGGGTGGCACATCTTTGACCAGTTGCCCCCACCAAATCGTAATCTCACCGAGGATATCACTGATAGCGCCTATCGGTAAGCTGTCTATAATGCCTTTTAACCAATCCATGCGTGTTTCTTTACCTGCGTTTATTACCTGCGGCGCGTAAGGCGTCAAGCGGTATAGGGTAAGTTTTTTCAGACTAAAAATTCGACAAAATACATAATCATCAGCTGCACTCAATTATGCATGTCTAATGGCGATTAGTTTATCACGACTTGCTAGCAAAATGCATAAGCGCAAATGTTTCGTCGCTTTTTTGGTGCATTTAAGCCAAGTCTCTTAATTTTAAAAAAAGTTTCTTAATTTTAAAACAGCTATTAATCGTAGATATTGTCCTGCGCTTCACGGGCGCGTAGCTCAGCTTGACGACGCATGACATCTTGCGGCGGCAACTGCACAAAATACCCTTGCGTCTTTAGTTTTGCCAATACTTCTTCTTTGTCAACACGCGCCAATTTTGGTGTGCTCGCCAAGTCTAAATGCATGACAAACTGACTACGTCCTAAACTTGCCCGAAATTCTTTTGGCAGTATACCAAACCAGTCTCTAAGCTCATCGGTATCATCAGGGTAATCAGGACGCGCAATGTAAACATACATATCGTCATGTTTGGGAAATTTATAAATATCGCAATGCATAAAAACAACCTATCAGAAACTATCGCCATAGATTAGCATATTTGCGCCCACTTTCAGTAGTCGCTTTACGTTCTGCTATGGTAAATCACTGTAAAGTCCGCTCATTTAACGATCTTGCACCGGTACTATTTATTCATAAACTTATCAGCTCTGCTGCTAAAAAGTTGTTTTTAACAACATTATCGACTTTAATGCGGCAGATAGCTTGTAAAAACGGGCTGAACCTTTCATAATAAAAGCGTTTTTCAGGAGAGAGTCTTAGGCATGGTATTAAGTGCGCTTATATTTACGAGCCGCGCTGATAACTGCTTGATGACCACCGAAGGCGCATACACCCTGCCAATCGCTCAGGTAAAAGGACTGAAAAACATATGTCACAACTGTTTTATTGCTATCGCAACTGCATAGCATTCCAAAACATAAGACATAACAAATCTGGAGAGCGGTAAGGACGGACGACGCCTTACCCACCGAAGGGGAGAAAATGCGACATCATTTGCTTGGACTTTTTAAGGCTTTTGCTTTAAAAAATCACAATGATGGTTCGTGTTGAAAATCTCAGGTTACAGGACAGATAGGGCTTTTGCTTAAACCGACGTTTGGCGTCTGTTTGGCTAATTGTTCTATTTTTTTTGTACGACCCTTGGTTGCACTGCTTGCGCCCTGCAAGATTGCTACTCACTACTATGATAATGTACATCTGCGCTGCTACTTTGATATTTTATACCTGTTTATCAAGTGCTGCTGATGTTCCATAAGGATTTGTTATGACCGACGCTCACAATACCAATTCTCAAAATACCAGCGCTTCCGCCCCTAAACGCACGCCCCTTTACCAGTCGCACCTTGATAGTGATGGCAAACTGGTGGATTTCTCTGGTTGGGAATTGCCAATCCATTATGGTTCACAAATCGAAGAACACGAAGCCGTGCGTACCGACGCAGGGATGTTTGATGTCTCACATATGGTCGTTGTTGATATTAAAGGCTCGGATGCCAAAGCATGGTTGCAAAAGCTTCTTGCCAATGATGTCGATAAATTAAAAACCGTCGGTAAAGCACTTTACTCTCCGATGCTCAATGAGCAAGGCGGTATCATTGACGATTTAATCGTTTATCTGATGAATGAAGACGCGAGCGAATATCGTATCGTGTCAAATGCGGCTACCCGTGATAAAGACATGGCACAATTTGAAAAAGTTGCCGAAGATTTTGATGTTGCTTTAACGGAACGTGATGACTTGGCTATGCTCGCGGTCCAAGGCCCGAATGCCGTTGCAAAGCTGGCAGAAGTCAAACCGAGTTGGGCAGATACACTGGCTGCCCTTAAGCCTTTCGTTGGTGCTGATTTAACCGATATCGAAGGCAAAGATTGGTTTGTGGCGCGCACTGGCTATACAGGCGAAGACGGCGTTGAAGTAATCATGCATGGCGATGATGCACCAGCGTTTTTTGAGCAATTAAAAGCCAATGGTGTCAAACCTGCTGGTCTTGGCGCGCGTGATACCTTGCGTATGGAAGCGGGCATGAACCTTTATGGTCATGACATGGACGAAGAAATCAGCCCTTATGAGTGCAATATGGGCTGGACACTGGCGCTAAAAGACGAGCGCGTCTTTATCGGCCGTGACGCCTTAGTAAGTAAGCGTCAACAAGCAAAAAATGACAACAGTGCCATGAAGCAAGTCGGTTTACTATTGACGACACGCGGCGTCTTACGTGAAGGCATGACCGTGACCATCAATCAAGGATCAGACAACGAGCAAACGGGTCTTATTACCAGTGGCACTTTCTCCCCTAGCCTAAAAAATTCGATTGCTATTGCCCGTGTGCCTGCCAGCTTATCAGATGACGATAGCGTGCAGGTCGATTTGCGCGGCAAGGGTAAATTCGTCGACGTCCGCGTTGTCAAGCTGCCCTTTGTGCGTAATGGCAAGC
>NZ_DAINDI010000034.1:19209-19815 GCF_036731945.1 Psychrobacter sp.
AGCAGCAATTTGACTGATATCCCTGATACCTTTTATTATGAGCGTCCCTTGTTTTTATTAACCATTCTCTATCATTTAGGAGAGAGACCATGAGCAATATCCCAGCAGAACTAAAATACATCGCCAGCCACGAGTGGCTGCGCCTAGAAGACGACGGTACGATTACGGTTGGTATCACTGACCATGCTCAAGACTTACTCGGTGACGTGGTGTTTGTTGAATTACCAGACGTTGGCGATATCATCGCGGTTGACGACGAAATCTCTGTGGTTGAGTCTGTAAAAGCGGCCTCTGACGTTTACGCGCCTCTCTCAGGCGAAGTAGTTGCTATCAACGAAGCATTAGAAGATGATCCAGAAATCATCAACTCTGACCCATACGGTGAAGGTTGGTTCTTTAGAATGAAGCCTGACAATATCGCTGACTACGAAGCTTTACTAAGTGCTGATGAGTACGAAAACGAGCTGTAATAGTAAGCTAATAGGCGCTAATTAATTAAGCTATCGTTATTTTAGTATTTAAAAATCAACTTGTTATGACAGATATTGGCGTCAGCTGGTATCTGTGCGCTTTTTTCCTAACCTGCTTAGGGCTCAATTTAGCATT
>NZ_DAINDI010000034.1:19825-23552 GCF_036731945.1 Psychrobacter sp.
TTTGGGCCGTACTCATTGAGGAAAGAATATTAACCACGCACCTCAAGTATCTCGACACACAAACCTAGCCAAGCACTCAATCCCAGCATGGATTTTCATATGACCCCTGATACTAATAAGCAAACCACGATTGCGACGCCTGATCATACCCCGCAGCTACAAGCGTTTCGCGATGTGGTTGAATCACGCCGATCTGTCCGACGTTTTACCGACACACCGATACCTGATGAGGTATTAGCAGATTGCCTACGTTTGGCTATGCTCGCGCCGAACTCAAGCAACCTGCAGCCTTGGGAATTTTATGTAATTGATGATGCGGATAAACGCAAACGCGCGGTAAAAAACTGCATGAATCAAAACGCGGCTAAAACCTCAGCGCGCTTGATTGCGGTCGTTGCGCGTACCGATGTTTGGCACGACCATGCTAAGCAAATATTGCGTGAATATCCGGATACGCCAGTGCCAAAAAAGGTCAAAGACTACTACAACAAAGTTGTGACCATGGATTTCTTACGCGGACCGGTCAACGTTATATCAGCGGCTAAATGGGGTGCAACGCAAGTGGTCAGACGGGTAAAAGGTCCGATTAAATCACCTTATTATACCTTTGAAGACACCAAAAACTGGGCCACCAACAATACTGCTCTTGCAGCCGAAAACCTCATGCTTGCTTTACGCGCGCACGGTTTTGATAGTTGTCCGATGGGCGGCTTTGATGAGCCTGCGATGAAACGCTTATTAAATTTAAGCGACGATCACCATATCATTATGATGATTGGTGCCGGTGAGCGCGCTGATAATGGCATTTATAACAGCCAGTTCCGCTTTGACCAAACTCAATTTGTCCATTACGTCTAAAACCGTAAACCGTTATTAATTATTCTTTATTCATTATTTTAGCCATCTCCTTTATCACCCCTTTTACCAAGGACTGTTATGACTATCTCGCAAAACCCAACGTTTGATACCTTTCAAGGTTTATTCAACGAAGCTGAATTTGTCTATCGTCATTTAGGCTCAAATGATGCCAAACAAGCCGACCTATTAAATGCCGTTGGTTATCAAGATATGGCAAGCTTTATCAATGATACCGTGCCTGAGCCAGTGCGCTTGCATAAAGAGCTAGATTTGCCTGTGGCGATGAGTGAGCACACCGCACTTGCTAAACTACGTACCATGGCAGACGATATCACGGTTAATAAGAGCTATATCGGTCAAGGTTACTCGCCTGTGCGCATGCCAGCAGTGATTCAGCGCAACGTCCTTGAAAATCCAGGTTGGTACACTGCTTACACGCCTTATCAAGCTGAAATCGCCCAAGGTCGCCTAGAAGCATTGCTTAACTTCCAGCAAGTTTGTATTGATTTAACAGGTTTGGAAATGGCTGGTGCGTCATTACTTGACGAAGCAACAGCTGCGGCAGAAGCGATGGCGATGTCAAAGCGTGTGAGCAAAAGTAAATCAAACCAGTTTTTTGTTGATGACCGCATTTATCCACAAACCTTAGATGTCATCAATACTCGTGCCAAATATTTTGGTTGGGAAGTGGTGGTTGGTGATTTCGAACTGGCTAAATCAGGTGATTATTTCGGTGCTATATTCCAATACGTCGGTGTTGAAGGCGATGTAAAAGACTTAACCGATGTTATTGCGGCGGTAAAGAAAAACAAAACCTACGTCAGCGTTGTCAGTGACATCATGAGCTTGGTGCTATTAAAGTCACCAGCCGATATGGGCGCAGACGTAGCACTCGGTAGCACCCAGCGTTTTGGTATTCCGATGGGTTTTGGTGGTCCACACGCCGCCTACTTTGCCTTCTCTGATAAGGCTAAGCGTTCAGCACCTGGTCGTATCATTGGTGTCTCAAAAGACTCGCAAGGCAATACCGCCTTACGTATGGCACTGCAAACCCGCGAGCAACATATCCGCCGTGAAAAGGCCAACTCAAACATTTGCACGTCACAAGTCTTGCTTGCCAATCTAGCCGGTATGTATGCCGTGTATCATGGTCCAAATGGCGTTAAGCGTATTGCCACTCGTATCCATGCGTTTGCGACTGCCTTTGCTGATGTTATTAAAGGTGCTAACGACAGTAATTTAAAAGTCGTACACGATCAATTCTTTGATAGTGTCGTCGTTGATTGTGGTTCAGAAAAAATGGCAACGCAGATTTTTGAAAACGCCGACAATATTGGCTACAACTTATGGCGTCTTGGCGACACCAAATTGAGCGTTGCCTTTAGTGAAACTAGCGATGCGCAAGATTTTAATGTCTTAACGCAATTATTTGTCAGTAAAGCTCATGACTTGCCGACCGAAGCTCGCGTGTCACTCGATAGCGCCCACTTGCGTAGCGATGATATCTTGAGCCATCCGGTATTTAACACCCATCATACCGAGCACGAAATGCTGCGCTACTTAAAGTCGCTAGAAGACAAAGATTTGGCGATGAACCGTAGCATGATTTCTCTTGGTAGCTGTACCATGAAATTGAACGCGACCAGTGAGATGCTACCGATTACTTGGCCTGAATTTGCCAATGTGCATCCATTTGCACCGCGCGATCAAGTGACTGGCTACATTGCGATGATTGATAGCTTACAAGAGCAATTAAAAGCCATCACAGGTTTTGATGAAGTATCTATGCAGCCAAACTCTGGCGCTTCAGGCGAATACGCCGGTCTATTAGCAATCCGTCGTTACCATGAGTCATTGGGCGAAACGGATCGTGATGTTTGCTTGATTCCAATGTCAGCGCACGGTACCAACCCTGCTACCGCCATGATGATGGGTATGCAAGTCGTCGTGGTCAAAACTGATGACAACGGTAACGTAGACATCGGTGACCTGACCGCTAAATGTGAAGAGCACAGCGCGCGTTTAGGTGCCTTGATGATTACTTACCCATCAAGGCACGGTGTGTTTGAAGAAGGCATCCGTCATATTTGTGATTTGATTCATCAACATGGCGGTCAGGTCTATATGGATGGCGCCAACATGAATGCGCAGGTCGGCATGATGCAGCCTGCCGATGTTGGAGCAGACGTACTGCATATGAACTTACACAAGACTTTCTGTATCCCACATGGCGGCGGCGGTCCTGGCATGGGCCCTATCGGTATGAAAGCACACTTAGCACCATACATGGCCAACCATACGTTGAGCCCTGTGCATAATGCGCAAAATGATTGCTCAGCGGTATCAGCAGCGCCTTATGGTTCAGCAAGTATCTTACCAATCTCATGGATGTACATTGCTATGATGGGACGCGATGGTCTGCTAAAAGCTACTGAACTTGCATTATTAAATGCCAACTATGTTGCCAGCCAGCTGAAAGACCACTACCCTGTTCTTTATACAGGTAAAAATGGCCGTGTCGCTCACGAATGTATCATCGATATTCGCCCATTGAAGGAAGAAACTGGCATCAGTGAAAGCGATATTGCTAAGCGCTTGATGGATTATGGCTTCCACTCACCAACGATGAGTTTCCCAGTTGCAGGCACCTTGATGATTGAACCCACTGAATCTGAGTCGAAAGAAGAATTGGATCGTTTTATCAGTGCGCTACAATCTATCAAAAATGAGGCAATGAAAGCCAAAGCTGGCGAAGATGGTTGGACATTAGATAACAATCCATTGGTCAATGCGCCACATACCGCGGCGATGATTACCAGCAGCGAATGGTCGCATCCGTACAGCCGTGATACGGCGGCCTTCCCACTGC
>NZ_DAINDI010000034.1:23562-24143 GCF_036731945.1 Psychrobacter sp.
GGCCGAGGGTGGCACGTGTTGATGACGCTTATGGTGATAAGAACCTTATGTGCTCTTGCCCAAGTATCGAAAACTACATGTAATCGTATTTTTCGATAAATCATAAACAGTATTTTATAAAAAAAACCTCCAAGTCAGCAGCTGATTTGGAGGTTTTTATTTTGCCTTTATTAACTAATAACTTAAGAAATAACGTCATTAGTATTTAAATGACCAGTAACAGCCTAATATAATAAAACATCAATAAATTAATTTTTGGACAATGACATGCAACAAAAAAGTCGCGTTATTCTGATTCATGGTCTGCATCAAAGCGCTTGGATTATGCGACCATTGGCCAAACGCTTGCAAGCAGCAGGATTTGACACCCATCAGTATGGCTATCGTAGTATGCGTGATGGCATCAAAACCAATAGCGCCCGTCTAAATAGCTGGCTAGAAAACCATCATCATCCAGACCAACCAATCGATTTGGTCGGTCATAGTTTGGGCGGTTTGATTGTTCGTGATTTTGTCGCTGAATATCCACAATGGCAAATTGGGCGTTGCGTAACCCTTGGGACACCGCATTTAGGGAGTGT
>NZ_DAINDI010000034.1:24206-24557 GCF_036731945.1 Psychrobacter sp.
CAGATTATATTTGGCGCTTGACTCCAGCGGTGGTAGGACGTTCGTACGTCGATGCACTAGATGGCACGGTCGCGCCGCTACCGCAGCATATTACTTTAGGCGTGATTGCCGGTAATCGTCCTTATGGCTTGGGGCAGTTATTTTTGCAGTATCATAATCGCAAACTGCGTCGAGCAGACAACATGCCATCAGCAGAACATCTGCTCCACGATGGTACGGTATATATAGAAGAAACTAAAATAGAGACCGCAACTGACCACATTGTCTTGCCCGTCTCGCATACGGGTATGCTGGTCGATAAAACAGTGGCCGCACAAACCAAATATTTTTTACAACATGGACAGTTTGACC
>NZ_DAINDI010000034.1:24567-29083 GCF_036731945.1 Psychrobacter sp.
TTAAGCACTTATAAATGCTAAGTACTTATAAATTCTAATTTTTATCACTTAGCGAACATTGATACCCATCCCCTGTTGTAACTCGGTTTTATGTTCCTCAATCACTGGAATCAAGGTATGCATCACCCACTCATTGCGCCAGCCTTGTAAACCTTCTGGTAGTTCGCTTAGATCTTTATCAAAGGCAATCACTTCATAGAGCTGTGACAGCCATTTTTTACGCATCAATACATTAGCAGGCACGCCGATTTCTTCTGCTTGCTCATCGATTGCTTGTTGTACTGCTTTTGACAGTACTTTGTTTTTTGAGCGATACGGTGGCAATAGACAGTCCGGATGCTCAGCAGGGTGCAGGTTTTTGGCTTCTTTAATCACCTTTAACAGCTCTTCACCATAGAGGCGCAGCATGCTACGGTGCATCGTGGTTTTGTGCGCAAGCTCGCGCATGCTGCTTGGCTTTTCGGTGATAATCTCACGCACTGCTTGTTTTTTAATGACAAAGGTACGCGGCTGATTGGTCGCTCGTGCCAGCTCCTCACGCCATGTTGCCACTGCTTGTAGTATCGCCATTTGCTCAGAGGTATAACGATAATCTGCCATCGTTAGATACATCTCATCATCAGCTACATGCTGCGCGTCATATAAGTCACTGGCATAAAGCTGACAATCTGCCCATACATATTCAAACAGACCTTGTTTTTTTAGCTCATATTCAAGGCTTAGATAAAGCGCTGGCAAAAAACGCACGTCATCTATCGCATACTGCTCTTGCTCATCTGATAGCGGACGTTGCAGCCAGTCTGATTGGCTTTGCTCTTTATCGATATGCATATCTAGCTGATCATCAAGCGCCTGCTGATAGCCCATTTGCAGCTGACCTGTCAAATATGACAGGGCAATTTGCGTATCAAAAATATTGGTCAATGGTGGACAACCAGACAATAGATAAAAAATACCCAAGTCTTCACCGCAGGCATGCCAAATCGCCACGTCTACTTTAGCCAAGGCCTGCCATAGCTCAGCCAATTGCAATTGCGGCGCATCCAATAGATACACATGATTGCCAGTATTCAGCTGCACCAGTGCCAAACGCGGATAATAAGTATCGCGCTTAATAAATTCGGTATCTAGTGCCACCCGCCCGCAAGTCGCCAAAGCATCGATAACTTCAGCCAAATCATCTTGCTGACGTACCCAGGTAACAGCCGCGTCATCAGCGGCATCTAGCAAGGCATCGATATTTGGCTCGGGTGGCAAATCTGTGGGCGCTACCTCGTTATTGATTGATGGTTTTGATAACTCATCATCAGTAGCCGTATTATCTAAGCGGTTTGATTGGTTAGAAGTAGTTAAAGCTGTTGAAACATGGTTTGACACGGGCAGATACCTGCTGAAATAGAAGAAAATAAAACGCTAAACCGCGCCTTAATAAAAGTGAATATCAAAACCATTATAACAATATCACAAAATAAAATGGACAAGACTTGATTTTTATAGAGAATTTATAAAATTGCTACCGTTAATACTACAAGAAAGAGCGATTTTGCATCGCTTGCCCAAGGGTCATACTATCAAGATACTCAAGCTCGCCGCCCATCGGTACGCCTTGCGCCAAACGCGTGATTTTATTGACATGACGGCTGACCGCTTCACTGATAAAGTGGGCGGTGGTTTGCCCTTCAACCGTCGTACCAGTTGCTAAAATTAACTCTTCAACCGGCTCTTGCTTAACGCGCCAGACCAGCTGATCGATATTTAGATCATCGGCGCTGATACCGTCTATGGGCGATAAATGCCCGCCCAACACAAAATAGCGTCCACGATAGCCTGCCGTTTGCTCGATAGCCATCACATCGGCGGCGGTTTCGACCACGCATAGTAAGCCATCATCACGTCTTGGATCTTGGCATAATGGACAAATCGCCTCGTCACTAAAACTATGGCAGCGCTGGCATTCGACAATCTCACGCATCGCCTCATCAAGCGCTTGCGCCAGTGCCATGCCTTGCGGACGTTTTTTAGTGAGCAGATGCAGCGCCATACGTTGAGCACTTTTTTGCCCCACGCCCGGCAAAATACGTAGCTGTTTGACCAGCTGATCAAATTTGGCTGTCAGCAAAGTAACTTCCTTTATTTAGCTTAATTTATAAATCGTAGCTATAAAAATGGGGTCGTATCGTGTCGATAACAACCCCATTTTTGTGTTCAATCAGCAGTTTTTAGCGCTTATAATCCGCTATTTAGAACAGACCTTGCATACCTGGTGGTAAACCCATACCTGAAGTCGCACCAGCCATGGTTTCTTCATAGAGCTCATCCGCTTGACGCACCGCATCATTGATCGCAGCCGCGATTAAGTCTTCGATCATATCTGGCTCATCTTCCAATAAGCTTGGATCGATGGTCAAACGCTTAACCACGTGACGACCGGTCATAGTGACTTTAACCAGACCACTGCCCGCTTCGGCTTGCACTTCTTTATTGGCCAGTTCTTTTTTGGCGTTTTCAACGTTTGCTTCGACTTTCTTTTGCATCGTTTGTGCTTGTTGCATCAATGCTTGAATATTCATAGTTGCCTCTTTTGTTTTGTCTTAATGCGTATAATTATAAAGCGTTATTCATCACTAAATCTGATGTTAATGGCGATTATACCTTTATCTTTACAAACTGTCTAAACCACGCGCCAAATCTTTGATGATATCTTCCACATCCTCTAAACCTACTGACAGACGGATGAGACTATCATTAACGCCTGCTTCTGCGCGCGCCTCAGGCGTCAAGCGAAAATGGGTAGTGGTCGCGGGATGGGTAATGGTGGTTTTGGCATCGCCTAAATTATTGGTGATAGAAACCATTTGCGTTGAATCAATCACATGCCAAGCCGCGGCTTTTGAATCCCTAATATTTGAATCAAGGCTTTTTGAATCAGAGCTAGCTGACGACTTAACTTCAAAACCCATGATAGCACCGTAACCACCTTTCATATGATGTTGACGCGTTGCCAATTCATGAGCGGGATGATTACTCAAACCTGAAAAATGCACGGTGCTGACGTTGGGATGATTGACCAAAAATTCTGCTATTTGATTGGCATTTTGACAATGCGCTTGCATACGTAATTTAAGCGTTTCAAGACCTTTAGTAAAGACCCATGCGTTAAATGGGCTCATACTGATACCGCCTGAACGCACCACGGTAAAAGCCTCTTGCATCAGCTTATCGCTACCGACTAAAGCGCCGCCCAATACCCGACCTTGACCGTCTAAATATTTGGTTGCAGAGTGAATGACCACATCTGCGCCCAAATCTAATGGGCGCTGCAAAGCTGGCGTGGCAAAGCAGTTATCAACGACCAATAAGATATCATTGGCTTTACATAGCTGACTTAAATAGCCGATATCACAAATTTGCGCAAGCGGATTGCTAGGGCTCTCACAATAAATGACCTTGGTATTTGGCCGCACAGCTTTTGTCCAAGCGTCATTATCGAAGCAATCGACATAGCTGACTTCGACGCCAAACTTTGCCATATAGTTATTAAACAAACCAATCGATGAGCCAAATAACTGGTTGGCGGCGAGCAAATGATCGCCAGCTTTAAGATACGCCAAACACATGGTCAAAATCGCGCCCATACCTGAGGCTGTTGCCACCGCGCGCTCACCGTTTTCGAGCGCTGCCAAACGCCGCTCAAAGGTACGCACGCTCGGATTGGTATGGCGCGAATAAACGTTACCCGATTTGTCACCGTTGAAATGTGCTGCTGCATCTGCTGCCGACTCGTAAACATAAGAGCTGGTGGTAAAAATAGCCTCTGAATGCTCGCCTTCATCAGTGCGATGCTGCCCTGCTCGTACGGCGATGGTTTGCATGCCATAATTAAGATCTAGATTGAGCGCGTCATCGCGCCAGTTAGGGTCTACTTTATTTGTCTCTGTTTTATTTGCATTGCTATCATCATGCACTTGCGACTGGCTCATAAATTTTCCATTGCACTGGTTATTATTAAACATACGGCCTATTTTGATTATAAACAGCATTTGTTTGCGTTATCATAGCATGGCAACTTATTCCAAACAGCTGGTTTCAAAGGCCTGCTAAATATTATTTTTGCATAGCGACTAGTCGTTATTTGTCATTAAACCTTTGTGATTGAACAGCTCGCACTAAATATTTGAGCCAAAATAGCTTGCTGCATTTCTAATGACACATTGCAAGCGCAAACGGTGACTGCGCGATATCTAAATCACGGCCAAATAAATCACCGCAACAGAAAAAAATAACGTATTTGCAATAGGCATAGATGGCGTCAGCTGTTAAGCTTAGCGGCGCTGCGAATATTGCTTTGAGCAATATCATTATAGGCGCCATATTCAGTGCTACCATCGGTAAAAATAGCCAATAAATCAAGCCCATTTTTAACCCGTGCTTTATTCAATTCAGGTCCACTAAGGTCACTCATTTATGTCGATGTTCAGTATAGAACCAAGTAACTTATCGTTGAGCTTAACTCTCG
>NZ_DAINDI010000034.1:29093-31656 GCF_036731945.1 Psychrobacter sp.
CTTACCTTAGGTCTTAGTGGATGTCAGAGTTTGCCAAAGCAGCCGCATTTGCCTGAAAGCCAAGCTTTATCCGCGCGTATCGACGCTTTATATCAACAAGAGGGTCGCGAGCAAAATAGCAAGCAAAAAGACGGCCAACAAAACAGCCAAACTACCAATACAAAAACAGATAGCACTGATTTAGTCGCCGCTATCAGTGAACAAAACGAGATTCACCCTGATTTATCGGGTTATCATCCGATTGTGACAGGTGCCAACGCTTTTGCTTCACGCAGTATTTTGACCAGCATGGCCACGCGTAATATCGACGCCCAATATTATATTTGGCACGATGACCAAGCCGGACAGCTGATGCTAAAGGACTTATGGGACGCGGCCGAGCGCGGCGTCATCGTTCGTTTGTTGTTGGATGATTTTAATAATAGTGCCAAATTTGATCAGCATTTATTACGTTTTGCCAGCCACCCAAATATCGCCGTACGTATTATCAACCCATTGATGTACCGCAAATTTCAAACTTTAAACTTCGTGACAGGTCTACCGCGCATCAATCGGCGCATGCACAATAAAAGCATGACCTTTGATAAGCAAATCACCATTATTGGTGGGCGTAATATTGGTGATGAATACCTAAGTAATGATAAAAACAGCCAATTTGCCGATTTAGACGTTTTGCTCATCGGTAAAGTAGTCGCTGACATTGACAATAGCTTTGCCAGTTACTGGTCAGCGCCAATTTCATTTGATATCCAAACCCTTGCCACCCTTGATAAAGGTGAAACCACGGATTTTTTGGAAGGTTTGGACAAACTAAGAGCCGATGAAAAAAACAACAGTAAGAGCAGCTTAGACGTCTATAAAACGGCTATCGAAGATTCCTCTATTGATAGTGACCTAATTAATAAGCGCGTGCCCTTTCGCTGGACTGACATGCAGTTTTTAAGCGATGACGTCGGCAAATTGACCAAGACTGTCCCAGCCGATACCAATCTGGTGCATCAGCTGCGTACCTTATTGGGCAGTCCGACCAAACGTCTGACGATTATTTCATCCTATTTTGTCCCAACCAAAGATGGGGTCAATACGCTGGTCGAGCTGGCAGAAGCGGGAATTGATATCAAGATTTTGACCAATTCTTTTGATGCCACCGATGTGACCGCTGTGCACTCTGGCTACAGTCAATGGCGCCCAAGCTTATTGCGAGCTGGAGTAAAAATCTACGAGCTAAAATCAACCGCTTCTGAAGAAAAACGCGAAAACAAGCTTTGGAAGGCGCGCAGTCAATCGTCTACCAGCCTGCATGCCAAGACTTTTGCCGTTGACGACTACCAAGTATTTATCGGCTCATATAACGTCGATCCACGTTCCGCCAACATCAATACTGAGATGGGCGTCATTATCAATGATGAAGAGCTGGCAAAACAATTGCATAGCGCGCTCAGCGATGAATTATTGGGTCAAGCCTATGAAGTTAAGTTGTTAGAAAATGGCAGTTTGCAATGGCATACCGTAGAAGCTGGTGAAAAGGTCGTTTACGATTCAGAGCCACGCGTCGATATTAGTGATCATATTTGGTTGGCCATTATGTCGTGGCTACCGATTGATTGGTTGTTATAGATAGCCAATACTTTTATCGCACGACTGTTATTTCATACGCTTTATTTACCCATTTTAATAAACCCCTCTTTAAGTGGATGCGTGATCTATTATGCCTTCTCGTTCTCAATATGCTCTGATGTCTTCTAAAGATAGAAATGCTGTACTGTTTATTTGCTTTAGTAGCGCAGTCGCGTTTTTTGATTTTTTGATTTATTTATATCTTGCCGATATCATCGCCGCTGCCTTTTTTCCTGCTAATACCAGTGCGGCAATGGCGAAAATACAAGGGCTTGGGCTATTTGCGATTGGATATTTGGCACGTCCGTTTGGCGGGGTTATCTTTGGGCGCTTTGGTGATATTAGTGGACGAAAACCGATATTATTAATGAGTATTTTGGTGACCGCTGCAAGCTTGCTGGCGATGGCCTGCTTGCCAACCTATGCCCAATGGGGTATGGCTGCGCCTGCTTTATTCATTATTTTACGCCTAATACAAGGGATGGCGTTTGGGCTTTTTGTACCACTGGCTTGGGTTTTTGTGTCAGAGCATGTGCCGCGCCAATATTTGTCAGTCGCTTGTAGTTATGTGACGGCAAGCTTTTTTGTCGGTGTACTATTTTCCAACGCCTTTTTTCTTTGGCTAACCAACTCCATGACCACAGAGCAACTGGCTGCTTATGGCTGGCGGATACCGTTTTTTATGGCGGCCATCCTAAGCGTGCTGCCTTTATTGGCATGTCGCTTGATAGATGAATCGCCATTTTTTATCGCCATGAAAGCCGCAAAGCCGCGTGATTATATTGCCAAACCCTTTATCCTGCTCTTTAAGCATTGTAAGCATTCTATCTTTATCGGTTTGCTGCTCGCCTTTATCATAGCCAGTATCACCACCGTTATCATTCTGCTCCTACCCGATTTAATTGAGCTGCGTTTTACTTTGGATAATGATTTATTTGGCTTTTCA
>NZ_DAINDI010000035.1:0-3729 GCF_036731945.1 Psychrobacter sp.
TTAGCGCAGTTTGATAGCGTGTTTGGTCTTGGTGAGGAGAATATCTAATGGCTATCGTGACTTTAGTGTTAGGCAATAGCGGTTCGGGCAAGTCTTTTAGTATGCAAAACCTTGACCCGTCGCTATGTGGCGTTATCAACGTCATGGGTAAGCCGCTACCCTTTCGAGCCGGCAAGCAATTTAGAAAGCTGAACACGGATAACGCTTACGAGATTAATGACCTTCTGCCATCTCTTAAAGCGCCTATCGTGATTATCGATGACTTCCAGTACATCATGGCCAATGAGTTTATGCGCGGTGTGACCGATGAAGGTGGTGGCAACTCAGTATTCCAGCGCTTTAATCGTATCGGTCAGAACGCTTGGAATATTCTGAACACAGCTATCAATAATACGCACCCTGACCAGCGCATTTATATCTTATCGCACATCGAAGAAGTGGAGGGTAAGACGAAGATTAAAACGATGGGCAAGATGCTCGATGAAAAGATTGTACTTGAAGGCATGGTGACTATCGTACTGCAAACCACCATTCGTAATGGCGAACATTACTTTATGACCAAGAATGACGGCACCACCACTGTTAAAACGCCGCATGAAATGTTTGCCAACGAACTAATACCTAATGATTTAAACGCTGTAGATGACGCAATCTGCGACTTCTACGGCATTGCCAAAAACCATAATCAACAGGCACAAATAGCCTAATTTTATTTAAAGGACCTACCCATGAACTTCCCTACTATCCAGCTAAACGAAACTGCCGCACTTAAAGCCAATACTGGTGGCGGTCAATTCTTTGACGGCAACAGCGAACAACTGGTCAAGATTGGTCGCGCTGAGTTTGTTGTATCGAACAACACTGGCACAACCGGCATGGCTTTTGATGTGTTCAACAAAGATGGTCAGAAAGGTTACTTCACTCTTTGGTTTATGAAGCAAGACGGCAGTTATATCGAAGGCTTTTACAACCAGCTACAAAGCATTATGGCGGTCACTGGCGTTACGACACTCACCCCAACGCAAGCTAATATCGACAAGTACGATGCTGCGGCTGGCAAGGTGGTCCCAACTCAGATGACGGTGGCCAATGAATTAATGGGCAAGCACTTCACTGGTCTGTTTATTGATGAGTTTGAAATTTACAACGGTGAGAAGCGCAAGAAGACGCAGCTGTTCGCCGCCTTCAATCAGAAGCGCCAGACTTTGCAAGAACAAAAGGATCAGGCACCAGCGCAGCAAATTGAAGTGCAGATGGAGCGCTTGATTGGTTACTCGCAAAAGTCAGAAAAGGAAGTTGATGCACAGATGAGCGGCAATAAAGGCGGCTATAACAATCAACGTACTAGCCAGCCACCACATGGCGGGACGACTTACCAGCGTGGTCCAGCACCTACTCAACAAAACAATAGTAGCGCACCGAACAACGTACCAGCACCATCAAACATGCCGGACGGTCCAAACGATGATTGGATACCTTTCTAGTCTTTCGCTGGCTAGTTAATTTTCGGAATAACGATTTGCAGCCGTAAGCTGCCAACCCTACTCTAACTTAAAGGTAAATATTATGACTTCTCAAAAAGAATTAACCCCTATTTTAAAAGGTCAGCCACTTGCTGACGCTGTAGCCTCACTACAAGATGCTTGCCACACAGCCAGTATTAACGGCGGCTGGTGGACTTGTCCTGAAACTGGCGAGTATCTAGGTGACACCGATGGTACTGGCATGAAGCGCAATACTGGTCAGTTGCTTATGTTGTGCGTAAGCGAGCTTGCTGAAGCAATGGAAGGCGATCGCAAAGACTTGATGGACGACCATCTACCCCATCGAAAAATGATGGAAGTTGAATTGGCAGATGCAGTTATCCGCATTTGCGACTTGGCTGGCGGTAAAGGTTACGACCTAGGCGGCGCTATCGCTGAAAAGCTGGCTTACAACGCTCAGCGTGCAGATCACAAGATGGAGAACCGTGTCAAAGATGGTGGTAAAAAATATTGATTGAATAAACCATCAATCGTTTAGGCCACTGGTATCAGCTAGTTGGTGAGGTGATGGCTCACCAAGGCTATGACGCTGGGGTAGTTTGAAAGGACAACTGCCAGCCTAAACACCCTATTTTCAACTACTACGGAATAATCATTATGACTACAAAACCAGTATTACCAGCTTACTACATGTCTATCGAAGATGAAGAGCGCCTAGAACATGGTCCTTACGAAAGTCGCGAACAAGCAGTTTTAGACGCGCCAGAGATACGCCAACAAATAATTGAAGATCATGAGTGGGCGCCAGCATCTTACATGGTTTGCAAAATAATCCCGTCTCATGAGAATGCTATCGAGCAAACTTCGAACCTACCTTTTCGACTACGTGATTTCATTGATGAGTGGGTTAACGATAATGTTGAAGGTGGGTCGGAAGATGGTGTTATTGAGATACAAGATAGCGCTCTCAAGGTACTAAGCGATGCACTCAAGGACGTGCTCACCAATCACAGTGTCTACCTCGCTAACGGCGCTCCAGTTGAGTGTATCGAAACTAAGTTTGAGGACTAATATTATGGCAAAGATTAAAAACCGCGATAAGCGCAAGAAAGCGGCAGTCAAAAAGGCGAACCAGATAAAAGCCAGTAAGCCGGAAATGTACGAAGGTTACATGAAAATCCCCCTCAATACCTCACTCACTGGCGATCAGGTTAGAAATCGGACTGAGTATTTTGACGAATGGATTAGCCCGAAGGTGCGAAAAGAGATACTGGAATCGCCGCGTAAGTTTGTTGTGACTGGTCATGTGTGTATGGCTGACGGTGAAATGTACTGTGCCACGATTGACTATCAAGGCTATGGCGATAGACGCACGATACCAGACGCGGCAAACATGGCGTTTGATGCAGCAAGGAATGGTAGCGGCGCGGTCATTATGAGCAGGTCGTATGTTGTGGTGCGAGCGCAAAAGGATATGTCTAAGTTTCCTAAAGAAATTGATATCGAAGCGCTTATGGCCGAACGCCAGAAGCAAGCACCGGTCATGGGTGTGGCACAGCCTTTTGATTATAACTACCTATTTGAAGAATTTGTTAAGGAAGCAAAAGCATGAACACGCCAGCAATGATTATAGATTTTGAAGCAACGGATGTTAGCAGGGAAGCTGAGGCAACGCAGATGGGGTGGCGTCACGTAAAGTTCGTAGATGGCGTGATATCAACGGATAGTTACCATCATTACGGATATACAGACTTAGCAAGCCCTACTGTCAACTGCCGCCCTGACCGCGCAATTAGTTACGGCGCAATGGCTGTATCGCATATTACCTATGATGACGTAGCTGGATGCGATAACCACAAAGAGGTTGTGCCTTGGCATCTGCCAGTCGGTGAAGCCTACATCATCGGCCACAATGTCGATTATGACATTCAAGTCGCGGCCAACGCTGGCGTCGATGTTAGCCAGTACAAACGTATTTGTACGCAAGCGCTGGCACGTAGATTGCTGCCGGACTTGGATAGTCACTCACTAGGCGCACTCACCTACGCGATTAATCCTGATCTGGCACGTCAGTATTGCCGCAATGCTCATGATGCTGGTTACGATGTAACGTTCACGCTGTGGCTGCTAGAGCATCTATGCGAGCTGGGTAATATTACCAGCATGGAACAGTTATATCTTGCCAGCGAGGAAGCGCGGATTCCTACCTCGTTTACGTTTGGTAAGCACCAGGGTAAAACCATCA